>DATLQA010000272.1:0-94233 GCA_035535495.1 Actinomycetota bacterium | reverse complement strand
CCGAGCCGGCCGGCCGCCGACCCGCGGCGGACCAGCGCGACCGCGTAGAGGGCCAGGGTCGGGACCAGCAGCGACCGGACGAAGATGAACTCGGGTGACAGCAGGAACGCGGTGCCGGTGACCAGGCAGGCGAGGACGAGTTCCACCAGGCGCGCGTCGACCGTCGCGGGTGCCTCGCTAGTTGGCCGTGCTCCTCGGGTGGTGTGCAATCCCTGGACCTTTCGGCGGAACGTCCGTGGGCAACGAGGAAGGGCGAACCCAGCGGGTCCGCCCTTCGCTCAACCAGCGTGATGAGGCTGTGCTACCACTTGCTCAGCGTGGCCTGCCCCGAGGCCGTGTCCGCACAGGCGCTGGAGCTGCCGTAGAACGTGCCGGCCTGGGCGGCGGTGCCGCTGGCCGCGTCCTTGAGGTAGAAGCAGGTACCGGACGCGCTCATGGTGCCGAGCGTGATCGTGTCGTTGGTGACCGACGTGGTGCTGGTCACCATCGAGACGGTGTTCTGCGCCGGCGCGGCCGTGGCCGTGAAGGTCAGCGACGGCTCGATCGACTTGATGCTGTCCGGGACGGTGGTGTAGGCCTGGTTGTCGGTGTAGTAGGCCTTCTGCGCCGTCAGGGCGTTGCGCAGGTTGCTCTGCGCGGCCCGGTCCTGGGCGCGCCTGCGGGCGCCGAGGAAGGTCGGGATGGCGATCGCGATCAGGATCGCGATAATCAGGACCACGACCATCAGCTCGATCAGCGTGAAACCACCCTCGCGCTGCTGCCCCTGAAGGCGGCGCTGCATCGCGGTGAGCATGCACTCCCCCCTTGCTGCTGCTGTGGACTGGCAGGCCGCGTCCGGCTGATGGGATTCGGTCCGCCTGCGGCGGCCCGGCGCGGTTCCGGCCTTGCTGGTTCTGACAATCGGAAGCTCCAGGGGCCCACTTGAGTGAACCGTATGACTTGCGGGAAAACAGGACGCCGCCAGCGCCATCTCGGCGCGGGCGGCGTCCGGCTTCCGGCGTTCCGCGCGGGCCCCGCGGACCCGCGCGGCGGACCTACTTTATGAGGTTGATGATGTTGAACATCGGCATGTACAGCGCGATCACCATCGAGCCGACCGCGCCGCCCATCACCGCGATCAGGATCGGCTCGATCAGGCTGGTGAGCGCATCCACGGCCGCCTCGACCTCCTGGTCGTAGAAGTCGGCGACCTTCGACAGCATGGTGTCCAGCGCGCCGGTCTCCTCGCCGACGGCCAGCATCTGCACCACCATGGCGGGGAACACGGCGTGCTTGGCGAGCGGCACCGCCAGGCTCTCGCCCTCGCGCACCGCGTCCTGGGTGTCTTTCACGGCCTTGGACAAGACCCCGTTGTTGACCGTCTCCGAGACGATCTCCAAGGACTGCAGGATCGGCACGCCCGAGCGGAGCAGGGTGGCCAGCGTGCGCGAGAAGCGCGACAGCGCGGTCTTGTGGAACAGCGGGCCGAACACGGGCGCCTTCAGCTTGAAGGCGTCCATGCGGTAGCGGCCGGAGGAGGTGGCGATCCAGCGGCGGAAGCCGAAGCTGGCCAGGATGATGCCGAGGATCACGAACGGGAAG
This sequence comes from Actinomycetota bacterium, assembly GCA_035535495.1. Taxonomy (GTDB): domain Bacteria; phylum Actinomycetota; class CALGFH01; order CALGFH01; family CALGFH01; genus DASUZB01. The sequence continues at coordinate 92,652 of DATLQA010000272.1, read as the reverse complement.
CCCTGTTTGACCACGTCGGAGACGCCCACCAGGATCCTGGTGGGCAGGGGGAGCTGGCCGCCGAGGCTGGCGTAGAGGTTCTTGAACATCGGCACGATGAACACCAGCATCGCCGAGACGATCATCAGGACCATGGCGAACACGACCACCGGGTAGGTCATCGCCGACTTGATCTTGCTGCGCAGCGCCACCTCCCGTTCGAGGGTCTCGGCCACGCGCAGCAGCACCTGGTCGAGGAAGCCGCCGACCTCGCCGGAGCGGATCATGGCGACGTACAGGCGGTTGAAGACCTTGGGGTGCTGGGCGAGCGCCACCGACAGCGCGGTGCCCTTCTCCACCTCGGCCCGCACCTCGCCGATGACCGTGGCCAGGCGCTTGTTGGCGGTCTGCTCGGCGAGGATGGTCAGGGCGCGCAGCAGCGACAGCCCCGAGTTGATCATGGTGGCGAACTGCCGTGAGAAGACCGCCAGGTCCTTCGGCTTGACGCGGCCGCCGCCTGGCAGGCTGATCTCCATCTTCAGGCCGCCGCGCTTGGCGGCCTCGATGGAGATGGGCGCGTAGCCCATCTGCCGCAGGCGGGTGGCGACGGCGCCCTGGCTGTCGGCCTCGAGGGTGCCGCCGATCATGCGGCCCTGCCGGTCGCGGACCTTGTAGGTGTAGGTGATCTGGGCCATGCCCGGCGTCCTCCTGCCTTTCTAGCGGCCGCAGAGCCGGCTGAAGTCCTCGACGTGATGGCACCGCTCGAGGGCGAGGTCGTAGGTGATGCGGTGGCGTTTCACCAGGTCGGCGAGGCACTGGTCCATGGTCTGCATGCCGTGCTTGGCGCCGGCCTGCATGGCCGAGTAGACCTGGTGGGTCTTGCCCTCGCGAATGAGGTTGCGGATGGCGGGGGTCGCCATCATCACCTCGGTCCCGACCACCCGGCCGGCGCCGTCGGCGGTCGGCAGGAGCTGCTGGCAGACCACGCCCTGGAGGCTGCCGGCGAGCTGCACCCGGACCTGCTGCTGCTGGTTGGTCGGGAAGACGTCGATGATGCGGTCGATCGTCTGGGGGGCGTCCTGGGTGTGGAGGGTGGCGAAGACCAGGTGCCCGGTCTCGGCCGCGGTGAGCGCGATCGAGATCGTCTCCAGGTCGCGGAGCTCGCCCACCAGGATGATGTCCGGGTCCTGGCGCAGGACGTGCTTGAGGGCGTTGGCGAACGACCTGGTGTCCTCCCCCACCTCGCGCTGGTTGACCAGGCAGCTCTTGTGGGCATGGAGGAACTCGATCGGGTCCTCGACGGTCATGATGTGCTCGCTGCGCTCACGGTTCGCCTGGTCGACCAGTGCGGCCAACGTGGTCGACTTGCCCGAGCCGGTCGGCCCGGTGACCAGGACGAAGCCGCGGGCCAGGTGGGCCAGGTTGCCCACCTGCGGCGGGATGCCGAGCGCCTCGAGCGGCTTGATGTCGAAGGGGATCAGCCGGAAGGCGGCGCCGACGCTGTCGCGCTGGAAGTACACGTTGAGGCGGAAGCGGGCCCGTCCGGGCAGGTTGTGGGCGGAGTCGAGCTCGAGCTCGCTCTCCAGGCGCTCGCGCTGCTTCTGGGTGAGGATGGCGTAGACCATCGCCTGGACCTCGTTCGGCACCAACACCGGGTAGTCCTCGAGCTGCGTGAGGCGGCCGTGGATGCGGACGGTCGGCCGCGCGCCCGAGGTCAGGTGCAGGTCGGAGGCGCCGAGTTCGAGGACCTTCTCGAGCAGCTCGGCGACGGCCACGCGGGTCGTAGGCTCCTCGCCGCGCATGCGTGGCGTGGCGGCGGCCGGCCGGGCGGCCGGCGCCGCCTCGAGCGGCGCCGCGCCGTTGCCAGGGGCCGGCGGGAGCGAGGCGGTCGGGATCGCGCCGGCGGCCGGCGCGGCCTGGTCGGAGGAGTCGGCGGCGCCGTTCCCCGACTCGGTCGCGCGGACGTAGCGCTCGATCGCTCCGTCCAGGTCGGTGCGGGCGGCCAGCGCGGGGATGGCGCGGCGACCGGTGAGCTGGGCGACCTCGTCGACCCGCTCCAGCTCGCCCGGCTCGGCGACCGCGACCACCAGGGCGCCGTCGCGGAGGGCGACCGGCAGGGCGCGGAGGCGGGCGGCCTCGTTGGCGGGCAGGCTCTGGGCGGCGCGGGCGTCGGCCGGCCTCGCCGCCAGGTCGGCGAAGTCGACACCGGCCTGGGTGGCCTGGGCGGCGGTGAGGCCGCGCTCGTCGAGCAGGCCGAGGTCGAGCAGGGCCTGGCTCAGCGAGGTGCCGCCGACATCCTGATGCGCGACCGCGCGGTGCAGGTCGTCGGCGCCGACCAGGCCGTGCGCGAGCAGGTGGTCGAAGAGCGGGTCGATTGGCATGCTCGGGCTCCGTGACTCGGCATGAGGCTGGAGTGGGGACGCCCGCGGTGCGCGGCCGCCCACCCTCTCGATCTCGGCGTACCGCCCGAACAGCTTGAACGGCTGACCCTCCGCGCCGCCGGCGGCGGACTCCTCAGACCACCACCCGCATGACCTCCTCCACCGAGGTGTCGCCGAGCACGGCCTTGGCGAGGCCGTCCTGGCGCAAGGTGGTCATGCCGCCGGCGCGGGCGAGCTCGGCGATCTCGTTGGAGGAACGGCGCTCGACGCACCGCCGTTCGATCTCCTCGGTCACGGTCATGACCTCGTGCAAGGCGAGCCGGCCGCGGTAGCCGGTCTTGCCACAGGCGGTGCAGCCGACCGCCCGGTACAGCTTCGGCGGCTCGCCGCCCGATTCGCCGGCGGGCCAGCCGGCCTCGGCCAGGGCCTCCTCGGTGGGCCGGTACGGCTCCCTGCACTTGTCGCAGAGCCGCCTGGCGAGCCGCTGGGCCAGTACGCAGTCCACCGCCGAGGCGACCAGGAACGGCTCCAGTCCCATCTCGGTGAGGCGGGTGACGGCGGACGGCGCGTCGTTGGTGTGCAGGGTGGCGAGCACCAGGTGGCCGGTGAGGGCCGACTCGACCGCGATCCGGGCCGTCTCGGGGTCGCGGATCTCGCCGATCAGCACGATGTCGGGGTCGCAGCGGAGGATCGAGCGGAGCGCGGCCGCGAAGGTCAGCCCCGCCTTCACGTTCACCTGGACCTGGTTGACCCCGCCGAGCCGGTACTCCACCGGGTCCTCGATGGTCACGATGTTTCGGTCGGCGTCGTTGACGCTGTTGAGGGTGGCGTACAGGGTGGTCGACTTGCCCGACCCGGTCGGGCCGGTGACCAGGACCATGCCGTAGGGCTTGCGCGCGGCGGCCTGGTAGCGCTCGAAGTTCTCGGGCGAGAACCCCAGCTCCGGCAGGGTGAGCAGCACCGCCGACTTGTCCAGGATGCGCATCACCACCTTCTCCCCGTAGACGGTGGGGAGGGTGGCCACGCGCAGGTCGACGCTCTTGCCGGCGACGGTGAGGGCGACGCGGCCGTCCTGGGGCACGCGCCGCTCGGCGATGTCGAGTTCGGCCATGATCTTCAGGCGCGAGATCACGCCCGCCTGGATGGTCCGCGGCGGCCGCATCACCTCGTGCAGGACGCCGTCGACGCGGTAGCGGACGCGCAGCTCGCGCTCTTGCGGCTCGATGTGGATGTCGGAGGCGCGGTCCTGCACGGCCTGCTGGATGAGCAGATTCACCAACTTGACGATCGGTGCGTCCTCGACGATCCGGGTGATGGTGGCGAGGTCCTCGGAGGAGGCGGCCTCGTCGGCGGCCGAGGCGACGATCTCGCCCACGGTGTCGTCGGTCCGGTTGAGGCGCTCGATCGCCGCCGCGACGTCCGCCTTGGTGGCCACCACCGGGCGGAGCTCCATGCCGGTGACGGCGCGGACGTCGTCGACCGCGAAGACGTTGCCGGGGTCGGAGAACGCGACCACCAGGCGGTCGCCGTCGTAGCCGATCGGCAGCGCGGAGTGCCGCCTGGCCATGGCCAGGGGCAGCTTGGCGGCGGCGGTCGGGTCGATGGCGTGGTCGGCGAGGTCGACGAAGGGCAGGCCGATCTGATGGGCGAGCGTGGCGACCAGGGACTGCTCGGTGAGGATGCCGAGCTCGACCAGGACACGGCCGAGCGAGTGGCCCACCCGCCGCTGCTCGGCCACGGCGGACTCGAGCTGCTCCGGGGTGACCTTCCCCTCTTCGAGCAGCAACTGCCCGAGCTGTCTGGTCTGGTTGGCCATGGCGGTGCCGGGGTCAGGCCGGAGTGTCCGCCACGCCTACAGCCCCCGCACGCCGCTGATCAGCTGCTCCAGCATCGCCTCGGCGTCCGGCTCGGTGCCGAGCCCCGGCGCCGCCGCGGGACCGGCCGCGTCGCCACCGGGGCCGGGCTCCGCCCCGCGCGCCTCCTCTGGCTGGAACCCCCCACCGCCCGGCGTGGCGGTCACTCCCCCGGCGTCCACCTGCGCGAGCGCCGCGCGCAGGGCCTGCTCGGCGGGGGCGGTGCCGGTGGCGTCGTCCGCCACCACCAGCAGGCCGCGCTCGACCATGGCCGCCAGCGCCTGACAGGTCCGGAACTCGCCCTGGCCGGCCTCGTCCACCAGGTCGGCCACGGTGCGGCTGCCGCCGACGGCGGCGAGGAAGCGCCACTCGTCGGCGTCGACCGCCACCGGGCCGGCGTCGACCGGCGCACCGAGCGGCAGCGACAGCCGGGCAGCGCGGCCGGGCACCCTGCCGGCGATCTCCGGCCAGGCGGTGAGACGCCGCTCGGTCTCCGAGAGCACCTCCTCCACCCGCAAGGGCGGGTCGAGCGTCTCGGGCGGCTCCTCGTCCTGCTCGAAGCGGAAGCTCCCGTCGGACCAGCGCGCCAGGTCGAACAGCTCGTCGGCGACGTGCTCCCTGGCGACCTCGCCGAGCCGGTCGGCGCCGATCGCTCCGGCGTCGAGGAGCGCGGCCGTCAGGGACCCGCCGGCCGCCGCCTGGCGCACCGCCTCGGCGAGCGCGTCCGGCTCGACCGCGCCGAGGCCGAACAGCCGGCGGGCCAAGGGTCCCGGTCCGGTGCGGCCGGCCGCCCAGGCGACCCCGCCGTCAACCAGCCAGACCCCGCCGTCGACGCCGTCCCGTTGCAGCAGCAGCCCGCCCCGTTTCCCGGTGGCGGCGAGCATGCGCAGGATGTCGGCCAAGCCGAACAGATCAAGGGTGCCCTGGAAGCTCATGGCCGGCCACTCCTCCCAGCCGGCACCAGGGATGCGGGCATGGTGCCCCCTCTTGCGGGTCGCGCGGCCGGTCCATCAAGCCTTCGGCAGCGCCGGTGGGGCGCTTGAGCGGAGGGGGTTCAGGCGCCGGCGGGCCAGGCGAGGCCGACCGCGGCAGCCATGGCGCGCAGGTCGGGGCGGATGCCGGCCAGCTTCACGACCGCGCCGGCGGCCTGAGCGCAGAGCATGCCGAGGCCGTCGACGGCCGCGGCGGCACCGGCCGCCCTGGCGGCGTCGACCAGCCCATGGGCGTCCGGGCCGTAGTTGCAGTCGAGCACGCGGACCGCGGGGCGCAGGCGGTCGGCGCCGGGGACCGGCTCGCCCCTGGCGGTCAGGACGGTGGCGTGGACGAGCACGCCGGCCGCGGCGACCGCGTCCGCGACCCCGTCCCAGCCGAGCACGGCCGCGCCCGGCCCGGCGTGCGCGGCGACCAGCGCGGTGGCCTCGGGGTCGCGGCCGGCCACGGCCAGCGGGCAGGTGGCCAGGCCGTGCCGCCGCCTGGCCTCGGCGAGGCGGGCCCAGGCGTAGGCGACCGCCAGGGCGGCGCCGCCCGAGCCGAGCAGCAGTGCCGGCCCCTGCCCGTCCCAGCCGGGCCCGCGCATGCCGAGCTGGTTGCCGAGCGCCCACAGCACCCCGCTCACGTCGGTGTTGGCGCCGGTGAGGCGGCCGTCGACCAGGCGCACGGTGTTGACCGCCCCGAGCGCGTCGGCCGGGGGCTCGAGCTGGTCGAGCAGGGCGACGGCGGCCCGCTTGTGCGGGACGGTCAGGTTGACCCCGGCGAGCCCGCCGGTGCGGACCTCGCCCAGCGCCGCCGGCAGCTCCTCGGGGCGGGTCGGCCGCGCCTCGTAGGACCAGCCCTCCAGGCCGGCCGCCTGGTAGGCGGCGTGGTGCAGCCGCGGCGACAGGGTATGGGTCAGCGGCCAGCCGAGCACCGCCGCGGTCGGCACTAGGCCACCCCGAGTTCCTTGGCCTTCCGCTTGAGCGTCAGGAACTGCTGGTAGTCGGCGGTGAACGCGTGATGGCCGTCGCGCGCGATCACCACGTAGTACAGCCAGTTGCCCGCCGCCGGCTGCAGCGCGGCGCGGATCGAATCCTCGCCCGGTGAGTTGATCGGGGTCGGCGGCAGGCCTCGCACCTGGTAGGTGTTGTAAGGCGAGCCGATCTTCAGGTCGTCGAGGCTGAGCCGGGGCTTGGGGCGGCCGCGCAGCACCCAGGCGTACTGCACCGTCGGGTCGATCTGCAGCGGGATGTCGCGCTGGAGCCGGTTGTAGATCACCGCGGCGATCTTGGGCCGGTCGGCCGGGACCTTGGCCTCGCTCTCGATCAGGCTGGCCACGGTCAACAGCTGGTAGGGGGAGAGCCGCCGGCCGGCGGGCCGGGCACCGGCCAGGTCGTACTTGGACAGGACCAGCTGGAGCTGGTCGAGCATGGCCTGGACCATGGTCGCCGGGGTGTCGTCCTTGTCGATCCGGTAGGTGAGCGGGAACAGCAGGCCCTCGAGCGGCTTGCCGCGAGGGCGGTACGGGCTGATCAGCTTGGGGTCGCGCAGGGCGCGGTACACCTCGGCGCGGTCGAACTTGCCGACGGCGGCCAGCCGGTCGCCGATCTGCCGCAGGGTGAACCCCTCCGGGACGGTGAGGGCGTTGGTGACCGGACCCTTGACCAGGATCTCGAGCACCTCCTCGGCGGTCATCCCGGTGCTGAGCTGGTAGGTGCCTGGGCGCAGCGAACTGTCCAGGCCGCGCTCGGAGGCGACCCGGCGGAAGCGCGCGGCACTGTCGACCACGCCGAGGCGCTCCAGCGACTGGGCGACGTCGCGGGTCCCCTCCCCCGACAGGACGGTCACGGTCACCGGCTGCCCTGGCGTCACCTCCGGCCCGCCGCGCCCGCCGGCGATCTGGAACGCCCCGTACAGGACCACCGCGGTCAGGACCGTGAACGAGCTGAAGATTGCCAGCCCACGCGTGCGCCGCCGCTTCTGCACCCGCCGCTCGGTCCGGGTCGCCATCACGTGGCCTCCCGCCGCTCCCGGTTGGCGTCCAGCCACACCTGCAGGAAGAGGCTGGCCGCGACCTGGTCGACGGCGGCACGGCGGGCGGCGCGGCGGACACCGCCCTCGATCATGGCGCGCTCCGCCGCGACCGTGGAGAGCCGCTCGTCGACCAGCTCCACGCGCAGCCCCGGCAGGTGCGTGCCGAGCTCCTCCACGTAGGAGCGCACCGCTCTGGCGGCGGGGCCCTCGCCGCCTGGAAGCGTCCGGGGCAGGCCGACCACCAGCGTGGCGGCCTCGTGCTCGGCGGCGAGCTTGGCCAGCGCGGCGGCGTCGGCGGCGGCGGAGCGCCGTGGCAGCGTCACCAGCGGGGAAGCAACCGTGCCGGTGGGATCGGACACGGCCACGCCAAGACGCCGGCTGCCGACGTCGAGGGCGAGGACGCGCCCGCTCATCCCGGTCCAGGACCCCCCTGATTCATCCGGGGGCTACCGCCTTCGGCTCCTTGAGCCCCCGGACCCCCCAGTCCCTCTAGATGCCTCCTCGCCTCGCTGGCCGCCAGCGACAGCGCCTCGGCCAGGCGGGACGGGTCGCGGCCGCCGGCCATCGCCAGGTCGCCCTTGCCGCCGGCGCCGCCGCCGACCACCTTGGCCGCCGGCAGCAGCACCTCGCGCGCGGCCAGGCCACGGTCGACCAGGTCGGCGGTGACCATGGCGACCAGCGCCGCCTTGCCGTCGCCGGCCGAGCCGAGCACCACCATGCCAGGGCGCCCCCGGTGGCGGTCGCGCACTGCCGCGGCGATGCGGCGCAGCTCGTCGGTACCGGCGTCGGGCACCTGCTCGACCACCAGCCAGCCGCCGTCCACCGTGGCGGCCCTGCCGGCCAGCTCGGCCGCCCTGCCGGTGAGCTGCGCGGCCCGGACCTGCTCCAGCTCGCGCTGGGCGTCGGCCAGCGCTTCCAGCCGCCGGCGCAACGCCTCGGGAGCGTCCTCGGGCCGGGTGGCACGAAGCAGCGTGGTGATCTCCGCCAGCAGCCGGCGCTCACGGTCGAACCAGCGCAGCGCGTCCAGCCCGGTGAGCGCCTCCACCCGCCGCAGGTTGGAGCCGATCGAGGCCTCGCCGAGGATCACCAGCGGCCCGACCTGGGTGCCGTGCCCGACGTGGGTGCCGCCGCAGAGCTCGCGGGAGAAGTCGCCGACGTCGACGATGCGCACCACCGACCCGTACTTCTCGCCGAACAGCGCGATCGCCCCCGCCGCCTCGGCCTCGCTCTGGCTGGCATGCCAGACGCGCACCTCCGGGTCGTCGAGCAGGTGGCGGTTGACGTCGCCCTCGACCGCCGCGAGCTGCTCGGCGTCGATCGCCGAGAAGTGGGCGAAGTCGAAGCGGAGCCGGCCGGCGTCGACCAGGGAGCCCTGCTGCCTGGCGTGGTCACCGAGCGCCTGGCGGAGCGCCCAGTGCAGCACGTGGGTGGCGGTGTGGCTGCGGGTCACGGCGGCACGGCGGGGCGCGTCGACCCGGGCGAGCACCTCCTGGCCGGGGCGGAGCTCGCCGCTGGTCACGCGCGCGCGGTGGACGTGGAGCCCTTCCAGCCCGGGCTTGGTGTCGAGCACGTCGAGCACGGCACCGGCGGTGGTCTCGACCGTGCCGGTGTCGCCGACCTGGCCGCCGCCCTCGGCGTAGAACGGGCTGCGATCGAGGATCAGCTCGAGCTCGTCGCCCTTGACCGCGCCGGCCAGCTCCTCACCGTCGCGGAGCAGCGCGAGCGCGCGCGCCTCGGCCTCGGTGCGGTCGTAGCCGACGAACACGGTCTGGCCGTGGCGGCCGGCCAGCTCGCGGTAGGCCTCGAGCTGGCGCTGAGCTCCGGCCATGCCCTTGCGCGCCTCCTGCGCGCGGCGCCGCTGCTCCTCCATCAGCTCGCCGAAGCGGTCGGCGTCGACGGTGAGCCCGGCCTCCTCGGCCACCTCGAGGGTGAGCTCGTAGGGGAAGCCGTAGCGGTCGTGCAGGCGGAAGGCGTCCCCGCCGTCGAGGGTGGTGCCGCCGCCCTGGCGGGTCCTGGCGATCGCCTCGTCGAGCAGGGCCGAGCCCTGGCGGAGGGTGCGGGTGAACGACTCCTCCTCGCTCGCGGTCACCTGGGTGATGAGGGAGCGCTGCGCGACCAGCTCCGGCCAGGCCTCGCCGAGGTTGGCGACCACCCGCTCGCAGATCCGCGGCAGCACGCCCTCGTCGGCGCCGAGCAGGCGGGCGTGGCGGACGGCGCGGCGGACCAGCCGGCGCAGCACGTAGCCGCGGCCCTCGTTGGAGGGGAGCACGCCGTCGGCGATCAGGAAGCTGGCGGTGCGGGCGTGCTCGGTGACGATCCGGATGGCGACGTCGGTCCGCCGCTCGCGGCCGTAGAGGCGACCGGTGGCGGCCTGGACCTCCTCGCGGATGGGGGCGAGCAGGTCGGTGTCGAAGATGTTGTCGACGCCCTGCAGGACGATGGCGAGCCGCTCCAGGCCCGCGCCGGTGTCGATGTTCTTGGAGGGCAGCTCGCCGACCACCTGCTCGTCGTCGTCGCAGAGGTCCTGCATGAAGACCAGGTTCCAGATCTCCAGGTAGCGCTCCTCGTCGGCGACCGGGCCGCCCTCGCGCCCGTAGTCGGGGCCGAGGTCGTAGTAGATCTCCGAACACGGGCCGCACGGCCCGGCCACGTGCATCGACCAGAAATTGTCCTCCTTGCCGCGGCGCTGGATGCGCTCGGGGGGGACGCCAACCTCCTGCCACAGGCCGATGGTCTCGTCGTCGTCCAGGTAGACGGTGGTCCAGAGGCGTTCGGGGTCGAGGCCGAACCGCTCGGTGAGCAGCTCCCAGGCGAACTCGACCGCGCCGGCCTTGAAGTAGTCGCCGAAGGAGAAGTTGCCGAGCATCTCGAAGAAGGTGCAGTGCCTGCGGGTGAGGCCGACCTGCTCGATGTCGAGCGTCCTGGCGCATTTCTGGACGCTGGTGGCCCGCTTGAACTCGGGCACCGCTTCGCCGAGGAAGTACGGCTTGAACTGGTTCATGCCCGCGTTGGCGAGCAGCAGGCTGGGGTCGCTTGGGATCAGCGAGCTCGAGGGCACCAGCCGGTGCCCGTGCTCGACGAAGTAGTCGGTGAATCGCCGCCGGATCTCGATCGAGTTCATGAGCTGGACCTCGCGCGCTTGACGGACGCCGGAACTGGCCGCCGAGCCAGGCCGAGACGCTAGGTCGCCTCGTCCCCCGGCTCGGCGTACAGAGCTCGCAGCTCCGCCTCGCGGGCGGCCATCGCCGCCCGCCCCTCGTCGACCGCGGCGGTCAGCCGCCGGCGCCAGTCACCGGCGGCGTCGAACGAACGCTGGCCAAGCGACCTCGGCGTGAGCCGCTCCGCCGTCCTGGACGCCCAGCGTACCGCGCTGGCTCCGACAACGGCGCCGAAGCCGACGCCGAGCATGCCCCAGAACACCCGCTTCACCGCCGCCACCGCCTGCGCCGTGGCGGCTCCTCCTCGCCCTCGGCCGCCTTGCCCGCCGCCTTGCGCAGCCCGTAGGCGAGCGCGCTGAGCTTCACCAGCGGGCTGGCCACGGTCGAGGAGACCACGTTGACCATGTTGCCGACGGTGGCGGAGACCGTCTCGGCGGTCGACAGGATGCCGTCGACCCGGATCAGCTCCTGGTTGACCAGGGAGACGGTGCCGTTGACGTTCTGCAGGAGGGGGACGGTCTGGCTGGTGACGCCGTCGATCAGTTCCTTGGTCGAGGTCAGCACCCTGAAGACGTTGGCCATCACCACGCAGACGACGATCACCATGACACCGACCAGCACGGCAACGGCAAACCAGGCGTAATCCAGAGCGCTCACGGTGTCGGCTCCTCGCGGTCGGGCGACGGTCGCGGGCTGGCTCCCCGGGGTTGCCCGCCTCCGGCCGCCCTGTCCGACCCGGGGGAGGCGGGCGGCTCGTCGGGGCGCAGTTTATCTCGCTCCCGCCAGGTATCGGCCAACTGGGGCTCGCGGCCCTGGTCGGAAGGCCGGTAGTAGCCGCCTTGGAGCCCCTCGGGCAGGTAGCGCTGCTGCACCCAGTGGCCGGGATGGTCGTGCGGGTAGACGTAGCCGACGCCGATGCCGAGGCGGCGCTCGCCGGGGTGGGAGGCGGACTGGAGGTGGGCGGGGACGCGGCCGGCGCCCGCCTCCTCCAGCTCCCTGGTGGCCGCCGCGATGGCCTTGGTGGTGCTGTTGGACTTGGGCGCGAGCGCCAGGTAGACGACCGCCTCGGCGAGGTTGAGCTGGGCCTCGGGCAGCCCGACGAACTCGAGCGCCTGGAAGGCGGCCACGGCCACGCCGAGGGCCTGCGGGTCGGCCAGGCCGACGTCCTCGCTGGCGGAGATGACCATGCGGCGGGCGATGAAGCGGGGGTCCTCGCCGGCGGCCAGCATGCGGGCGAGGTAGTGCAGGGCGGCGTCCGGGTCGGAGCCGCGGATCGACTTGATGAACGCGCTGGCGACGTCGTAGTGCTGGTCGCCGGCGCGGTCGTAGACCACCCGCGGGCGCTGCAGGGCGTCCTCGACGTCGGCCAGGGTGACGTGCCGCTGGCCGCGTGCCTCCACCACCAGCGCGGCCGCCTCGAGCGCGTTGAGGGCTCCTCGGGCGTCGCCGCCGGCCCGGTCGACCAGGTGGGCGAGGGCGTCGGGGTCGAGGGTGAGATCGCGGCCGCCGAGGCCGCGCTCGGCGTCGGTCAGGGCGCGGCGGACGATCGTCTCCAGGTCGGTGGTTGACAGCGGTTCGAGGCGGAACAGCAGCGACCGCGACAGCAGCGGCGCGTTGACGGTGAAGAACGGGTTCTCGGTGGTGGCGCCGACCAGCACCACGGTGCGGTCCTCGACCCCTGGCAGCAGCGCGTCCTGCTGGGCCTTGTTGAACCGGTGGATCTCGTCGATGAACAGGATCGTGCGCCGGCCCACCGCGCCGAGCCGCTCGCGGGCGGCCGCCAGCACGGCGCGGACGTCCTTGACGCCGGCGCTGGTGGCCGAGAGCTCCTCAAAGGTGGAGCTGGTGGCGAGCGCCACGATCTGGGCCAGGGTGGTCTTGCCGCTACCCGCCGGACCCCACAGGATCACCGAGCGCAGTTCGTCGGCCTCGATCAGCGAGCGCAGGGCGCTGCCCTCGCCGAGCACGTGCGCCTGGCCGACGAACTCGTCGAGGGTGCGCGGCCGCATCCGGGCCGCCAGCGGCGCGCCGGCCCGCACCGCCGCGTCGGCGCTGGCCGAGAAGAGATCCATGGGACGGCCATCGTACCGGCGCCGGCGGGGGAAGACGCGCGGCAGCGCTCCACGCTTGCCGTGTCCCGGTCAACGTATGCACCTGCTCGGAAAAGCAGGTGGGGTCCGTCCCGGTCGTTTCCGGTACCCGGTCGCCCAGGTGCCTGCCGCGATCGTGAGCCCGGTCCCCTACGTCGAAGTGTTGGCGCAAACGAAAAGCCAGGTCACGTACAACGTCGGGCGCTGCCGAGCGTGTATTGAACACCCGACCGGAGGTTACCGGCAAGGCTAGATAGAAAGAACTATTCCTTGGGCCGGCCGGGCCGCGGGACCAGGCGCAGCAGGACCTCGGCGAGCTGGGCGTCGGAGACCTCGGCGGGAGCGCCGGTGAGCGGATCGGCCCCCGACTGGGTCTTGGGGAACGCGATCACCTCGCGGATCGAGTCCATCCCGGCGAGCAGCATCACCACCCGGTCGAGCCCGAAGGCGATGCCGCCGTGCGGTGGCGCGCCGAAGGACAGGCCGCGCAGCAGGAAGCCGAACTTCTCCTCGGCCTCGTCGGCGCCGATGCCGAGCACCTCGAAGATGCGCCGCTGCACCTCCGCCTGGTGCACACGGATGCTGCCGCCGCCGAGCTCGACCCCGTTCAGGACCAGGTCGTAGGCGCGCGCGGTCGCCTCACCCGGCGCCTCGTCGAAACGGTCCTCCCACTTCAGCGACGGGGAGGTGAACGGGTGGTGGAGCGCGTCCCAGCGGCCGGCCTGCTCGTCCCACTCGAACATCGGGAACTCGGTGATCCAGGCGAACGCCCAGCGTCCCTCGGGCACCAGGCCACGCTCGGCCGCCAGGCGGGTGCGCAGCTCGCCGAGGATCGCGCGGCCGAGCCGGGTGCGGTCGGCCACCACCAGCACCAGGTCGCCGGCGATCGCCCCGGTGACCCGGCGGAGCTCGGCCCGCTCGGCGTCGGAGAAGAACTTGTCCAGCGGCGAGCGCAGCCCCTCCTCCTCGACCGCCACCCACGCCAGGCCCTTGGCGCCCCGCTCGCGGACCCAGGCGGTGAGCGCGTCGAGCTGCTTGCGGGTGAGGTCGGCGCCGCCGGAGACCACCAGGCCGAGCACTGACCCGCCGGCCTCGAGCGCCCCGGCGAACACGCCGACCTTGGTGGCGGCGAAGACCTCGCCGAGGTCGACCAGCTCCATGCCGTAGCGGAGGTCGGGCTTGTCCGAGCCGAAGCGGCGCATCGCCTCGGCGTAGGACAGGCGCGCGAACGGCACGGCCAGCTCGACGCCGAGGGCCTCGCGCCAGACCGCCGCCATCAGCTCCTCGCAGAGGGCGTAGACGTCCTCCTCGTCGAGGAAGGACAGCTCGACGTCGAGCTGGGTGAACTCGGGCTGCCGGTCGGCCCGCAGCGCCTCGTCCCGGAAGCAGCGCACGATCTGGTAGTAGCGCTCCACCCCCGCCACCATCAGCAGCTGCTTGAACAGCTGGGGCGACTGCGGCAGGGCGTAGAACTCGCCCGGCTGCAGGTGGGTCGGGACCAGGAAGTCGCGCGCGCCCTCCGGGGTCGAGCGGGTCAGGTAGGGGGTCTCCACCTCGAGGAAGCCGTGGGACTCCAGCACCCGCCGGATCACCGCGTTGGTGTGGGCGCGCAGCTCCAGCCCTCGCCGCGTGGCGGGGCGGCGCAGGTCCAGGTAGCGGTGGCGCAGCCGGAGGACCTCGTCGACCTCGACCGCGTCGCTGATCGGGAACGGCGGCGTGGCCGCCGGCCCGAGCACCTCGAGGTCGGCCACTGCCACCTCGACCTCGCCGGTGGGCAGCTCGGGGTTCTCGTTGCCGGCGGGCCGGATGCCGACCGCGCCGGTCACCCGGACGCAGTCCTCGACCCGGACCTCGTGCGCGGCCGCGGCGGCGGCCGGTGCCTCGACCGGGTGGACCACCAGCTGCACCACGCCGGAGCTGTCGCGGAGGTCCAGGAAGACCACCCCGCCGTGGTCGCGGCGGCGGGCGATCCAGCCGGCCAGGCGCACCTCGGTGCCTGCGTGGGCGGCGCGGAGCGTGCCGCAGGCGTGCGAGCGCATGGCGCCGAGCAGCGGTCGGGTCACGAGCGGGCTCCTCGGTCGATGGGCGGGACGGCCGGCGACCACCACCCTACGGGGTGGCTCACCGTGCGGCCAACGACGTCCGCGGGCGTCACCGACGCTCCTCGGACGCCTCGAGCCCGGCCAGGAACGGGTTGCTGGCGCGTTCGCGCCCGACCGTGGTGGCCGGCCCGTGGCCGGGGAGCACCTGCAGCTCGTCGGGGAGGGTCAGGAAGCGCCCGGCGAGCGAGGCCAGCATCTCCGGCAGCGAGCCGCCGGGCAGGTCGGTCCGGCCGATCGACCCGGCGAACACCAGGTCCCCGGCGAACAGCACCTGCTCGTCGCGGAAGGTGACGTGGCCGGGGGTGTGACCGGGCGTGTGGTCGGCCACCAGGCGGACGCCGGCCAGGTCGAGGACCTGCCCGTCGGCCAGCTCGCGGACGTCGTCCGGCTCGGCCAGCTCCAGCCCTGGCAGCATGGCGCGCAGCTCGGGGCCGACCCCGGCCAGCGGATCGGTGAGCAGGTGGCGGTCGCGTGGATGGATCCAGGCGGGGATCCCGTGCGAGCCGGCCAGCGGCGCGACCGACCAGAGGTGGTCGAGGTGGCCGTGGGTGAGCAGCACCGCCACCGGCCGCAGGCGGTGCTCGGCGCAGAGCTCCTCGATGCCGGGCATGGCGTCCTGCCCGGGGTCGATGACCAGCGCCTCGGCGCCGGCGGAGTCGGCGACCAGGTAGCAGTTGGTCTGGAAGGTCCCGGCTGGGAACGAGGCGATCAGCATGTCGCGGCGGTCTGGTCGCGGGCGGCGGGCGCCCTCGGATGGGCCGGTCCAGAGTCTACTGGGGGTCCGGGGCTCAAGGAGCGAAGCGGTAGCCCCGGATGGATAGGGGTCCGGGGCTCAAGGAGCGAAGCGGTAGCCCCGGATGGATCGACCCCTCGGGGTCACGGTGTGGCGTGAGCCTGGTTAGACTCCTTGGTGGGCGCGGCCGCCGCGCCGGCGCCCGCCGGTCAGACGCCTGCCGTACGTGGAGAGGAAGCATGCCGAGCGCCAGCCAGACCCGCCGCCGTGAACTGGCCCGACTGAAGGCGAGACGGGAGGCCGAGCGCCGCCGGGCGCGCCGCCGCAGGGCGGTGCTGCTGTACGGGTCGATCGGCGTGGTCGTGGTGGTCCTCGCGGTGGTCGGCGGCCTGCTGCGGGCGGGCGACAAGCCCGCACCGAAGGCCACGGCCGCCGCCCAGGACGCCCGCGTGGACGTGCCCACCGCGCCCGCCGCGGTCGCCTGCGGCGGCACCACCCCGCCGAAGGTGAACCGCCCCAAGCTGGACCGCCTCCCCAAGAGCCAGGCCCAGCCCAACCAGCGCTACGAGGTGACGCTGACGACCTCGTGCGGCCCGGTGACCCTGCTGCTCGACCCTAAGGCGGCGCCGACCACCACCTTCAACTTCATCTTCCTGGCGCAGCGCCACTTCTACGACTCGACCTGGTTCCACCGGATCGTGCCGGGCGGCAAGGACAACATCGGGGTGATCCAGGGCGGCGACCCGCAGGGCACCGGCGAAGGCGGGCCCGGCTACACCATCCCGGACGAGCTGCCCACGGGCAAGAACCCGTACAAGAAGTACACGGTGGCGATGGCCAACTCCGGGCCGGACAGCGGCGGCAGCCAGTTCTTCATCTCCACCCAGGACAACCGGCTGCCGTCCAACTACACGCTGTTCGGCAAGGTCATCAAGGGCCAGGACGTGGTCGACAAGATCGCCAAGATCCAGGTCGGTGGCGAGCGCGGCGACACCCCCACCGAGGCCGTCTGGATCGAGAAGGTGGCGGTGTCGATCACCTAGCTGAGCCGTCGCCGCCCGGCGGCTCGCCGAGGCGGGCGCCGGCGGCCAGCGCCCGGTCGAGGCGCGCCGCCACCACGGCGGCGCGTTCGCTGTCTCCCAGGCGCTGGTAGACGGCCTTGCTGGCATCGAAGGCGGTGGCGGCCTTGCCGAGCTCCCCGAGTTCGAGGTGGGCCAGGCCGAGCTGTTCGAGGACGTGGGCCTCGGCGACCCGGTCGCCGAGGCTCCGAGCCAGGTCCAAGGCCCGCCGGAGCGCCTCGACCGCGGCCCGCGGCTGCCGTGCGGCCAGCCGGTGCATGCCGAGACGGAGCAGGGACAGCGCCTCCGCCGCCCGGTCGCCCAGCTGGCGGGCGACCTCCGCGCTCTGCTCGAACGACGCCGCCGCCTCCTCGTCCTGGCCCACCTCCCGCTGGACCTCGCCGAGCCGGCGCAGCGCGACGATCTCGCCCGGCCGGTCCCCGAGGGAGCGGGCCAGCACCTGGCCCTGCTTGAACATCCGGATGGCCTCGGCGTGCTGGCCCAGCTCGTGCTGGACCTCGCCGAGGTGGCCCAGGACGAAGGCGGCACCCTGGTCGTCACCGAGCTCACCGTGGATGCGCAGGCTGCGGCTGAGTTCCCGCAGGGCGCGCTTGGAGTCCCCTTGCTGCTGGTAGGTGATGCCCAGCTCGGTGCGGACCCTGGCCTCACTGGTGCGGTCGCCCCGCGCCTGGTAGAGGCGGAGGCTCTCCCGGTAGGCGTTGACCGCCTGGTTGTGGCCCTGCCACTCGCGGTGGGCGCCGCCGAGGCGCTCGAGCGCCCAGGCGGTGGCGCGCACGTCGTCGAGGTCACGACGGAGCTCCAGGCTCTCGTCATAGCAGGCGACCGCCTTGCCGAGCTGGCCGCGCCGCTCGTGGGCGCTGCCGAGCCCGGCCAGGGAGCGGGCCAGCCCGGCGCTGTCGCCGCGCTCCCGCCACAGCGCCACGCTGCGCTCGTAGCACCCCACCGCGTCGTCGATCCGGCCACGTCGCAGGTGGGCGTCGCCCAGGTTCTCGTACGCGGCCGCCTCCGCGGCGGGGCTGGCCAGCTCGGTGGCTGCCGCCACGCCGCGCTCGGCCGTGCGCAGCCAGGCGTCCCAGTAGTGGCGCGCGTCGAGGAAGCGGGCGCAGCGCACGGCCAGCCGCCAGGCCTCCTCGGCGAGCTGCTCGGAACCGGCCAGGTCGACGGCGGCGACCAGGTTGGCCCGCTCGTGCTCCAGCCAGTCCAGCCGCTCCTGCACGCCGACCGCGCCGCCGGCCCCGGCCAGGTCGGCCTGGTCGATGTAGAAGGCGAGCAACCGCTGGCAGGCGGCCCGCCGCAGTTCGGCCGGCTCCTGCCGCGCCGCCTTGTCCGCGGCGAACTGCCACACCAGCTCGTGGACGCGCCAACGGGCACGCTCAGCCCCGACCGGGTCCACCAGCCCCCCCGCGGCCAGCTCCGTCAGGCTGCGCTCCGCCGCCTCCTCGGTGGCCCCGGTCAGCGCCGCGACCACACTGGTGCCGAGCTCGGCGGCTGGCAGCAGGCCGAGGTGGCGGAGGACCCGCTTGGCCTCGCCGGACAGGAACCGGTTGGCGATCTCCAGGCTGGCGGCGACGCGCTGCTGGTCGCCGGTGCCCGGCGTGCCGCGGTCGCGCAGGTCCTCGGCGATCCGGTCGAGCGGCAGGGCCTCGCCGGCCTGCTGGCGCATCCAGGCGCCGAGCACCCGGACGGCCAGGGGGTGCCGGCCGCACCAGCGGACGATGGCCAGCGCGGCGGCGGGGTCGTCGTCCACCCGGCGCCGGCCGACCGTCCGGGCGAGCAGCTCGATCGCGTCGCGCTCGGGCAGCGGGCCGAGCCGGCAGCGGGCGGCGGTCGCGAGGCCGCCGAGCGGCGTCCTGGTGGTCACGATCATGGCGCAGCCAGGGTTGCCCGGCAGCAGGGCGCGCACCTGCTCGGCGTCGGCCGCCCGCTCGACCAGCACCAGGGCACGCCGGTCGGCGAGCAGGGAGCGGTAGCGCCTGACCCGCTCGAGCAGGTCGTCCGGGACCTCCCGCGGCCGCGCGCCGAGCGCCTGCAGCAGCTCGCTGAGCGCGTCGCCAGGGCCGACGGCGCCGCCTGGCTGGCCGAGGTCGACGGCGAGCTGGCCGTCGGGGAACAGCGGCCTGGCCCAGCGCGCCAGCTGCACGGCAACGGCCGAGGTGCCGATCCCTGGCGGCCCGTTGACCACCACCACCGGCGAGGCGTCCTCCTCGCCCCGGCTGCCGCGCTCCAGGGCGGCCTGGGCGTCGGCCAGCTCGACCGTCCGGCCGACCAGCTCGTCGGCGTGCTCGGTGAGGTGGAGCAGGAACGGCTGGGCGGGGCTGTCGGCGAGCACCTGGCCGAGGCTGGCGGCCACCTCGCGGCCACCGGGCTGCCCGGCAAGGACGGCGTCACGGCCGGCTAGGACGGCGTCACGGGCCGCCTGCGCGGCGAGGCGCCACCGCGCCGCCACCCCGCGCCCCTTCTCAGATCCGCCGCTCACGACCTAGCTCACTTCCGATCCGGGAGCGACCCGGTCCTCACGAAGCTTCGACCATAGTTGCGGGTGCAGGTTTGTCAATGCCGAGCAGGAGCGAGCCGCCCGCCATCCGTCCGAGTCGCCCCACCTGCGGGGCAGTCGTAGTTCGTCCCGGACAGGAAGCCAGCACCATGGTCCTCCGTGCGCCCACCACCGTGACGTCGCCCTCCAGCCCGAGCACAACGAGCCGCGCCGCCGCGGAGCCTTCTCAGTCACCCTCCCTGCGGGGCAGTCTTAGAACGTCCGGTCGCTGTCGAGCAGGATGGTGAACGGCCCGTCGCCGGCGGACTCGACCCGCATGACGGCGCCGAAGCGGCCCCGGCCGACGGCCAGGCCACGGGCGGCGAGGGCGTCGCCGACGGCCTCCACCAGGGTGGCGGCCTCCTCCGGGCGTGCCGCCGCCAGGTAGGAGGGGCGGCGGCCCCTGCGGGCGTCGCCGTACAGGGTGAACTGGCTGACCACCAGGACCCCGCCACCGGCCTCGACCACGTCGCGGTTGGGCACGCCGTGGTCATCCTCGAACACGCGGAGGCCCGCCAGCTTGTCGGCGAGCCAGGCGGCCTCGGCGGGGCCGTCGTCGCGCCCGACCCCGACCAGGGTCAGCAGCCCAGGCCCGATCTCCCCGATGACCTGGTGGGCGACCACCACACGGGCCCAGGCGACCCGGGACACCACCGCGCGCAGACCGGTCAGCTCCCCGCGACCGGTTGCTGCTGCCCGTGCGGCACCACCCGGAAGGCGTCGAACACGCCCTCGACCTTCTTCACGCTCGACAGCACGTGGGCGAGATGGGAGATCTCCGCCAGCTCGAAGGTGAAGCGCAGGGTCGCGACCCGGTCCCTGCCGGTGGCCACGGTCGCCGAGACGATGTTGACGTGATGGTCGGAGAGCACCTCGGTGATGTCGCGCAGCAGCTTGGTCCGGTCCAGCGCCTCGACCTGGATGGTGACCGCGAACGACGACGGCCCGGAGGTGTCCCACTCGACCTCCAGCAGCCGGTTGGCGTGGCGGCCCAGGTCGCCGGCGTTGGGACAGTCGGCCCGGTGGACGCTGACGCCGTGCCCCCTGGTGACGAAGCCGATGATCGGGTCGCGCGGCACCGGGGTGCAGCATCGCGCCAGCTTGATCCAGACGTCGTCGACGCCCTTGACCACCACGCCACGGCTGGACGGCAGCGGCCGGGCCGGGCGCACCGCCCGCTCCAGCGCGAAGTCGTCGTCGTCCTCCTGCTCCTCCGCGCCGAGGTCGGCCTGCAGGCGGGTCACCACCGCGGCGGCCGAGGTCTGCCCGGAGCCGACCGCCGCGTAGAGCGCGTCCAGGCCGGTGAAGCGCATCTCCGAGGCGACCGCCGCCAGGGTCCCGCCCTGGGTCAGGCGCTGCAGCGGCAGGCCGGCCTTGCGCATCGCCCGCACCAGCGCGTCCTTGCCCGCCTCGATGGCGTCCTCGCGGCGCTCCTTGGAAAACCACTGGCGGATCTTGTTGCGCGCCCGCGGGGTCTTGACGATCGACAGCCAGTCCCGCGACGGGCCGGCGTTGCGCGCCTTGGAGGTGAACACCTCGACGGTGTCGCCGTTCTGCAGGGCGTACTCGAGCGGGACCAGCCGCTTGTTGACGCGGGCGCCGACGCAGCGGTGGCCGACCTCGGTGTGGACCGCGTAGGCGAAGTCGATCGGGGTCGCCCCCGCCGGGAGCTGGATCACGTCGCCCTTGGGGGTGAACACGAAGACCTCGTCGACGTACAGGTCGGTCTTGAGGTTCTCGATGAAGTCCTTGGGGTCGGACAGCTCCCGCTGCCAGTCGATCAGCTGGCGCAGCCAGCCCATGTCGTCGGTCGAGGCGCGGCCGTCCTTGCCCTTGTCCTTGTAGCGCCAGTGGGCGGCGATGCCGTACTCGGCCGTCTGGTGCATCACCTTGGTGCGGATCTGGATCTCGAGCGGCTTGCCGCCCGGCCCCACCACGGTGGTGTGCAACGACTGGTAGAGGTTGAACTTGGGCATCGCGATGTAGTCCTTGAAGCGCCCCGGCACCGGCTTCCAGAGCGCGTGGACCTGCCCGAGCGCGGCGTAGCAGTCCTTGATCGAGTCGACGGTGATGCGCACGCCGACCAGGTCGAAGATGTCGGAGAACTCCTTGCCGCGCAGCACCATCTTCTCGTAGATGGAGTAGTAGTGCTTCGGCCTGCCGGTCACCTCCGCCCGTAGCCTCACGGCGCGGAGCTGGGCGTTGATCTGCTCGATGACCTCGGTGATGTAGGTCTCGCGGGCCGGCTGCCGCTCGGCCGTCATCCGCACGATCTCCTCGTACCGCTTGGGGTACAGGGTCGCGAACGCCAGGTCCTCGAGCTCCCACTTGATCTGGTGGATGCCGAGGCGGTTGGCCAGCGGGCCGTAGATGTCGAGCGTCTCGCGGGCGGTGCGCTCCTGGCTCTCGCGTCCCTTGTAGCCGAGGTCGCGCATGTTCGACAGCCGGTCGGCGAGCTTGATCACCAGCACGCGGATGTCGCGGGCCATGGCGATGACCATCTTGCGGATGGTCTCCGCCTGGGCCGCCTCGCGGGTCTCGAAGCCCATCCGCTCCAGCTTGGTGAGCCCGTCGGTGATCCGGGCCACCTCCACGCCGAACTGCTGCTCGACCTCTTCGATGGTCATGGAGGTGTCCTCGACGGTGTCGTGCAGCAGGGCGGCGACCACGCTGATGGCGTCCATGCCGAGGTCGGCGACGATGTTGGCGACGGCGAGCGGGTGGGCGATGAACGCCTGGCCGGAGGAGCGCAGCTGGCCGTCGTGCTTGGCCTTGGCGACCTCCCAGGCGCGGCGCACCAGCGCCAGGTCCGCCCTGGGGTTGCGGTGCTTCAGGCGGCGCAGCAGCGGCTCGATGTCGGGCTCCGGCGGCGGCGCCGTGTCGTACGGCCTGGTGAGCGCGGCCGCCATCCCGCCGTCGGCGTCGCTCTCGGCGTCCGCGGGCACGCTGGGAAACCCGGACTGCTCACCGTCGACCGTGAGCCCCCGGGGTCCCGCCGCTGGTTGCTGCTCTGCCATGGCCGCTCACCCGTCGTGCCAGCTGCCTCGCTGTGGAGCGCCCGGTCGGGCACGCCGGCTCGGATGATGGCCGCGCGGATCGCGGTCAGCGTCGCGCCCCCCGCCACCGGTCCCTTCCCCGGCGCTCCAGGAAACCACGGTACGCCTGTCGTCGCCACTCAGCGAGACGGGTGGCTCCTGCCGGTAGCAGGCGCTCACCTGCCCGTTTGCGTTCGGGCAGGCGGCGACGGCCGCCTCAGTAGCGCAGCAGGCTGAAGAACTCGTAGCCCTCGATCCGCTTGCGACCGTCGAGGAAGCTCAGCTCGATCAGGGTGGCGATGCCGATCACCTTGCCGCCGAGGCGCTCGACCAGCCTGGCGGCGGCCCGGGCGGTGCCGCCGGTGGCGAGCACGTCGTCGACGATCAGCACGCGCTCGCCCGAGGCGATGGCGTCGCTGTGCAGCTCCAGGGCGGCGGAGCCGTACTCCAGCTCGTACTCCTCCGCCTCCACCTTCCATGGCAGCTTGCCGGCCTTGCGGACCGGCACGAAGCCGGCGCCGAAGTGGTAGGCGACCGGGGAGGCGAGGATGAAGCCGCGTGCCTCGATGCCGACCACCTTGTCGACGTTGCCGCGGCCGAAGTGGACCACGGTCTCGTCGATCACCGACGAGAAGGCGACCTCGTCGGCGAGCAGCGGGGTGATGTCCTTGAAGACGATCCCGGGCTTGGGGAAGTCGGGGACGTCGCGGACCAGGCTGCGCACCCGGTTGATGTCGTTCGGCACGGTGCGTTCCCTTCTTTGGTGGCGGACGGCGCCGGGGCTAGCGGCGGCGCCGCTTGGCCGGCCGGGACGGCTGCCGCCCCGACGGCTTGCGGCGCGCCTGCGACGACCTCGGCTTCTGCTGCCCGGAACGTGGCTTGGAACCGGCGTTGGACTGGGCGGCGACCGGCGCGGTGTCGGCCGGCTCGGCCTCATCGGGCTCGTCGGCCTCGACCGGGTCGGGCGGCACCGCCGGCATCGGCATCGCCTCCTCGCCGTCGAGCACGGGCTGGGCGGCGGGCCGGCGGCGGCCGCCGGCCGGGCGGGGCTGGGCCTGGCGGTCGGCCGGCACGGCGGCCCTGCCCGTGGCGCGGGCGCCGGCGGGGGCCGGCTGCCTGGCGGCACGCGCGCGGAGCTGCCGGTTGCGCGGCTCGGTCTCCTTCCAGACCGCCAGGAACGGGGTGGCGACGAAGATCGAGGAGTAGGTGCTGACGACCACGCCGATCAGCAGGGCGAGCGAGAGGTCCTTGAGCGTCTCGGCCCCGAGCGCGAAGGCGCCGACGAACAGCAGGGCCGCGATCGGCAGGAGGCTGGCCAGGGAGGTGTTGAGCGAGCGGATCAGGGTCTGGTTGACGGCCTTGTTGGCCGCGTCCGAGTAGGTGATCCGCGACATGGAGGACAGCTCGGCGGTGTTCTCGCGCACCTTGTCGAACACCACCACCGTGTCGTACAGGGAGTACCCGAGGATGGTCAGCAGGGCGATCACCGTCGCCGGGGTGACCTCGAAGCGGGCGAGCGCGTAGACGCCGGCGGTGATGAGCAGGTCGTGGGCGAGCGCCACCAGGGCGGCCACGGCCATCTTGAACTCGAAGCGCAGCGACACGTAGACGATCACCACGCCGATGAACACGGCCAGGGCGATCAGCGCCTTGCGCGAGACCGTGCTCCCCCACTTGGAGCCGACGCTCTCGTTGGAGACCTGCTCGGCTCCGGTGACCCGCGCCAGCTCGGCGCGGATCTCGGCCACCTGATCGGCGGAGAGCTCCTCGGTCTGGACGATCACCTGCACCGGCCGGGTGTCGGTGAGCTGGACGACCTTGGCCACGTCGTTGCCGACGGCGGCGCGGACCTGGGACTCGGTGACCGGCTTGGTGGCCTCGGCCCGGAACACCGACCCGCCCTTGAAGTCGATGCCGAACGTCAGGCCGGGCACGAACAGGGAGACCAGCGAGATCAGCAGGACCACGCCGGACAGCACGGCCCAGCGGCGCCACTGGCCGACGTAGTCGACGCTGATGTCGCCGTGGTAGAGGCGGCTGGCGATGGATGGCACGGAACGGATCCTCCCTTGAGGCCCTAGATCGCGGCCCGGATGCCGGCGAGCCGCCCCTCACGGAGCAGCCGTGTCCGGGCGAACAGGCTGACCGCCGGGCGCCCGAACATCCAGGCGGTGAAGAAGTCGACGGCGGTGGCCAGGCCCAGGGTGAAGGCGAAGCCGCGCACCGGGCCGATGGCGAGCAGGTAGAGCACGAGCGCCGCCGCGAACGACACCGTGTTGGCCGAGACCAGGGTGTGGAACGAGCGTGCCCAGCCCCGGTCGACCGAGGCCCGCAACGTCTTGCCGTCGCGGACCTCGTCTTTGAGGCGCTCGAAGAAGACCACGTAGGAGTCGGCCGAGATGCCGACCGCCACGATCAGGCCGGCGATCCCGGCCATCGTCAGGGTGAAGCCGATCAGCTTGCCCATCAGGATGACGATGCCGAAGTTGAAAGCCCCCGCGATCGCCAGGCCGACACAGGCGACCAGCCCGAGGCCGCGGTAGAAGAACAGCATGTACAGGAAGACCGCCGCCACCCCGAGCGCGCCGCCGATCAGGCCGGCGTGGAGCGAGTCGGCCCCGAGGGTGGCGCTGACCGTGGTGCGGTTCAGCACCACCAGCGAGAGCGGCAGGGCGCCGGTGGTGATCAGCGGCGCCAGCGCCTTGGCCTCGGCCTCGGTCTGGCCGGTGATCACCGCGCTGCCGCCCACGATGCCCTGGTTGCACTGCACGTCGTCGGCCATCGGCGGCGAGTTGATCACCACCGCGTCCAGGGTGACGCCGAGGCGCCGCTTGGGGTCGCCGCTCGGGTTGCACGCGAGCTTGCCGGTGATCTCGGCGAACTTCCTGCCTCCCTGGCCGGAGAGGCGCAGCGCCGTCTCCCAGGCGCCGGTGGTGATCGCGTTCTGCCCCGAGGTGGCGAGCTGGGCGGTGGCCCCGGCGATGTCGGTGCCGCCCAGGGCCACCGGGCCCATGAGCAGCTTGGGCGCGTTGGGGTCGGGCCGGTCCTGGCCCGGCTCGCGGGCGCAGAGGATGGCCTCCTTGTTGATCTCGTCCTTCCAGGTCGCCGCATTGCTGCAGTCGACCGCGGCGAACGGCGCCTTCTTGTACTCGGGGGCGCTGGAGACGACCTCCTGCAGCACTGGCCGGAAGCGGAGCTGCGCGGTGGTCCCGACCGCCTTGAGCACCTCGTCGGGGTTCTTCACGTTGGGGATCGACACCACGATGCTGCCGCCCTCGAGGTTGACCTCCGACTCGGCCACGCCTTTGGAGTTCACCCGGTTGCGGATGATGTCGATGGTGGTGTTGAGCTGGTCCTCGGTCGGGTCGCGGCCGTCCGGGCTGTGCGGCTCGAAGGTGACGCTGGTGCCCCCGGTGAGGTCGAGGCCGAGGCGGGGCTTGATCCCCTGGACCAGGATCACTCCCCAGATCCCGCCGACCAGGGCGAGCACGACGAGTAGCGGGACGACCAGTCGGCGGGTTCCTGTCATCGGGCGCGGTTCTCCTCTATTGAAACGCTCGGTGGCCTACGCCGCTCGGTGCGCTGGCTTCCCTCGTCGCGCCGTCGTCGCCTGCGGCTCCTTCGTCGCTCCTCAGTCCAGCCAGCGCGCGGCTCCGGCCACCTCGCTACATCTTCAGTGCAGCCGACGCGCGGCGGCGGCCCACCTCGCTGGTGCGCTCGCGGCCGCCGAGGTGGGCTGGTCCTTGCCACCAACGGTACCTCACCGCCCTACAACAGGGAGCTGCCGTTGACGGTCATGCGGAACTTGCAGTCGAGACCCTCGGCGGCCCGGCGGCACATCATCATCCGGGTCAGGAAGATCTCGAAGTATTCGAGGATGTCGGACACGGTGGTGTCGATGTCGAGCTCGAGGGTGACGGTCCGTTGCTCGGCGTCGACCCGGACGAACGAGTGGCGCACCGCGTAGTTCACCCGGTCGTGGATGTCGAACTCGACCCGCGCGTCCTTGCGGACCCGGGACCGGTGCACGTCCGACTTGTCGGCGATGTTGACCGCCGCCGAGACCGGGGAGACGGGCCGGCCGAGCTCCTCCTCGTGGTTGCCGATCGCCCCGACGATCAGGCCGATGTCCTCCACCGGCAGGCCCAGCTCGGTGAGCACCGGCATGGCGATCAGCGCCGAGCTCTGCGGGTGGTTCTGGCGGCTGACGACGTTGCCGATGTCGTGCAGGTAGCCGGCGACGGCGGCCAGCTCCGCCACGCGCGACTCGTGGCCGAGCCGGGCGAGGATGTTGTAGGCGATGTGCCCGACCAGGTTGGCGTGCCGGAAGCCGTGCTCGGTGAAGCCGAGCTGACCGGTGAACTGGTCGGCGAGGGCGATGTAGGTCTGGACGACCTTGGTGCCTGCGACCTGGTCGAGGAGCCGCAGTTCGCCGCCTGGTGGGCGGCGCTCGGCCACGCTCATTCCTTGGCCCGCTCCTGGTCGATCTCGGCGCCGTCGGCGATCACGCCCGGCTCCTCGGCGGCGGGCACGGCGCTGTCGACGCGGGCGGAGATGGCGCGGCGGTTGACGCGCGCCTCGGTCCCTGGCGACAGCTCGAGGGTGACGATGTCGCCGTCGAAGCGGCGGATGGTGCCGAGGATGCCGCCGATCGTGACCACCTCGTCGCCCAGCTCGAGCGACCGCTGCAGCGACTGGAGGTCGGTCATGCGCCGGCGTTGCGGCCTGATGATGAGGAAGTAGAAGAAGCCGAACATCAGCGCAATGAAGATGAACGACGCACCTTCGTTGGACATGGCGTGAAGACCTCCGGGAGGCCCGGGGAGTGCCCGGGACGGCGCATCACGGCGTGATCGGCCGCGTTGCACGAGGGCAGGCCACGGCTGGGGCCGCGGCGCAGCCGCCATCCTATGAATGCCCTGGCCGGAGCGCAACCGCCCATGGGGGGTCGAACGAGGTTTTCGACGCGGCTGACCGGGCACCACTTGCACCGCTGTGTACTAGTTCGATAGAACTACGCCGCGATGGTCCCCTGAAGTCCTGCCAGACCGGATGGCACCGCCGATCGAATGCCCTGTGGAACCAGGGTGGCGACGCCAGCGAGCCGAGCACAGGAGGAGTCGCATGGTGGCGGTGCGGATCAGGCGCCAGGCACGTCGCCGGCGCCAGGCAGGACCCGACGCCCAGAGCGTCGAGGCCGTCGGCGTGGACGCGGCCCGGCTGCTGCAGGACATCGAGGACGTCCTGGCGGCGATCGACGCCTCGCTCGAGTAGCGGCGCGTCGCCGGCCGGCATCACTCGAACAGCGCGCCACCGGCGCCCGGGGTGCCCTGTGGCGCCGGCAGGCCGAGGTGGGTGAAGGCGGCCGCGGTGGCGACCCGGCCGCGCGGGGTGCGCTGGACGAACCCGAGCTGCACCAGGAACGGCTCGGCCACGTCCTCGATCGTGTCCGGCTCCTCGCCGAGTGAGACCGCCAGGGTGGTGAGCCCGACCGGCGTGCCGGCGAAGCGCTGGCAGAGCACGCGCAGCAACGCCAGGTCGAGCTTGTCCAGCCCGAGCGCGTCGACCTCGAACAGCTCCAGCGCGCGCACGGCCACCTCGCCGTCGACCTTGCCGCTCCCCTTCACCTCGGCGTAGTCGCGCACCCGGCGCAGCAGGCGGTTGGCGATCCGTGGCGTGCCGCGCGAGCGGCGCGCCAGCACGGCCGCGCCCTCCTCCTCGACCGCCACCCCCAGGATCCCGGCCGAGCGGATCACGATCGCCTCCAGTTCGCCGGGCTCGTACAGGTCGAGACGGGCGGAGAAGCCGAAGCGGTCACGGAGCGGCGAGGTGATCAGGCCGGTGCGGGTGGTCGCGGCGACCAGGGTGAAGCGCGGCAGGTCGAGGCGGAGGCTGCGGGCGCCGGGGCCCTTGCCGAGGACCACGTCGATCTGGAAGTCCTCCATGGCCGGGTAGAGGACCTCCTCGACCGCGCGGGGCAGCCGGTGGACCTCGTCGACGAACAGGACGTCGCCAGGCTCGAGGCCGGTGAGGATGGCGGCCAGGTCGCCGGCGCGCTCCAGCGCCGGGCCGGAGGTCACCCGCAGGCCGACCTCCAGCTCGTTGGCGACGATCGTGGCCAGGCTGGTCTTGCCGAGACCGGGCGGCCCGGAGAACAGCAGGTGGTCGGGTGGGAGCCCCCGCCGCCGTGCCGACTCCAGCACCACGCCGAGCTGCTCGCGGACGCGGGCCTGGCCGACGAACT
Organism: Actinomycetota bacterium; assembly: GCA_035535495.1. Classification (GTDB taxonomy): domain Bacteria; phylum Actinomycetota; class CALGFH01; order CALGFH01; family CALGFH01; genus DASUZB01. Next base: position 64,459 of record DATLQA010000272.1, on the reverse strand, counting down.
CGTCCAGCCGGCGGGGGCGGAGGCTGCCCTCGCCGGCGCGCTCCTCCGGCGCGGCGTGCGGTGTGAGGATGTCGGTGGTCACGGCGTCGACCCCCCTTCCCCGAGGAGCCTACCGGTCGTCGGCCCGGCAAGGGGAGTGCTCAGACGCCCCGCGGGCAGGGCGACCGCGGCCACCGCGGCGACCCGAGGCGGTGGTGCCAGCCTCATCACCGGCCCGCGCGGCCGGCGCCGGCGAGCGTGCGCAGCGCGAGCCGGAGCAGCTCCTCGGTGGGCAGCTCGCCGGCGTCGGGCGGCAGCGTCTCCAGGGCCGCCTTGACCTCGGCGGGCCCGTAGCCGAGGGCGCCGAGCGCCTCGCGCACGTCGGCGTAGGCGGGCCGGACGCCGGCCTCGGCCGGGATCTCGACCGGGCCGTCGCCGAGCTTGCCCTTGAGTTCGAGGACCAGGCGGGCGGCGCCCTTGCGGCCGACGCCGGAGACCAGGGTGAAGGCGTCGGCGTCGCCGGCGGTGACCGCCCGGCGCAACGCGTCGGGCGAGTGCACCGACAGGATCGCCAGCGCCAGCTTGGGCCCGACACCGCTCGCGCTGAGCAGGCGCTCGAACGCCGCCTGCTCGTCGGGGGTCGGGAAGCCGTACAGCGCCAGGGTGTCCTCGCGCACGTAGGTGACCGTGTGGACCTGCACCTCGCCCTCGCGCGGCAGCGCGGCCAGCGCCTTGGGAGTGAGGAAGACGCGGTAGCCGACGCCGCCGACCTCGATCACCACCCCGTCGGGCAGGAGCGCGGCCAGGCGGCCGCGGAGGCTGGCGATCACCGCCGGCCACCACCCCGGGCCGGCCGGTCCAGGCCGGGCGAGGTCGGCGCCGCCCTGGCCAGCCAGCCGGCGGTCGGCGCGGCGCCGATCGCGGCGGCGCGCCCGCCTGGGCCGGTGGCGGCGCTGACGCCGAGGTGGTGGAGGTGGCAGAGGGCGACCGCGAGGGCGTCGGCGGTGTCGGCCGGGGTCGGTGTGGCGGCCAGCCCGAGGGTGGCGCGGACCATGTAGGCGACCTGCTCCTTCGGGGCGGTGCCGACGCCGACCATGGTCCGTTTGACCTGTGAGGGGGTGTAGGAGGTGACCGGCATGCCGTGCTCGGCGGCGATCAGCAGGATCACCCCCGAGGCCTGGCCGACCGCCATCGCGGTGCGCACGTTGGCGTTGACGAACAGGCGCTCGATCGCCAGGCAGTCCGGCCGGGTGGCTTCCACCACGGCGCGGAACCGCTCGGCGAGGTGGGCGAGCCGAGGGGCGACCTCCTCTCCCTGGCTGGCGATGGTGTCGTAGGTCACCGCCTCGGGCCGGCCGGCGCCCTGGTCGACCACGGCGTAGCCGCAGCGGCCGAGTCCCGGGTCGACCCCGACGACGCGCATCCGGCCTCCCCATCTCAAACACCGGCTCGAACACCTGTTTGGCGGCAGCAGCCTACCGGTTCCAGGCGACCGGCTCAACCACGCGCGGCGGTGTGGCGGGCGGCCGGCCGGGGTACCAGGTGGCCAACGACGACAGAGGGGGACCCAGTGCGGACGCTGCTGATCATCCTGATCGTGCTCGCCATCATCGCCCTGGTGATGTTCATCCTGGGCCGCCGCCGCATCTGACGGCGACTCGCCGGCGCCGCGGCGCGGCGCCGAGCAGCAGGCTCAGGTCGTCATCTCCGCCATGACCGCATCGGGGATGTCGAAGTTGGCGTACACGTCCTGGACGTCGTCGAGCTCTTCGAGCGCGTCGACCAGGCGCAGGACCTTGATGGCGGTGTCCCGGTCGAGCGGCACGGACAGGCTCGGCACCATGGTGACCTCGGCCGACTCGTAGGCGACGCCGGCGCGGTCGAAGGCGGCCCTGACGGCGCGGAGGTCGCCGGCGACGGTGGTGACGGTGAAGCCGTCGTCGCCGGCCTGGATGTCCTCGGCCCCGGCCTCGAGGGCGAGCTCCATCACCCGGTCCTCGTCGGCGGCGCCGCCGGGGATCACCAGCTGGCCCTTGCGGCTGAACAGGTAGGCGACGCTGCCGGCGTCGGCCATGCTCCCGCTCGCCTTGGAGAACGCCCGGCGGACGTCGGACGCGGTGCGGTTGCGGTTGTCGGTCAGCGTCTCGACCAGCACGGCCACCCCGCCGGGGGCGTAGCCCTCGTAGGTCACGAAGTCGGGCGGCGGCCCCTTGAGCTCCCCCGCTCCGCGCTTGGTGGCGCGGTCGATGGTGTCGTTGGGGACCGAGGCGTCCTTGGCCTTCTGGATGGCGTCGGCCAGGGTGGGGTTGCCGTCGACGTTGCTGCCGCCGGTCCGCGCGGCCACCTCGATAGCGCGGATCAGCTTGGCGAACAGCTTGCCGCGGCGGGCGTCGTTGGCCGCCTTCTGGTGCTTGATCGTGGCCCACTTGGAGTGGCCGGACATGCTCGCTCCCTTCAGCTCGGCTCGTGCGCGGCCCGGCCGGCGGCTACCCGCCCCGGTCGCGGGCCAGCTCGGCGAACAGGCGGTGGAGGCGCCCCTCGCCGGCCAGCTCGGGATGGAAGGCGGTCCCCAGCAGGTTGCCCTGGCGGACGGCGACCACCGCGCCGTCCACCTCGGCCAGCACCTCGACCTCAGGGGCCATCTCGGTGACCCAGGGGGCGCGGATGAACACCGCCGAGACGGGGCCGCCGTCGAGCCCCTTGACGTCGACCTCGGCCTCGAACGAGGCGACCTGCCGCCCGAACGCGTTGCGGCGCACGCGCACGTCGAGCACGCCGAGCAGGTGCTGGGGCGGGCCGTCGACCTCGCGGGCCATGAAGATCAGGCCGGCGCAGGTGCCGAACACCGGCAGCCCGCCGCGGGCGCGCTCGCGCAGCGGCTCGAGGAGCCCGTAGCGGCGCGCCAGCTTGCCGATCACGGTGGACTCCCCGCCGGGCAGGATCAGCCCGTCGACCTCGTCCAGCTCGGCGAGGGTGCGCACCGGGCGGCCGGGGACCCCGACCTCCGCCAGGGTGGCCAGGTGCTCGCGGACGTCGCCCTGGAACGCCAGGACGCCGATGACGGGCGGGCCGGCCACGGCGCCTACCAGCCGCGGACGGCCAGCCGCTCGCCTTCGGGCACGCTGGCGATGCCGACCATCGGCTCGCCCAGCCCGCGGGAGACCTTCGCGATGATCGCCGGGTCGTTGTAGAAGGTGGTCGCCTCGACGATCGCCCTGGCACGCCTGGCCGGGTCGCCGGACTTGAAGATCCCCGACCCGACGAACACCCCGTCCGCGCCGAGCTGCATCATCAGTGCGGCGTCGGCCGGGGTGGCGATGCCGCCGGCGGTGAACAGCACCACCGGCAGGCGGCCGTCCTTGGCGACCTCGGCGACCAGCTCGTAGGGGGCGCGGAGGTCCTTGGCGGCGGCGTACAGCTCGGCCTCGTCCAGCCCGGCGAGGCGGCGGACGGCGCCGGTGATGGCGCGCATGTGGCGCACCGCCTCGATCACGTTGCCGGTGCCGGCCTCGCCCTTGGAGCGGATCATCGCCGCGCCCTCGCTGATGCGGCGCAGCGCCTCGCCGAGGTTGGTGGCGCCGCAGACGAACGGCACGGTGAAGCGCCACTTGTCGACGTGGTGCTCCTCGTCGGCCGGCGAGAGCACCTCGGACTCGTCGACGTAGTCGACCCCGAGCGCCTCGAGCACCTGGGCCTCGACGAAGTGCCCGATGCGGGCCTTGGCCATCACCGGGATGCTGACCGCGTGCATGATCTGCTCGACCAGCGCCGGGTCGCTCATCCGGGCGACGCCCCCCTGCACGCGGATGTCGGCGGGGACGCGCTCCAGGGCCATCACGGCGACCGCGCCGGCGTCCTCGGCGATCTTGGCGTGCTCAGGGGTGACGACGTCCATGATGACGCCGCCCTTCAGGTTCTCGGCCAGGCCGCGCTTGACCCGGCCGGTCCCGGTCGCGTGGTTCGTCGAGCTCATGCCAGGGTGCACCTCCGCCCCTCCCGGCTCCCGCCGGGCAGGGCTCATACGACGCCGTTTTCCGTGCTCAGGGGAGTTCTCCGACGATTCAGGCTACCACTGCCCCGCAGGCAGGGTGACTGTGACGGCTTGGGGGCGGGCGGCTCGTTGTGCTGGGGCCCGGGGGCGAGGGTCCGGGCCGTGGCGGACGGCTGCGGACGGTGGTGCCGGCTCCCTGTCAGGGAGGAAACCAACTGCCCCGCAGGCAGGGCGACGGCGGCGGCAACGGCGACCCGCTCCGGGCGGTGCCGACCGACGGGATCCCGCCTAGGTACCCGATGGGGGGTTCGGGGGGGAGCTGCCTCGGGCTCCCCCCCGAATGGGTCACCTGCTCCCCCCCGAATGCATCACCCCACGGCGGCCAGGGCGTCGACGATGCCGAAGCCGTAGAAGCCGTTGCGTTCCAGGGTGCCCTCGCAGAGCGCGTTCCAGTCCGCCGGCCGTCCCTCGCTGGTGTAGGTCTGCAGTGGCGGGGTCGGGCAGGGCGTGTCCTCGGCGGTCGCCTTGAGGATCCGCTCGGTGGCGTCCGGGTTCAGGGTGAGCCCACGGTCGCCCTTGTCCCGGTGCCCGTTGGCGCTGACCACCAGGGCCGCCACGCCGGCGGCGTGGGGCGACGCCATCGAGGTGCCCTGCAGGTACCGGTAGTACCCGCAGACGTCGCCGTTGCAGTCACGCACCACGTCGGGGACGAGCGGGACGCCGTTGGGGTCGAGCAGGCCCAGCTCCTGCAGGCGCGTCTTGGGGTAGGTGGACAGGATCTGGTTCTGCACCTGCTGGAACTGCGGGCTGCCGAAGAAGTCGCGGAACCAGCCGCCGGGAGCGGCGACGTCGGCGCCCTCGAGGCCGTAGGTGGAGTAGTCGGCCTTGCGCCCGCTCGGGCCGAGCGCGGTCACCGAGATGACGCCGTCGGTCTCGGTCGGCACGCTCAGGCAGGAATTGTCGATATCGCGGTGCTTCGCGGCGTTAGGTGGGAAGTCGGGGCTGGTGTCGTCCGTCGTCGGCTTGCCGATGTCGATGTGCTGGTTGCCGTAGGCGCCGACGAAGGTGACGCCGCGCTTGCGGGCGAAGTTCACCGCCAGCTGGGTGGCGGCGATGACGGTGCGCTGCTCGATCTGCTCCTGCGGCGAGTCGGCCGGGTTGGCGGCGCAGTTGAACAGCCACGGGTCGGTGAAGAAGCTCATGTTGACCACGTCGATGCCCACCTTGGCGGCATAGACCATGGCGTTGACGGTGGCGTCCAGGAAGAAGAAGCCGGAATCCTGGCCGGCCCGGATGTTGACCAGGGTGACCTTGGGGGCCACGCCGGCGACGCCGAGGTCGTTGACGGCCGCGCCGACGATGCCGGCCACGTGGGTGCCGTGTCCGTTCTCGTCCACGTCGGCCGGGTCGTTGCACGACTGGTCGGGCTCGGTCGCGCAGTCGCCGTCGATCAGCGGGATGTCGGTGGTGAAGTTGCGGCTCAGCCCGCGGTTGAAGTTGGGGGCGATGTCCGGGTGGCTGCCGTCGACGCCGGTGTCCATGATCCCGACCATCACCGAGCGGCGGCCCTGGTCGACCTTGTAGGAGCCGCTCGGGGTGGCGTTGACCATGCGCATCCCCCACTGCAGGGCGGCCAGCGGCTCGGCACCCTTCACGGCGGCCGCGTCAGCCGTGCCCTTGGCGGCGTTGGTCGCCGCCCTGAGGCTCTCGGTCTCGACCTCGTCGGGCTTGAGGGCGTCGTCCGGCGCCTGGCCGATGGCCCGGTTGCGGGCCGCGCCGGCGACGCCGGCCTTGCCGCTCACGGCGGTGATGAAGTCGGCCCTGGTGGCGCGCACGGTGGCCATGCCGATGGCGGAGTTCTCCCGCAGGACGGTGCCGCCCGCGGCCTTGATGGCGTCCTTGGCGGCGGTGGCCGAGGCGGCGTTCTTGTAGAGCACGACGTACTCGGTGGCGGTGGACTGCTGGGCCGCCTGTCCGCTCGAGCCCGTCTGGGCGCCGGCGCCGACCGGCGTGGCGAGCGCGCCGGCGACGATGGCCGCCAACGCGCAAAGCAGGAGTCTCCGCACGGATGTCCTCCTTGAGAACTCGTTCCGGGCTCTCCGGTGCGCCCGGGATGCGGGCGGAGCATATGGATTGCCCGATTCCGCGTCCAGGAACGCTTGTTCGGTTTCGCCGACAGCTACCGGTTTGATCCGGCCACGGCGAATTCCGGATCCGCGCGGCCTACAGGTCGCGCAGGGAGGCGATCCGCTCGGCGACCGGAGGATGGGTCGCGGCGGGGGCGTCCGGCCGGGGAGCGACCAGCCAGAGGTGGTCGAGCCCGGGGTCGGCGGCCGTGGGCGGCGCGGCGGCCAGCTTGGCCAGCGCGCCGGCGAGGCCAGGCGGGTAGCGGGTGAGGTAGGCGGCGCTGGTGTCCGCGTCGAACAGGCGGCTGGGCGAGGCGCCGAGGGGCAGCAGCCGGGCGAGCGGGCCCGGGAGGGCCTGGAGGATCACCGCGGCGCTGGCCAGGCGGGCGCCGCCGCTCTTGATGTGGGCCAGCTCGTGGGCGATCACGCCCTCGAGTTCGACCCGGTTGAGCAGCTCGAGCAGGCCGCTGGTCAGCACCAGGGCGCTGCGGGCTTGGTCACGGCCGACCGCGAAGGCGTTGGCGGCCTCGCTGTCGACCAGGTACAGCCGTGGCAACGGCAGCCCGGCCCGCTCGCACAGGCCCTGGGTGAGGTTGAAGAGGCGGGGCTGGCGCTCTGGGTCGGCGGGGCGGACGCCGGCGCGCGACAGGGCCGAGCGCTCACCGAGGCCAGGCGCGAGGTTGGTGACCAGCACGGCGACCGCCAGCCCCGCGCCCAGGCCGGCGCCGATGGCGGCGCCGCCGCCGCCAACGGTCAGCGCGACCAGCAGCCCGACCAGCAGCCCGATCCCGGCCTGGACGGCGGTGAGCACCGCGACCGTGCCGAGCCAGGCGCGGCGGTTGCGCTGGGTGTGCTCGGCCATCAGCAGGGCGGGGGGCGAGGTCGAGCCCATCGGCGTGACGGTGGTTGCGGCCGGGAGCATCAGGGCAGCAGGAAGGCGCCGACCCAGACGCCGAACACCACGTACGCGACCACCAGGCTGACCGGGGTGAAGCGGCCGTAGCGCCGGCCGAGCAGCCCGGGCTCCGGCTCCGCCTCGGCCCGCACGTTGCGGTTGGCCATGCCGAGCAGCGGCAGCAGCAGGACGAGGAGCACGCCGTGGGCGAGGCCGACGAGCGCCCCCCAGCCGACGTAGCTGGCCGAGTGGATCTGCTCGAAGATCCAGCGGTAGCCGAGGGCGAGCACGGCGCCGAGGGCGAGGTGGACGAAGGCCCCGTAGATGTAGACCATCGGGGTGCTGTCCCGCGCCAGCAGGCCGCCCTCGAACCGCACCAGGTCCAGCCTGGTCAGCCGCAGGCCGAGGAAGCCCACGTACACGGTCGCCATCACGATCGCCCCGACGATCCCGCCCCACAGGGCCGCTGCCACGTCCACTCCCACGTCCTCCTGACGACGTCGTCCACCGGGTCTGGCGCAGTCTACAACCGCGGAAGGCTCCGGCCCCGGCAACCGTGCGCCCTACGAGCCGGCGGCCTCCTCGTAGACGGCGGCGACTTCCTTGGCCACCACCGGCCAGGCGTAGCGGGCGGCCGAGGTCCTGGCCACCTCCGCCAGCGCGGCCCGCCTGGCCGGGTTGTCGAGCAGTGAGCCGATCGCCCTGGCCAGGGCCTCCGGATCACGCGGTGGTACCAGCAGCCCCTCGTGGTCGTCGCGGACCAGGTCGCGGTAGCCGCCGATGTCGGAGCAGACCACCGGCAGACCCATCGCCATGGCCTCCACCAGCACGTAGCCGAAGGATTCCCCGCCAAGCGACGGGGCGCAGAACAGGTCGGCCGAGGCGTAGTAGGAGGGCAGGTCGGCCTGGGGCACCGAGCCGACGAAGACCACGTCCGGCCGCAGCCGTGGCGGCACCATCGCCATGGTCTTCTCCTGCTGCCGCTTGTGGTCCCTGCCGACCACCAGCAGGCGCAGGCGCGGGAACGTCGGCTTCAGGCGGAGGAACGCCCGCACCAGGTAGGCGAGGCCCTTGCGGGGCTCGAGGCGGCCGACGAACAGCATCGTCGGGTCGTCGCCGGTAAAGCCGGGCAGGGGGTCGTGCGGGACGTAGAACTCCGCGCCGATGCCGTTGGGCACCACCGTCATCGCCCCGGTGAAATGCCGCTGCCAGGTCTCCCTCGCGGCCAGGGAGACGGCGATGCGGGCGGCCAGCCGGCCCCAGCCGCGCCGGAGCACCGGGCTCGAGGCCCGCAGGGCGACGGAGCGGCCCAGGTTGGCGTGGAAGGTGCCCACCACCGGGACGCTGGCCTGGCCGAGCGCGAGCAGCCCCACGCTGGGCGACAGCGGCTCGTGGACGTGCAGCAGCTCGTACCGGCCGCGGGCAAGGGCGTTGCGGACGCGGACCGCGGCGCGCGGGCCGAAGGCGATCCGGGCCACCGAGCCGTTGTAGGGCACCGGCACCGACCCGCCGAGGCCGACGAAGTGCTCCTCGGCCACCGGCCGCTCGGCCGGGGCGAGCACGTCGACGGCGTGGCCGAGCTGGCGCAGCTCGGCGGCGAGGCCGCGGACGTGCGCGCCGACCCCGCCAGGCACGGTCCACTCGTAGGGGCAGACGATCCCGATCCGCATGGCCAGGCCCGTCAGAAGGCGGTCGCCCGGTCCACCGGGGGCGATGACGGGCTGCCCTCTCCGCGGGGCAGTCGGTGGGGCTGGGACCAAGGGCGCGAGTCGTCCGCCTCACCGTGAGGGTCGCCCTCCCTGCGGGGCAGTCGGCGCCAGTAGCGGCTGAGCACGTGCCACTGCTCGGGCGCGCGGGCGATCAGCAGCTCGAACTCGGCCGCCAGCCGGGTGGTCAGGTCGGCGGCGTCGGCGCGCGCGTCGCCGGTCGGACGGGCTTCCAGCGGCGGGCGGCACACGGCCAGCCAGCGGCCACGCCGACGGGCCTGGAAGACCGCGCACGGCAGCACCAGCGCGCCGGTCTTGAGGGCGAGCGAGGCCGGCCCGCCCGGCAGGGTGGTCGGCGCGCCGAACATGGTCACCGGCAGGCCGCCGCCGGTCAGGTCGCGGTCGCAGACCAGCAGGGCGAGCCGGCCGCCGCGGAGCACCCTGAGCACGGCCCTGAGCGTCTCCGAGCCGTCCTCGAGCGGCAGGATCTCGATGCCGAGGGCGCGCCGGTAGGCGGCGAAGCGGTCGAACAGCGCCGCCGGGCGGAGCCGCTCGACGACCGCGGACGCGGGGTAGCCGTTGACCCCGAGCCAGGCCGCGCCGAAGTCCCAGTTGCCGAGGTGCGGCGCGGCGAAGATCACCCCGCGGCCGGAGGCCAGGGCGCCGTCGAGGTGCTCGCGGCCGTCGAAGTCCATGCGCCGCACCACCTCGGCGTGCGGCAGGTCCTCGAGCCGGAACGCCTCGACCCAGTAGCGCCCGTAGCTGGCGAAGCCGCGCCGCACCACCCGTTCGAGCGCGGACGGGCTGGTCTGTGGTCCGAGGACGTGGCGCAGGTTGTCGCGGAGGGCCTCACGGCGGCGACGGTCCGCCAGGTACCAGGCCACCCCGCCGAGCCGGCCGAAGGCGAACGCAACCGGCTCGGGGAGGCGCCGGCAAGCCTGCCAGGCGCGCAGCCAACGGCGGGCTGCACGCTGGTCCGGCGTGGTCACCGACCGATGTCCGGCTCGACGTCGGGTTGCTGCCAGACACGCATGACGCGCTGGACCACCGTGATCGCCGCGGCCACCACCAGGACCCAGAGGCCGGCGAGCACGTGACCGACGAGCAGGGCGATGCCGAGCACGACCACCCGCTCGGGGCGCTCGGCGATGCCGACGTTGCACTCGTAGCCGAGCGACTCGGCCCGTGCCTTGACGTACGAGACGATCAGCGACAGCGCCATCACCATGGCGGCCAGCACGGCGACCCGGGGCTGGTTGCTGGCGATGCCCAGCCAGACGATGCCGGCGAGCACGGCCGCGTCGGAGAGCCGGTCGACCACCGAATCGAGGAAGGCACCGCGGCGGGAGTTCCGCCCGGTCGCCTTGGCCACCGCGCCATCCAGCATGTCCGGCAGGCCGGACAGCAGGCTCAGCAGGCCGCCGACGCGCCCATGGCCGCTGGCGATGAGCACACCGGCGCTGACGCTGCCGGCCAGACCGATCGCGGTGAGACTGTTGGCGGTGAACCCGGCCTTGGCCAGCGCATGCCCGGCGGGCTCGGTGACGTGTCGGAAGCTGTTGCGCGCTTTGTTGGAGGAGAGCACTGAAATCCTGTCGACAGGTGGGTCGCCCTCAGTGACGGCCCAGCGTACGGACCGGACGAGTGGCGAGGCTAGCATGTCATTCGTACCACCTCAATTCTCCTCCAATTGCGGTTCTGCTGCAGCCAGGGAGCCTCGGCAGGGTGGTAGCATCGCGAACGCGTCTCCCGGCCGGAACCTGCGTGAACGGTGTGCGGCCGGGTGGTGAACACGGCGCGGTTGGCACGCGCGGCTGATCGATGCCCACGCGGGCCCGGAGTTCGGCGAACGCGCCGTCTCCGGACCGATACGAGCGGTCCGAGGTGAGTGCGACCTCCCCTCGGCGGCAGTTCCTCGAGCAGGGAGGTCCGGAACCTTGAACAGCTACCCGACCGACCGCGTCCGCAACGTCCTGATCGTCGGCCATGGTGGAACTGGCAAGACCTCCCTGGTCGAGGCGTTGCTGTTCGCAACCGGAGCCGTCAACCGGGTCGGCCGGGTCGAGGACGGCAGCACCGTCACCGACTTCGAGCCCGAGGAGACGCGCAAGCAGATCTCGGTCTCGCTCGCCCTGGCCCCGGTGGAGCACGACGGCTTCAAGGTCAACCTGCTCGACGCGCCCGGGTACGCCGACTTCGTGGGCGACGTGCGGTCCGCCCTGCCCGCGGTGGACGCGGTGCTGTTCGTGGTCAGCGCGGTCGACGGCGTCGAGACCCAGACCGAGGTCGTCTGGACCATGGCCGAGGAGCTCGGCCTGCCACGCGCGTTCTTCATCAACAAGCTCGACCGTGACCGCGCCTCCTTCACGCGCACGCTCGCCGCCATCCAGCAGACCTTCGGCAAGCAGTGCCCGCCCCTGTACCTGCCGATCGGCGAGGAGCAGGACTTCACCGGCGTGGTCGGGCTGCTGTCCGGGCGGGCCTTCACCTACGCCGACGGCGAGCGCAGCGAGGGCGACGTGCCCGCGGAGCAGGCCGAGGCCGCCAAGAGCATGCGCGCCCAGCTGATCGAGACGATCATCGAGGAGGCCGAGGACGAGGAGCTGATGGACCGCTATCTCGGCGGTGAGGAGATCGCTCCGGCCGACTTGATCCCGAACCTGGAGAGGGCGGTGGCCGACGGGCGGCTCTTCCCGGTGCTGGCCGGCGCGGGCACCAAGGGCATCGGCCCGGCCGAGCTGCTCGAGATCATGACCCAGGCGTTCCCCTCCCCCGCCGAGCGCCAGCCCTACCAGGGCACGGCCCCGGGCAGCGAGGAGATCGTCAGCCGCACCGCCGACCCGGGCGGGCCGCTGGCCGCCTACGTCTTCAAGACCATCTCCGACCCCTACGTCGGCCGGCTCAACCTGTTCCGGGTGGTCTCCGGCACCTTCCGGCCCGACCAGACGGTGCTGAACGCCACCAAGGGCAAGGACGAGCGCGTCGGCCACCTGCACACCCTGCGCGGCAAGGCTCAGGAGCCACTGGACGAGGTGGTCGCCGGCGACGTCGGCGCGGTGGCCAAGCTGGCCGAGACCTCCACCGGCGACACCCTCTGCGGCAAGGACTCCCCGTTCGTGCTGGTCGCCCCGGTGATGCCCGACCCGCTGCTGCCGGTGGCGATCGCGCCCCGCTCGCGCGGCGACGAGGAGAAGCTCTCCTCCGGCCTGACCAGGGTCGAGGCCGAGGACCTGACCCTGCGGGTCGAGCGCAACCCGGAGACCAAGCAGACGGTGCTCTGGGGGATGGGCGAGAACCACATCGAGATCGTGCTGGAGCGCCTCAAGCGCAAGTTCGGCGTCCAGGTCGACCAGGTGCCGCTCCGGCTGCCCTACAAGGAGACCTTCAAGAACCCGGCCAAGGGGCTGGGACGGCACGTCAAGCAGAGCGGCGGGCACGGCCAGTACGGCATCTGCAACATCGAGGTCGAGCCCCAGCCGCGCGGCGCGGGCTTCGAGTTCGTGGACAAGATCTACGGCGGCGCCATCCCCAACCAGTTCATCCCCTCGGTGGAGAAGGGCGTGCGCAAGGCGATGGAGGACGGGCTGGCGACCGGCTACCCGGTGGTGGACATCCGGGTGACGCTGCGCGACGGCAAGTTCCACACGGTCGACTCCTCGGACATGGCCTTCCAGATCGCCGGCGCTCTGGCCCTCAAGGACGCCGCCGCCTCGGCCGACGTGGTGTTGCTCGAGCCCGTGCTCGAGCTGGAGGTGCTGATCCCCGACGAGTTCGTGGGCGACATCCTCGGCGACCTGTCGTCGCGGCGCGGCCGGGTGGTCGGCACCGACCCGATCGGCACCGGCCGCACCCTGGTCCGCGCCAACGTGCCCGAGGCCGAGGTGCTCCGCTATGCCATCGACCTGCGCTCGATGACCAAGGGCAAGGGCTCGTTCTCGCGCCACTTCTCGCATTACGAGGAGCTCCCGTCCCACCTGGCGGCCAAGGTGATCGAGGAGGCCAAGGCGGCCCGCGAAGCGGCCAGGTAAGACTGCCCCGCAGGCAGGGTGACTGAGAAGGCGTGGCGGCGGTGCGGCTCCTTGACCTGAGGCAGGGGGCGCCGCTCTTCGTCCTCGACCGGGTCGGCGTGGTGCACGGCGGGGTGCGGCTGCTCGACGGCGTCAGCGCCACCATCCCCGCCGGCCGCCTCACCGCCGTCGTCGGGCCGAGTGGCGCCGGCAAGTCCACCCTGCTGCGGCTGCTGAACCGGCTGACCGAGCCGACCACCGGCCGGCTGCTCCTTGACGGGCGGCCGTTGCCCGAGTGGGACGTGCTGGCGCTGCGCCGCCGCGTCGGGCTGGTCGCCCAGCAGCCCGTGCTGCTCGGCGAGCGGGTGCTCGACGAACTGCGCGTCGGCCGGCCCGACCTCACCGCCGAGCAGGCCAGCAGCCTGCTGGCCGTGGCCGGGCTGCCCGAGCGTTTCGGGGAGCGGAGGACGGCAGTGCTCTCCGGCGGTGAGGCGCAGCGGGTCTGCCTCGCCCGTCAGCTCGCCTGCGAGCCGGAGGTGCTGGCGCTGGACGAGCCCACCGCCGCGCTCGACCCGGCCAGCGCGGCCGCGATCGAGCGCGCCCTCGGCCAGCTGCTCGCCAGCGGGCACACGGTGGTGATGGTCAGTCACGACCCCGCCCAGGTGCGCCGGCTCGCCGGCCACGTGCTGGCGCTCCGCGCCGGCCGGCTGGTCGAGGAGGGCCCACCGGCCGCGTTGGGACACCTGGATGTGGAGGTGCGGACATGAACGGTGCCGTCGCGGCGACCGCGGTCGCCGGGGTGGAGGTGCCGAGCTGGGGTGGCGTCGCCGCCTCGGTCGCGCTGGTGGCGGTGGCGGTCGCGGTGACCGCCCGCGCCCAGCTCGGCCTCGGCCGGGAGTTGGTCATCGCCGCGGCCAGGGCCGCGGCGCAGCTGGTCGCCGTCGGCGCGGTGCTGCTGGTGGTGTTCGGCCACGGCGGTCTCGCGGGCGCGTTCGGGTGGGTGGCGCTGATGATCCTGGTCGCCGGGCAGGTCGCCGGCAGGCGCGGCCGCGGCCTGCCGAGCGCGCGGGTCGCCGCCACCGCCGGTGTGGCCGCCGGTGCCGCGGCGACGCTCGGCGCGCTGCTCGCGTTCGGCGTGATCCCGAGCCAGCCCCGCGTGGTCATCCCGGTCGGCGGGATGATCGTCAGCGGCGCCATGCAGGCGAGCGGGCTGGCGCTGCTGCGGCTGCGCGACGCCGCCGAGACCGCCCGCCCGGCGATCGAGGCGCGGCTCAGCCTCGGCCTCCCGGCCCGCCAGGCGTTCGCCCCGCACACCCGCGGCGCCCTGCGTACCGCGCTGCTGCCGTCGATCGACAACACCAAGGTCGTCGGGCTGATCAGCCTGCCCGGCGCGATGACCGGCCTGATCCTCGCCGGGGTCGACCCGCTGACCGCGATCCGCTACCAGATCGTGGTCATGTACATGCTCCTGGCGGCGGCCGCGCTCGCCAGCCTGACCAGCGCGCGGGTGGCGGAGCGGGCCCTGTTCGACGACGCCCACCGCCTGCGGCCAGTCGCCGTAGGGATCCCGGCGAAGAACTGACCTAGAGGATCCCGCCTAGGTCCCCGATGGGGGGGTTCGGGGGGGAGCTGTTCTCGGGCTCCCCCCGAATCAATCAACCTACCTGCTCACCCACGCGTCGGGGGCGTCGGTGAGCTCGCGGACCGAGCTGGGCAGGGTGCCGGCGACCAGGTCGGCGAGGGTGACCCGCTCCAGCACGCTGCGGAGGCTGACCCGGACGGCGATCCAGACGTCGAGCAGGTGGCTGGCGGGCCCCTGGTAGTGGATCGATTCGGGGCGGGCGCCGCGGACGTTGGCGAGCGGCCCGTCCACCACCCGGATGATGTCGGCGACGGTGACCTGGTCGGCGGGCCGCGCCAGCCAGTAGCCGCCCTCGGCGCCCCGCTGGCTCTGCACCAGACCGGCGTGGCGGAGCTCGGCCAGGATGTTCTCGAGGAACTTGAGCGGGATGCCCTGGGCCTCGGCGATCCGGTCGCCCTTGACCGGTCCCTGGCCGGCCGCGGCGAGCTCCACCGCCGCGCGGACGGCGTAGTCCGCCTTCGCTGAGACACGCATGGGACGCATTCTCTCCGAACCGTGGCCGGCGAGGGAACCGCGCCGAGCCGGGACCGACCAGGCAGGCCGGCATGGCGGGCGGCTCCGGGCCGGCAAGCGACGTAGCTGCACCCGTTCACCCACATGAGTCCCGACTTGCACCCCCTGCGTATCATTGTCCCGCCATTGTCCAGTAAGCAGATAGAAAAAGTGGATGGGGGGGCCGGCATGCGGCGACGGACACGGCTCGGTCTGGTCCTGGTGGTGGCGCTCGCGCTGCTCACGGCGGGCTGCGGCGCCTCCGGCGGCGGGGGCGGGAGCAGGCGGCTCACCCTGGTCGCCTACTCGACTCCGCGGGAGGCCTACGAGGCGCTCATCCCCGCGTTCCAGAAGACCGAGGCGGGCAAGGGCATCACCTTCTCCAAGTCCTACGGTGCCTCGGGCGACCAGAGCCGGGCGGTCGCCAACGGGCTGGCGGCGGACGTGGTGGCGCTGTCGCTCGCGCCCGACATGGACAGGCTGGCCGACGCCGGCATGGTCGCCAGGGACTGGGACGCCGGCCAGCACAAGGGCATGGTCACCGACTCGGTGGTGGTGCTGGTCACCCGCAAGGGCAACCCGAAGCAGATCCGTAGCTGGGATGACCTGGTCAGGCCGGGCGTCGAGGTGATCACCCCGAACCCGTTCACCTCGGGCGGGGCGCGCTGGAACGTCATGGCCGCCTACGGCGCCCAGATCGAGCAGGGCCGCACCCAGCAGCAGGCGGTCGACTACCTGCAGCGCCTGTTCCAGAACGTGCCGGTGCAGGACAAGTCGGCCCGCGAGGCGATCCAGACCTTCGTCGGCGGCAAGGGCGACGTGATGATCGCCTACGAGAACGAGGCCATCAACGCCCAGCAGAAGCACCAGGCGATCGACTACGTCGTCCCCGACCAGACGATCCTGATCGAGAACCCGATCGCGGTGGCGACCAAGAGCGGGAACCCGGAGGCGGCCAAGGCGTTCGTCGACTTCGTCCGCTCGCCGGTGGGCCAGGAGATCTTCGCCCAGAAGGGCTACCGGCCGGTGAACCAGCAGGTCGCCGCGGACTTCCCCAAGCCGCCCGGGCTGTTCACCATCCAGGACGTCGGCGGCTGGGACGAGGTGACCAAGCGGTTCTTCGACAAGAAGGCCGGCATCCTGGTCGACATCGAGCGCAAGGTGGGCGTCTCGGTTGGCAGCTAGGAGCGCCACCCGGGGTGGGGCCGCGCTGCTACGCGGCACCGTCACCCTGTACCTGAGCTTGATCGTGCTGCTCCCGCTGACCGCGGTGGTGTGGCGCTCGTCCAGGGACGGTGCCGCCTCCTTCTGGCAGGCGGCGACCACCCCGCAGGCGCTGGCCGCGCTCCGGCTCACCTTCGCGGTCGCCGTGGTGGTGGTGGTCGTCAACGTGGTGGTCGGCACCTTGATCGCGTGGGTGCTGGTGCGCGACCAGTTCCCCGGCAAGCGGGTCGTCAACGCCCTGATCGACCTGCCGTTCGCGCTACCGACGATCGTGGCCGGCATCACCCTGCTCGCCCTCTACGGCGAGTCCGGCCCGTTCGGCGTGAACCTCGCCTACACCCAGCCAGGGGTCTGCCTGGCGTTGCTGTTCGTCACCCTGCCGTTCGTGGTCAGGGCGGTGCAGCCGGTGCTGCTGACCATCGAACCGGACATGGAGGAGGCGGCCCGCTCCCTCGGCGCCGGCGCGCTCACCACCTTCCGCAGGGTGCTGCTGCCGACCATCGCCCCGGCCATGCTCGCCGGCGGCGCCCTCGCGTTCGCCAGGGCGATCGGCGAGTTCGGCTCGGTGGTGATCCTGAGCGGCAACATCCCCTACCGCACCGAGGTCGCCTCGGTGCACGTGTTCACCCTGGTCGAGAACGACGACGTCGCCGGCGCGGCGGCCGTCTCGGTGGTGCTGCTCGCCCTCTCGGTGGTGGTGCTCGCCGCCCTCGACCTGATCCAGCGGCGCGGAACCCGCCATGACCACTGATCTGGCCACCGCCGGTCCCGCCACCGAGCGGCCGACCGGCCCGCCGCGGCTGGACGCGCCCACGGCGCCGCCACGCCCCGCCCGCCTGCTGCTGCGCGGCGTCGCGCTCGGGTACCTGGCCATGGTGCTGGTCCTGCCGGTCGGCGCGGTGGTGTGGCGCGCGTTCGGTGACGGCGTCGTGCCGGTCTGGCAGGCGGTCACCACCCCCGACGCGCTCCATGCCTTCTGGTTGACCGTCCTGATCGCGGCGATCGCGGTGCCGCTGAACACGCTGTTCGGGGTGGGCTGCGCGGTGGTCCTCGTCCGCCACCGCTTCCCGGGCAAGCGCCTGCTCAACGCGGTCATCGACCTGCCCTTCGCGATCTCCCCGGTGGTGATCGGGCTCGCCCTGGTGCTGGTCTACGGGCAGGCCGGCTGGCTGGGGGGCTGGCTCGCCGAGCGGGGGGTGCAGGTGATCTTCTCGCTGCCCGGCATGGTGGTCGCCACCGTGTTCGTCTCCCTGCCCTACGTGGTCAGGGAGGTCGTCCCGGTGCTGCGGGAGGTCGGCACCGAGCAGGAGGAGGCCGCCTGGACGCTGGGGGCGTCGGCGCTGCGGTCGTTCCTCCAGGTCACCCTCCCCTCGATCCGCTGGGGGGTCGCCTACGGGGTGGTGCTGACCACCGCCAGGGCGCTCGGCGAGTTCGGCGCGGTCACCATCGTCTCCGGCCGGCTGGCGGGCCAGACCGAGACGATGACCCTGTACGTGGAGAACCGGTACGAAGCGTTCGACCTGGTGGGCGCGTACGCGGCCGCGCTGGTCCTGGCCGCCCTCGCGCTGCTGATCCTGCTCGTCATGACCAGGCTCAACCAGAAGGGGAGTAGCTAGATGTCGATCACGATCCGGGGGGTCTCGCGGCGCTTCGGCGACTTCGAGGCCTTGGACGACGTCTCGGTCGAGATCCCCAGCGGCTCGCTCACCGCGCTGCTCGGCCCGAGCGGCAGCGGCAAGTCGACCCTCCTGCGGGTGATCGCCGGGCTGGAGCGGCCCGACGCCGGCGCGGTGGAGATCGACGGCCGCGACGCCACCAGGCAGCCGCCCCAGCGCCGCGGGGTCGGGTTCGTCTTCCAGCACTACGCCGCGTTCAAGCACATGACCGTGCGGGAGAACATCGCCTTCGGCCTCAAGGTCCAGCGCCGGGGAAAGGTCGAGATCCGCCGGCGGGTCGACGAGCTGATGGAGCTGGTCCAGCTGCCCGGGCTGGCCGACCGGTACCCCGCCCAGCTCTCCGGCGGGCAGCGCCAGCGCATGGCGCTCGCCAGGGCGCTCGCCGTCGAGCCCCAGGTGCTGCTGCTGGACGAGCCGTTCGGAGCGCTGGACGCCCGCGTCCGCAAGGAGCTGCGGGCCTGGCTCCGCCGCCTCCACGACGAGGTGCACGTGACCACCGTGTTCGTCACCCACGACCAGGAGGAGGCGATGGAGGTGGCCGACCGGATCGTGGTCATGAACCACGGCCGGATCGAGCAGGTCGGCGCGCCCCGCGAGCTGTACGAGCAGCCGGCCAACGCCTTCGTGATGGGCTTCGTCGGACCGGTCACCCGGCTCGGCGACGGCCTGCTCCGCCCCCATGACGTCGAGCTCCGCACCGAGCCGAACGGGACCACCTCGGAGGCGATGATCGAGCGCCTGGTCCACCTCGGCTTCGAGGTCCGGGTGCACCTGCTGCTCTCCGACGGCCAGCGCCTGTACGCGCAGGTCTCCCGTGAGGACGCCGAGCAGCTGGAGCTGCGCGAGGACCAGATCGTGTTCGTCCGCCCCAGCCGGGTCAGGGAGTTCTCGACCTAGCCAGCCGGGGCGGCGCTACCGCACGAAGCGGATCGTGCCCGGGTAGCGGTAGTGCTCGCCGGCGTTCGCCCTGACCGCGGCGATCACCACGAACACCAGGTAGGCGATGCCGAGCGCGATCAGGATCGGGATCCCGATGAGCACGAACGCCAGGATGATCGCGATGAAGATGTAGATCAGCCAGGTCAGGTTGAAGTTCAGCGCCTCGACGGCGTGCTCCCGGACGAACGCCGAGCGGGGTCCGAAGACCAGCATCACCACCAGCGGTCCGAGGAAGCCGAGCGCGACGTAGGCGGCCACGAACGCCGAGAGATGGGCGAGCATCCCCCAGGTCCGCTCCTGGTCGGGAGGGAGCGGCGGCGGCGCCCCGGGCGGTGGGCCGTACGGCTGCTGCCCACCTGGCGGATCACCTTCGGACGGGCCCCACTGCGGCGGAGGAGTCTGTTCCGACACGGCACGCTCCTGCCCAGACGGTTTCCCTGCTCTCCGAGCGTATCAGGTCGCCACGCCCCGCCCGGGGATCTTCGCGAGGCCGGGTCACAGGTCGACGCGGTAGGCGATCACCTGGACGGACTCGGCGACCGGGTAGTAGTCCTTGGGGTCGAAGTCGAACTTGGGCGCGCGCCAGAACCCCATCTCCTCGTACATGGTGACCGCGGCGGTCATGAACGCGGCCGTGTGCAGGCAGAGGACGGGGGCGCCCACCGCGCGTGCCCGGTCGAAGCACTCCCGCATCAGCAGGCGACCGATGCCGAACCCGCGCGCGGCCGGATCGACCCCGAGGGCGCGCAGGCCGGCCCAGCCCGACGGCCAGCCGAGCCGTTCGACCGAGGCGTCGTCGTAGTAGGTCACGGTGCCCACCACCCGGCCCGCCTGCTCGGCGACGATCAGGCTGCCGACCTCGGCGCGGCCGTCGAGGTCGAGCAGGTCCTCGAGGTAGATCTCGAACCCGCCGGGCGGCAGCACCGTCTCGTACTCCCGGTACGCGGCCGTGATGATCTCGCGGATCGCCGGATGATCGGCCACCTCCGCGTCGCGCAGCGACGCCACCGTGCCCGCGCCGGCGTCCCGGCTCGATGCCATGCCGCCTCCCCGCGCCCTGGTGATCCGGTCGGCACCACTGTATTGGGTCCGGGAGGACGATCGTCGCCGACCGGGCCTAGATCACCACTTTGCGGGCGTGGAAGGCCTCGGCGTAGGTGGTGGGCGAGTTGGACTCCAGGCCGCGCAGGCGCAGCAGCGACCAGAAGGTGTCCTCCGTGAACCAGCGGCGGTCACGCTGGGAGCGGAAGCCCTCCATCAGCAGCTCGATCTTGCGCTCGCAGCGGGACCGGTCCAGGGTCACGAACAGGTTCGGGTGGCCGAGGTCCCCTTCGTACTTGGGGATCTCGTACTCGAGCACCAGGTGGTTCCTGAAGGTGTTCCAGGTCAGCTCCCCCACCAGCCGGTGGTCCTGGTGCACGTCGTCGCGGCGGTGGGTGAGCACCACGTCGGGGTCGAAGCGCTTCAGCTCCTCGAAGAACTCCTTGACCTGGAAGCCCGAGTACGGCAGGAAGCCGTCGCGGAAGTCGCGCAGCACCACCTCGTGCTCGGGCGCCTGCTTGAGGAACGCGGCCGCGCTCGCCTGCGCCTCCTCGGCGCGCTCGCCGGCGGCGGACAGCACCACCCAGCCGACGCTCGCGGCCAGGCCGTCCTCCACCAGCCGGAGGACGGTGCCGCCACAGCCGATCTCGATGTCGTCGGAGTGCGCGCCGATGGCCAGCACCCGCAGGCCCCCGTCACGGCCTGACGGGAACGGCAGCTGGATCACTGCCCGACCTGCTCGCCGGCCTGCCAGACCGCCCAGGGCGGCTCGCCGGCCTCCCACATCGCCTCCAGGGCCTGCCGCTCCTTCACGGTGTCCATCGGCGCCCAGAAGCCCTCGTGCGGGTAGGAGATCAGCCGGTTCTCCTGGATGAGCCGCTGGAACGGCTCCTCCACCAGCTCCTCGCCCTCGTGCAGGTAGTCGAAGATCTCCGGCCGGAAGATGAAGTAGCCGCCGTTCAGCCAGATCCCGGTCGTCTTGATGTCCTCGATGTGGGAGACGTGGTGGTCGTCCTTCATCCCGACGACGTGGAAGGTGTAGCTGGGCGGCACGCGGATGAACGCCGCCACCGCGTCGCGCTTCTTGAAGTCCTCGATCAGCGAGGGCAGCGGCGCGTCGGTGAGCACGTCGCCGTAGTTGGCGAGGAACAGGTCCTCGTTCTCCAGCTGCGACTGGGCCGCCTTGAGGCGCATGCCGATCTTGGCGTACAGCCCGGTGTCGAGGAAGGTGATGCGCCAGTCGTCGATGTCGCTGCCGAGCAGGTCGACCCGGCGGTCGCCGCCGCCCTGCGACAGGACGAAGTCGTTGGACAGGGTCTCGTCGTAGTCGAGGAAGTAGCGCTTGACCACGTCCGCCTTGTAGCCGAGGCAGACCACGAAGTCCTTGTGCCCGTAGTGGGCGTAGTAGCGCATCACGTGCCAGAGGACCGGCCGGTAGCCGATCCTGACCATCGGCTTCGGGATGTGCTCGGAGTGCTCCCGGATGCGCAGGCCGAGCCCGCCGCAGAACAGCACGACCTTCATGTCAGCGCACCTCCGACAGGTGCGTGCCAGGACCGGCCGATTGTCGTCACCATGCCCCCCCGAACGTCAACGTCGTCTGACTGACAACCGCATCCGATGGTGGTCGCATCAGCGGATCGCGCCCATCGACGGGTGGGGGGGCTTCGCCTACAACACCTGCATGATTGTCGCCGATTCCGCTGGTCGGCGCGGTGGCGCGAACACCTGCTGGTGCGCATGTACCAGGCAGAGCGGGAAAATCGCTCGCTCATCGTAGCCCGATCTACTGCGTGAGCGTATGCGCACTGTCCGGCGCTATGCCCACGCTTGGTACTCGCTGTACGTCTCGCCCGGCCGGGCGGGACGGCTGTCGGGCCGGGGACGGAGGACGCGGATGGCTCGAGTGTTGCTCGCGGACAGTCAACCTCTCTTCAACGAAGCGCTCCGTGCACTGCTCGACAAGCAGAGCGACCACCTGGTGGTGGGCCAGACCTCGTCGGCCGAGGACCTGGTCGACCAGGTCGGGCGGCTCCGCCCCGAGCTGGTGCTGGTCGACGCGAGCCTGGCGCTGGATCGCCGGCCGACCCTGGTCGAGAAGCTGCTGGCCAGGCAGCCGGACGTCAAGGTGGTGATCCTCGCCCAGGAGGCCGGCCTCGACCTGGTGGTGGCGGCCGTGCGGGCCGGCGCGCCGGCGGTGGTGACCAAGACCAGCGGCGCGCGCACCGTGCTCCGCACCATCCAGGCGGCCCTTGACGGCGAGGGCGTGGTCCCCCGCGCGATGCTCCCCACCCTGTTCAAGCGCCTGGTGGAGCTGCAGAAGAGCGCCGCCGACTCGCCGCTGTCCCGGCTGTCGCCCCGCGAGCGGCAGGTGCTCCTCCTGCTGCGCCGTGGGTGGGACAATGCGCAGATCGGGCATGAGCTGTTCATCAGCCCCCACACCGTCCGCACCCACATCCAGAACATCCTGGAGAAGCTGGACATGCACTCGAAGCTCGAGGCGGCGACGTTCGCGATGCAGTACGTGCCCGAGCTGAGCGCGACTCCGTGAGCCCTGACCCGACGAACGCACGATCCCGGCACCGACTGGCCGGCGACTGGAGCGCACATGCCCCCTGACCGAGACCGCTCGCGGCGCACCGCCCCGACGATGGCCGACTACGGCCGCTCGATCTGGCGACGGAAGCTCGTCGTCCTGGTCGCGCTGGGCGCCGGGCTGGCCCTCGGGACGACCGTCCTGCCGAACGCCCTGGCGAACCGCGGGACCCAGAAGGCCTCCGTGCGCATGCGGGTCGGGCAGACCACCTCGGACGCGATCGCCGCGCAGGCCCCCGTGGCCGACCCCGCCAAGGACGCGGTCATCTCTGACCCGCTCAACGACGTCGCGGTCGCCCAGCAGGTGCTCGACGGCCTGGGCCCGGCGCGCGGCACCCTGGACGCCGCCACCCTGCTGAAGGGCTTGAGCGCCGCCCCGGTCGCCGGCACCAACCTGGTCGACCTGGTCTACGTCGACCGCATCGGCGACCGGGCGGTGGCGGTGGCGCGGAGCTACGCCAGGCTCTGGACGACCCGCCGCAACACCGAGGACGCCAACCACGTCAGATCGATCCTGACCAACTACGAGCTTCAGCGCCGCGCCCTGGAACGCAGGATCCAGCAGCTCTCCGACCAGGCGGACAGGGAGGCCACCGCCGGGCCGGTCCGCACCGCGCCGAAGACCGGCACCGCCACCCTGCTCAAGCTCGCCCAGAACGACTACACCGCGCTGATGGGACGGATCAGCGCGGTCCGCGAGAAGCAGATCGTCCTCGGCGCCTCGACCGCCGTGCTCGGCGAGCCGTTTCTCACCACCGCGATCGCCCCCATCGGGCGGGTCGCCTCGCTGGTGATCGGGCTGCTGCTCGGGCTGCTCGTCGGCATCGCGATCGCCCTGATGGTGGAGTCGGCCACGCCCAAGATCGTCAGCCCGGAGGACGTCGAGACGGCCACCGAGCTGCCGGTGCTGGCCACGGTCGCGCGGGCCGGTATCCGCAAGGGCCGGGTCCCGGTGGTCAACGCGCCGTTCAGCCTGGCGGCCGAGGGCTACCGCCGGGTCGCGGCCGCGCTGCTCCGCCACGGCCTCTGCGACGACGTCCGGGTGCTCGCGATCACCTCGGCCGACCCCGGCGAGGGCAAGTCCACCCTCGCCGTCAACCTCGGCCACGCCCTGGCCCGCCAGGGACGGCAGGTGCTGCTGGTCTCCAGCGACCTGCGCCGCCCCGGGATCGACAAGCTCCTCGGCATCCAGGGCCAGCCCGGCCTGGCCGAGCTGCTGCAGGGCGAACGGCACGACGTGCTGTCGATGTTCATCTCGGTGGCGGACAACCTGCTGGTCCTCCCCGCCGGCAACCCCAGCCGCAACCCCGGCGAGCTGCTGGTGACCGACAAGCTCCGCCAGATGCTGATCACGCTGCGCACCACCGACATCACCGTGCTGCTCGACACGCCCCCCGCCCACTTCTCGGCCGACGCGCTCACCCTCGCCGGGGTGGCCGACGGGACCGTGCTGGTGGCGCGGTCCGGGATCAGCCGCTGGACGGCGATCCAGCAGGCCGCCGAGGGCTTCCGCCGCGACCAGGTCCACGAGGTCGGCGCCGTCCTGGTCGGGACCCGCAGCCTCCGCCCGCTCGGCACGCTCCGCTACGGCTACGGGTACGGCTACGGCGACAAAGGGCTGATCGAAGCGGTGCAGGCCAACGACGGCAAGCGCCACCAGCCCACCCAGAATCTGGGGGCCAACGGGTCGAAACCCAGGGAGCGGCTTGGCGAACGCAGGTAAGGGGCTACCGCTTCGCTCCATGAGCCCCCGAACCCCGGGCACGCCCCGTGACCTGGCCAAGCAAGGCGTACTGTCCGCGCCGTAGCGGCAGGTACGGCGATCGAGCCTCGGCGTGCGGTGGCACGGTTCATAAGCTCGGTCATGTCCGCCCATTTCGACCTGGCGAGATCTGGAGGACGAAGTCACGTGACGATCAGGCTGGAGACGGCAACGAACGGCGGGCCGGCACGGCCCCACGGCGGCCGCTTGGTGGAGCGGTGGCTGGACCCTGACGATCGCGAGGCGGCCGAGCGGCTGCCAGCGCTGCGGCTCACCCCGGCCGAGGCGGCGGACCTGCGGGCGATCGCCACCGGGGCCTACAGCCCGCTCGAGGGCTTCATGGGCCGGGCGGCACACGAGGCCTGCGCCGAGGCGATGCGCACCGACGACGGCGCCATCTGGCCGATCCCGGTCTGCCTCGGGCTCCCCGACGACGCCGAGTTCCGCGGCGGCCTCCTCGCCCTGCGCGAGGCGGAGGGCCGCCTGGTGGGTGTGCTCGAGGTCACCGAGGTCTTCGACCGCGACCGCGAGCGCGAGGCCAAGCTCGTCTACGGCACCGACGACCCGGCCCACCCCGGGGTGGCCAGGGTGCTGCAAAGCCCGGCCAGAGCGGTCGCCGGCCCGGTGCGGGCGGTCATGGGACCGGCCGGCGGGCCGGCGGGCTCCTACGCGCTGACCCCGGCCCAGACGCGGGCAGCCTTCGCCGAGCGCGGCTGGGGCCGGATCGCCGCGTTCCAGACCCGCAACCCGGTGCACCGTGCCCACGAGTACCTGCTCAAGTGCGCCCTGGAGGTGTGCGACGGGCTGCTCCTCCACCCCCTGGTCGGCCCGACCAAGGAAGGTGACGTCCCGGTCGAGGTGCGGCTGCGCGCCTACGAGGCGGTGCTGTCGTACTTCCCGGCCGAGCGGGTGGTGCTGGCCGCCCTGGTGGCGCCGATGCGCTACGCGGGACCGCGGGAGGCGGTGCTGCATGCGCTGGTCCGCAAGAACCACGGCTGCACCCATTTCATCGTCGGGCGGGACCACGCCGGCGTCGGCGCCTACTACGGCACCTACGAGGCGCAGGAGCTGATCGCCTCGCTCCCCCCCGAGGAGCTCGGCATCACCCCGCTGCTGTTCGACAACGCCTTCTTCTGCCGTACCTGCGGCGCCATGGCCACCGCCAAGACCTGCCCGCACCCGGGTGACGCGCACGTGAGCCTGTCGGGCACGCAGGTGCGGGCCATGCTGGTCGCCGGCGAGCTGCCCCCGCCGGAGTTCTCCCGCCCCGAGGTGGCGGCGGTGCTCACCGAGGCCTACCAGGAAGGCACCAACGGGCGGAACGGAAAGGCACTGGCATGACGGGACAGTCCTGGTCCGACTCACCGGGCTTCGTGCTCTGGCTCACCGGCCTCTCCGGTGCGGGCAAGTCGACCCTCGCCCGCACCGTCACGGTCGCGCTCGCCGACCGTGGCCACCGGGTCGAGCTGCTCGACGGCGACGAGGTCCGCACCAACCTGTGCCAGGGTCTCGGCTTCAGCCGGGCCGACCGCGACACCAACATCGCCCGCATCGGCTACGTGGCGGGCAAGCTCGCCAAGCACGGCGTGGCGGTGGTGGTGGCCGCGATCTCGCCCTACCGGGAGGCGCGCGCCAAGGTCCGCGCCGCCGTGCCGAACTTCGTCGAGGTGTTCGTCGACGCGCCGCTGGAGACCTGCGCCGAGCGGGACCCGAAGGGCCTCTACGCCAAGGCGATCGCCGGCGAGATCGCCAACTTCACCGGCGTCTCCGATCCGTACGAGGCCCCGGAGGACCCGGAGCTGGTGGCGCACACCGATCGGGAGCCGGTGGAGCGCTCGGCCGAGCAGGTCATCGACACGCTGGAGCGGCTCGGGCTGACCAAGCCTGGCGACCTCTACATCGCCATCGAGGAGGACGAGATTGCCGCGCGACTCGACGCGCTCGGCTGACGCCATGCCGATGCCGGCCGGGTTCGCCACCGCCTGGGTGGAGCAGGCCGCGCGCCACCGGCCCACCAGGGCGCCGCTGGTGGACCTGCACTGCCACACCCACGCCTCGGACGGCAGCGACACGCCCGAGGCGCTGGTCGCCGCGGCGGCCAGGGCCGGCGTCGGCGTGCTCGCCGTCACCGACCACGACACCCTGGCGTCGGTCGAGTCGGCCGGCAGCCTGGGGCGCCGGCTCGGCGTCGAGGTGCTGACCGGCTGCGAGCTCACCACCGAGGCCGAAGGCGAGGTGGTCCACCTGCTGGCCTACGGCAGCGGGCTGGCGGCGGCCGGCATCGAGGTCCGCTGCGCGGCCGTCCGGGCCGGCAGGGGCGGGCGCAACCGGGCCATCGGCCGGCGGCTGAGGGTGCTCACCGGGGTCGGTTACGACGACGCCGCGGCGCTGGCCGGCGAGGCGGCGGTGTCCCGCGCCCACTTCGCCAGGGCGCTGGTCGCCAACGGTGTGGTGGCCGACGTGGCCGACGCCTTCGAGCGCTGGCTCGGCCCTGGCCGCCCGGCCTACGTGCCGGCCCCGTCGCTGCCGGTGGCCGAGGCGGTGCGCCTGGTCCACGCCGCCGGCGGGGTGGCGGTGGTGGCCCACCCCGGACGGCTGCCCGCGATCACCCGCGACCGGGTGCTGGCGGCGTGCCTCGAGGCCGGGGCCGACGGCCTCGAGGCCTGGCACCCGCAGCACGACCGCGACGAGCAGCGCCGCTGGGCCGGGCAGGCGGAGCGCCGCGGGCTGCTGGTCACCGGCGGATCGGACTACCACGGCAGCCACAAGCCGGGCATCGCCCTCGGCCGGGGCGCCGGCGGCAACGTCGCCGTCCCTGCCGACGCCCTGGTGGAGCTGCGCGCGCGGCTGGACGGCGAGGCCCGGTGAACGGCCACGTGGTGGTCACCGGCGCGGCCGGCTTCATCGGCTCGCACCTGGCCGAAGGGCTGGTCGCGGCCGGCCACGAGGTGGTCGGGATCGACGCCTTCACGCCCTACTACGCTCCCGCCGAGAAGCGCGCCAACCTGGCCGAGCTGGCCGGCCACCCCAGCTTCGAGCTGGTCGACGGCGACCTCGGCGAGCTGCACCTCGACGACCTCCTGGACGGCGCGGCGGTGGTGTTCCACCAGGCCGCGCAGCCCGGGGTGCGCCACTCCTGGGGCGCCGATTTCGGCCTCTACGTGCGCCACAACATCATCGCCACGCAGCGGCTCCTTGAGGCCTGCACGCGCGTGGGCGTGCCCCACCTGGTGGCCGCGTCCTCCTCCAGCGTGTACGGCGACGCGCCCACCTACCCCACCACCGAGAGCTCCGCCACCCGCCCGGTCTCCCCCTACGGCGTCACCAAGCTGGCCAGTGAGCACCTCTGCCTGGCGTACGCGCAGCCGGCGGTGAGCGACCTGACCGTGACCACCCTGCGCTACTTCACCGTCTACTGGCCGAGGCAACGCCCTGACATGGGTTTCCGTCGCTTCCTGGAGGCGGCCTACGCCCGCGCGCCGATCACCGTCTACGGCGACGGTCAGCAGACCCGCGACTTCACCCACGTCGCCGACGTGGTCAGGGCCAACCTGCTGGCGATGGCCGCGCCAGCCGGCGAGGTGGTCAACGTCGGGGGTGGACGCCGGGTCACCCTCGACGAGGTCCTCGACCTGGTCGGGCGCGCCACCGGCCGGCGCCTGCGGGTGGTGCACCAGCCGGCCCAGGCGGGCGACGCCCGCCACACCGGCGCCGACGGCACCCGGGCGGAGGCCCTGCTCGGCTACCGGCCCGAAGTCGACCTTGCCGACGGGATCGCCAGCGAGGCAGCATGGATCGCCCGCCGCCAGAGGTCGGCGGCCAAGACGGGAGTCTGATGCGCCGCAGCTCGCCGCCGCCCGCCGAGCGTCCCGCCACCGGCCGGATCCGGGCGCTGTTCAGCTTCCGCGCCGGCCACCTGCACCTGTTCGTCCTCGGGCTGGCGGTCGCGGCGCTGCCGCTGCTGGTGCCGAAGGGGCCGGGCAACACCGCGCCGGTCGACGCCCTGGCGATCGTCTACCTGCTGGTCGCGATGGTCGCGCTCCCCCGCACCGGCCGGAGGCTGGTGCGCCCCGCCGGGCCGGCCCTGCTGCTGTTCCTCGCCGCCGGGGTGATCGCCACCCTCGCCTCCGAGGACGTCGGCCTCGGCATCCTCACCCTGTTGATCGAGATCTACCTGATCCTGCTGTTCTTCGGCGTGTCCAACGACCTGGCCGACGACCGGAGGGGCCTGGACCGCATCCTGGTCGTCTGGGTGCTGGCCGCGCTCGCGTGGACCTGCCTTCCCATCCTGGTCGCCGTCCACGTGCTGCCGCAGGAGCTGCCGGTCGTCGGCGTCCAGGGGTCCCGTCCGGCCGGCACCAGCGGCAATCCCAACCTGCTCGGCAGCTACCTGGTGACCTCGTTCTTCGTGCTGCTCGCCTCGCCGTGGCCCCGCGCCAGGCCGCTGCGCCTGCTGGCCGCCGGGTGGCTGCTGTGGGGAATCTGGCTGACCGGCTCCAACGGCGGCATCTCCGGGCTCCTGATCGGCCTGGCCGTGCTCGGGATCGGCGCCCTGTTCCGCCGCGGCCGCACCCGCGAGCAGATGCAGGGCCTGGTCGGCGCCCTGCTGCTGCTGGTCGTGCTGCTGGTGGTCGGGAGCGGGGCGCTGATCGAGTGGCAGGCTGGCCGCCCCAGCCCCTTCCGGGTGTTCAGCGACGAGCGCCAGGGCAGCCCGCTCGGCAGCACCCTCGGCCGCACCGACCGCGGTCTGGAGGACCGGCTCGAGATCTGGCGGCAGACCTGGGAAGCGGCCTCCCCGCACGTGGCGCTCGGCATCGGGCCGGGCCAGTTCGTCAGCCTGAACCTGCTCAACCCCAAGGGCGTGGCGCGCTCCAGCACGCACAACGACTACCTCAGCGTGACCATCGAGCGCGGCGTGCTCGGCCTGGTCGCCTACCTCGCGTTCTGCCTGATCCTGGTGCGCTGGAGCGGGCGGCTGCTGGTGGCCGGGGGAAGCGGCCGCGCCACCCACCGTGCCCTGGCCGGCGCCGTCTGGGCCAACCTGATCTTCGGCCTGGCCCACGAGACCTACCACTTCCGCCACATGTGGATGCTGTTCGCGCTGGTCTGTGTGGCCGCCCACCAGGCCGAGGCCGCCGCCGAGCCGGCCGACCAGGAGGCTGCGGCGCCGGTGCCGCCGAGCCGGCGGGAGCCCACCGGTGCCGCCACCTGACCCGGCCACCGCCCGCCCCGCGCCAGCGGTCAGCGTGGTCATGACCGTGTTCAACCACCGCCCCTTCGTCCAGGACGCGGTCGACAGCCTGCTGGCGCAGGACTACCGCGACTTCGAGCTGCTGGTGGTCGACGACGGCTCGACCGATGGCAGCGCCGCCGCCGTCGCCGGCCGTCCGGACCCCCGGCTGCGCCTGGTCCGCCTCGCCCACCAGGGCCGGGTGGCCGCGCTCAACCACGCCGTGGCCCTGGCCCGTGGCCGGTACCTGGCGGTGCTGGACGCCGACGACCTCGCCCTGCCCGGACGTCTGGCGCTACCGGTGCGCTTCCTGGACGCCAACCCGCGTGTCGGCGCGGTCGGCTCGGCCGTCCAGCCCCTGCTCGGAGCGACCGGCCGGCGCGCCACCCGCCGGCTGCCCCGCAGCGACGCCGCCATCCGGCTCGCCTTCCTGGTGCGCAACCCGATGTTCCACAGCTCGGTCACCTACCGGGCCGCCGCGCTGGCCGACATCGGCGGCTTCGACCCGGCCGTGAGCAGCGGCATCGACAACGACGCCCTGCTGCGCCTCGCCGCCCGCTGGCGCCTGGCCAACCTGGACACCCCGCTGGCGGTCAAGCGCGTCCATCCCGGCCAGTTCTTCGCCGCCGGCACCGACCGCCGCCGCCGTGGCGCCGGGGTGATCGCCCTGCGCTGGCGTGCCGCCCGCGAGCTGCCGTTCCCGGTGCCGCTGCGCCCGGTGGCCTACCTGATCGCCGCCCTGGCCAGCGCCCGCACCTGGCTGCTGACCGCCGCGCCACATCCGGGCCGGACCCGGACTCAGGGCGCGTCGCGGTAGCGGTTGCGGTAGGACAGGACCGACTCGCCCGGCATGCGCTGGCGCACGTCGAGGCGGTACCGGTCGTGGAGCTGGAGCAGCTCCATGGCGGCGGTGTTCAGGGCGACCTGGCCGCGCTCCTGCATGGCGACCGCCTCGAAGATCAGGCTGGCGCGCAGCTCACCGCCGCGTGGCGCGGCCGCGGCGAGCCGCCACAAGTGCGCGGTGGCGATGTACAGGCCGACGGCCGCCTCGTAGTTGTCACGGACGGAGCTGAGCGACCGGACCCGCCCGCCGACCGAGTTGCGCTGCCGCCCGGTGCCCGGCGAGAACAGCTCGCCAGGCCCGACGCTGACCTTCCCGACCTCGAAGCCGGTCTGACGGAGCTGGTCCTCCCACGCGACCGCCTGGCGGTCGAGCACCCCGCCGTCCGGCTGGCGGCCGAGCAGCTGCCTGGCGGCGGAGAAGCCGGGCTGGCCGTCGAGCCCGCCGTCGGCCAGCGCCGCCAGGTCGCCCATGGGCTGGCGCATGCTGGCGGTGAAGCGGCGCACCTCGGATCGCTCCTGGCCGCCCCGGAGCCGGTCGGCGTTGACCACGGCCACCGCCACCACCACGGCGACGACCGCCACCAGGACGGCGGCGACGCTGACGGCGGCGAGCACCTGCCGCCCGCGGCTCGGCTCCATGCTGCACCACTTCCCCCAATTTCATCCCGGATTGCCGCTGGCTCTGCTCTGGCCCCACCAGCATTCGTCGTAGGGAATCTTGCTCAGATCCTCCGGGGACCAATTCGGCCTGTCCAGACGAGGCCGCTGACCTGCGTGGTTGCCGCGGGGGCCGCCGAGGCGTCGACCGCCAACTCCTCCGAATGGCGTACCGGGGTTCCTCCCCCTGGCGGATCAGTTCTCTCCCACACGCTGGCAGCGTAGGCGCAGCTGAAGCAGTGTCCCAAATCTCGTGGGGGTCAGATGGCACAGCGCGGCGCGACCGACGCCGGGGCGGAGGCGCACGGAGAGGCTGGCCAGACCGGGGCTGACGACCTCCCGCGCATCCCCTTCGCCGCCGCGGAGATCACTCCCGACGCCCGGGAGGCCGCCGCGCGCGTGCTCGCTTCTGGCTGGGTGACCACCGGCCCTGAGGTGGTCGCGTTCGAGCGGGAGTTCGCCGACTGGGTCGGGGCGCCCGACGCGGTGGCGGTCTCCTCCTGCACGGCAGCCATCGAGCTGGCCCTCCGCGGCCTCCGCCTGCCGCCGGGGTCCAAGGTGCTCACCTCGGTGATGACCTTCTGCGGCGCCGTCCACGCCATCACCCACGCCGGCCACCAGCCGGTGTTCGCCGACGTCGACCCCGAGACCCTGATGCCCGGCCCGGCCGAGACCGCGGCGGCGGCCGCCAGGGCCGGCGGCGTCGACGCCATGCTGGTGCTGCACTTCGCCGGCGCGCCCGCTCCGGTCGCGGAGCTCGCCGCGGCCGCCGGGCTGCCGTTGGACAGGGTGGTGGAGGACGCCGCCCACGCCGTCGGCGGCTGGGTCGGCGAGCAGCAGGTGGGAACCATCTCGGCGGCCACCTGCTTCAGCTTCTACGCCACCAAGAACCTGCCGATCGGCGAGGGCGGCATGCTCACCACCGCCGACAGCGGCCTGGCGGACTGGGCACGGACGGCACGCCTGCACGGCATGAGCCGCGACGCCTGGAAGCGCTACCTGCCGGGGGCGAACTGGCGCTACCGCGTCGAACTGGACGGGCTCAAGGCCAACCTGACCGATGTCCAGGCCGCCATCGGCCGGGCCCACCTCCGCCACCTGGGAGCCTGGCAGGAGCGCCGCGGCGAGCTCGCCGAGCGCTACGACAAGCAGCTCGCCGAGGTGCCCGGCGTGGCCGCTCCCTGGCGGCCGGTGCCGGAGCAGGGCCGGCACGCCTGGCACCTGTACGTGATCCGCGTCGGCCCCGAGCACGGTCTCGGGCGCGACGGGCTGATCGCCGAGCTGGCACGGCGCGGGATCGACTGCTCGGTGCACTTCATCCCGCTCCACCACCAGCCCTGGTTCCAGGAGCGCTGGGCCGAGGCACTGACGGGAGGCTTCCCGGTGGCCGACACCGTCTTCTCAGAGATCCTCTCGCTGCCGCTCTACCCCCGCCTGGCCGACGGCGACGTCGACCGCGTCTGCGAGGCCATCGCCGACCTGGGCACGAGGTCGGCCGGCGGCGGGGGGATGACCCAGTGATCGAATTGTTCGACCGGCGACCACCCCGGCGGCGCGAGGGCAACGGGCTCCACTGCCTGGTCATCGGCGCGGGTGAGGCCGGCAGGTCGCTGGCGAGGGACCTGCTCCGCACGCCGGAATTCGGGCTGGTGCCGGTCGGCTTCCTGGACGACAGCCCGGCCAAGGTGCGCCGCCGCATCGCCGGGCTGCAGGTCTTCGGCACCACCCGCGACCTGTCCGCGGTCGCCGAGCGGCACCAGGTCGAGGTGGTGATCGTGGCGATCCCCTCGCTGCGGCCGCGCGAGATCCGCCGCCTGGCGGTGGACGCGGCCGCCGCCGGGCTGGCAGTGCGCTACCTGCCCTCGTTCGGCGCGGCGCTCGAGCGCGACGCCCGCATCTCCGACCTCCGCCGCCTGCGGGTCGACCGCCTGCTCGGGCGGGACGAGGTGCAGGTGGTCCGGCGCGGCTCCCGTGCGACGGTGGCGGGCAAGCGGGTCCTGGTCACCGGTGCCGGCGGCTCCATCGGCAGCGAGCTGTGCCGGCAGATCGCCGCCTTCGACCCCGAGGCGCTGTACCTGCTCGACCACGACGAGTCCAACCTGCACCGGCTGCAACTCCAGATCCAGGGCGAGGCGCTGCTCGACTCCGACGAGCTGTTGATCGCCGACATCCGCGACCAGGGCCGCATCGGCCAGATCTTCCGCGACCTCCGGCCACAGGTGGTCTTCCACGCCGCCGCCCACAAGCACCTGCCGCTGCTCGAACGGCACCCGTGCGAAGGCGTGAAGTCGAACGTGCTCGGCACGCTGAACCTGGTGCGGGCGGCGGTCGCGCACGAGGCCGAGCGCTTCATCCTGATCTCCACCGACAAGGCGGCCGACCCGACCTCGGTGCTCGGCGTGACCAAGCGCGTCGCCGAGATGATCGTCCAGGCGCACCAGGGCGGCGGGGCCACCCGCATGGCCTCGGTCCGCTTCGGCAACGTGCTCGGCAGCCGCGGCTCGCTGCTGTCGGTGCTGTCCGAGCAGATCGAGAGCGGCGAGGACGTCACCGTCACCCACCCGGACGTGACCCGCTTCTTCATGACCGTCGAGGAGGCGGTCGGGCTGGTCGTCGAGGCCGCCGGCATGGCCCGGGCGGGCGAGGTGTTCGTGCTGGAGATGGGCGAGCCGGTGCGCATCGTGGACCTGGTCCACAACTACGCCGCGCAGATCCACGTCGACCCTGGCGACCTCACCATCCGCTACACCGGCCTGCGGCCGGGCGAGAAGCTCAACGAGACGCTGTTCAGCGAGGGCGAGCAGCGCGTGGCCACCGGCCACCCGAAGGTCTGGGCCACGGCCGCCTCCAAGACGCTCGACAACGACTTCTTCACCCTGCTCGCCAGCCTGGAGGAGGGCGCGCAGGCCAACGACATGGACGAGTGCCGCAGCCTGCTGGCCAAGCTGGTTCCCGAGTACAACGCCGCGCCGGAGAGCGCCGGCCCGGCATCCACCGCCCCCTACCCGGACGGGTTCTGACCGTGCGAACCCGCCGCCGCAGCACCCCGGACGCCGACCCCTACCCAGACCGGTCCTGATCATGCGAACCCCCCGCCGCCGCACCCCAGAGAACGACCCCCTCCCGGACGGGTTCTGACCATGCGAACCCGCCGCCGCAGCACCCTGGACACCCCTGCCGCCCGCCCCGACGCCGACGGTGCCAGCCTCGGCTGGCCGGTGGCGCTGCCGCCGGTGGTGCCGCCCGAGGCGCTGCCTCCCCAGCCGGACCTGCCCCGCATCAAGGTGCTCCACGTGATCACCCGCTTCTGGGCCGGCGCCGGCGGCAACACGCTGCTGTCGGCGCTCGGCGCCGCCCCGGACCGCTACGACGTCTGGGTCGCCGGGGCCGACGGCGGGCCGCTGTGGGAGCGGGCCGAGCGGGCGGGTCTCCGGACCGTCAAGCTGCGCCGCTTCCGCGAGGTCCTCTCCCCCTTCGACGACCTGTCCGTGCTCTGGCAGCTGGTGCGGCTGCTGCGCCGAGAGCGGTTCACGGTGGTGCACACCCACTCGGCCAAGGGCGGCTTCCTCGGCCGGCTGGCCGCCTGGCTGACCCGCGTGCCCCTGGTCGTCCACACCTACCACGGCTTCAGCTACCACGACTACATGCCGGCGTGGCGGCGCCGCCTCTACCTCACCCTCGAGCGCCTGGTCCGGCGGTTCACCCACGCCTTCCTGGCGGTCTCGCCGCGGGTCGCGAGCGAGGCGGTGGCCATGCGGCTGGCACCGCCAGGGTCGGTCACGGTGGTGCCGTCCGCGGTCGAGCTCGACCAGCTCCCCGACCGGCCCGACCCGCGGCTCCGCAAGGAGCTCGGCCTGCCTGCCGGGACCCGGCTGGTCGGCACGGTCGGCCGGCTCGACTTCCAGAAGGCCCCGCTCGACTTCGTGCGGATGGCTGCACGGGTCGCGGCCGCCCGCCCGGCGGTCCGCTTCGTGATGGT
Organism: Actinomycetota bacterium; assembly: GCA_035535495.1. Classification (GTDB taxonomy): domain Bacteria; phylum Actinomycetota; class CALGFH01; order CALGFH01; family CALGFH01; genus DASUZB01. Next base: position 29,675 of record DATLQA010000272.1, on the reverse strand, counting down.
GGGCGACGGGCCGATGGCCGACGAGGTCCGGGCCGAGGCCGAGCGCCTCGGCGTCGAGGTGGCGCTGGTCGGCTTCAGGGCCGACGCGCCCGTGCTCGCCACCGCGTTCGACGTGTTCGTCATCTCCTCGCTGTACGAGGGGCTCGGCCGCGCCCTGACCGAGGCCCTCGGTTCGGGCCGTCCCGTGGTCGCCACCGCCGTCAACGGCGTGCCCGACCTGGTCGTGCCCGGCTCGACCGGGCTGCTGGCGCCGCCGGGCGATCCCGGCGCGCTGGCCGAGAGCGTCACCTGGCTGCTCGACCACCCCGAGGAGGGGCGGCGCATGGGCGGCCAGGGACGTGTGCTGGTGCGGACGCTGTTCGACCCGGCGCTGATGTGCGAGCTGATCGACCGGACCTACCGGCACCTCCTCGGCCTGCCCGATCCGGGCGGGCAGGAGATCGAACTGACCGACCGGCCGCAGGCCCGGCCGGTGGCCGCGGCAGCGGCCACCGCGGACGCCCGCGCCGGGCTCGTCGCTGAGAAAAGGGGGGCATGATGCGGAGGGGCAGCATCATCGACGTGACGCAGGGGGTGGCGCCCGGGGTTGCGCCGAGCCCTGCTCGACGCGCACTCGATCTGGTCTTCAGTGCGGCAGCGCTGCTGCTGCTGTCGCCCATGATCCTGGTGGTGGCGCTGGCGGTGCGGCTGACCAGCGCCGGCCCGGTGATGTTCCGCCAGGTGCGCGTCGGCCAGGGTGGCCGCCCGTTCACCCTCTACAAATTCCGGACCATGCGCACCGGCACCCGCGGGCCCGAGGTGACCAGGGGCGAGGATCCCCGCGTCACCCGCGTCGGCAAGCTGCTCCGCACCACCGGCATCGACGAACTGCCGCAGTTCCTCAACGTGCTGCGCGGCGACATGACCCTGGTGGGCCCGCGGCCGGAGACGCCCTCCCTGGCCGACCGCTACCCGGCCGGCTGCCGGGTGGTGTTCGCCCACCGCCCAGGGCTGACCGGACCGACCCAGGTGCGCCTGCGCGACAAGGACGTGCTGCCGCCCGCCGGCGTCGCCGACCTCGAGGGCTACTACCTGCGGGAGCTGGTGCCCACCCGGGTCGCGCTCGACTTCTCCTATCTGGACGACCCGTCGCTGGCCCATACCGTCGCGATGCTGTGGCGCACCGCCGTGTACGTGCTGCGTGGCAGCCCCGCGGCCCGCTCACGCGCCAGGCAGGCACCCCAGCCGGCGCCGGGCAGGCCGAGCGGCCTCTCCGCGCTCGGCCGCGACGGCGAGCTGTCCAGCCTGGAGGTCCGCCCGGTCGAGGTGCGGGCGGGCAAGGCGAACGATCCGCGGCCGTGACCCGGCGGCGACCGCCGAGCACCGAGGGAGCACGTCAATGATCCACCAGCCACGCCGGCCGGCAGGCGCGCGCGGCCGCGCGCCCGCCGGCGCGGTGGCCGTGCTCCTCGCCGTGCTGGCCGGCTGCGGCGGCAAGGACGGTCCGGGGCCGCCCGCCCCGGTGCCGACCTCCACGGCCGCGGCGCCGAGCCGCAGCGCCTGCGAGGCGCCGCAGAAGCCGCCGAGCCGCGCGCCGATCCTGGTCACCCACTTCAACACCGGCAGCGCGCCCTACGTGTTCGGCGAGCGCTGCGACGACCTCGCCAAGATGCGCAAGGCCTTCAACGCGGTCATCGTCAAGGCCGGCGACCAGCAACTCGTCGAGGACGCGCGCGCCGCCGGGCTGTCGGTCTACGTGGAGATGGACCGCAAGTCCGACTTCGCCAGGGGCAAGGACATCTCCGGGGACGTCCAGGAGATCGTCCGCCAGGTCAAGGAGCACCCTGGCACGATCGCGGGCATCCGGGTGGCCGATCGCCTCAACGGTGGCGGCCTCGACCCCGACGAGGCGGTGGGCTACCTCGAGGCCACCGGCGGGGTGTTCCACCGGGAGATCCCCGGGGTGCCGGTCTTCGCCGACGTGGTCAACTGGGAGCTGACCTGCGGCAAGAAGGGGCAGCGCAATTGCGTGGTGCTCCGCTTCACCCGCTACCGCTTCGAGATCAACAAGGTCCTCACCCGTCTCTACCGGAGCGGGCACCTGGACGGGTTCATGCTCGCCCTGGAGCTGCAGGGCGAGGACCCGGCGGTGGTCGGCGCCGCCTTCCGCCAGGCGCGCGCCCTGTGGCCGCGGCCGTTCCAGCTGCTCGCGCGGACGGCCCCGTCGTTCGACGAGGCGACCTTCCCCGGCAACGCCGCCGCGGCCAGGCGGCGCACCGACACGGTCGCCAGGGCGCCGCTGCAGGCCGGCGCCGACGGGGTCGACCTGTGGGCCTGGCACCGGCCGTACCGGGGGGCGATCCGCACCTTTCTCGACAAGGACGGCTCCACCAACCCGTTCTGGGACCAGCTGGTGAGCGTGGCCGTGAAGGCCGGTGTCTCGGCGTGAGGCCGCCATGACCGAGCGCGGGAACCCCCGGCCGCCGTCGCAGGACCAGGCCGAGAGCAACCTGCGCCGCATCGCCACCGGCGGGGGCTTCGTGTTCGTCGGCGGCTGGGCCGCCTACGCGCTGAGCCTGGCCTTCAACATCGTGGTGGCGCGGCGGCTCAACGCCGACGGCTTCGGCGCCTTCACCATCGGCATGAGCCTGGCCGTGGTGCTGGCGCACGTCGCGCCGATGGGCACCCACCAGGCGGTGGTGCGCTACGTCGCCATCTACCGCGGCCAGCATGACGAGGCCCGCATCCGCGGCACGGTCTGGCTCGGCCTGCGGGTCACCGCCGTGGCCGGCGTGCTGCTCGGGCTCGGCATGCTGCTCGGCGCGCCGGTCCTGGCCGACCACGTCTTCCACGACCCCAGCCTGGCGATGCCGATCCGGGTGCTCGCCTGCTCGGTGCCGCTGACCGGCCTCGGCGAGCTGCTGCTGTCCTCGATGCGCGCCTACACCCGGGTGGTCATGCCGGCGGTGATCCGCTCGGTCGTCGCGCCTGGTCTGCGGGTGGTGGCGGCGGTGGGCGCGCTGCTGGCCCATACCGACCTGGTCGGGGTCGCCGTCGCCTACACCCTGGTCGAAGGCGTCGCGCTGGTGCTGGCCGCGGTCGCCGCCTATCGCGTGCTGCCGCGACGGGCGGCGGGCATGGTGGCGCCTCCGACCGCCGAGATCGCCCGCTTCTCCTGGCCGCTGGCGATCAACCGGGTGCTCAACGGCTCCACCAACAACGCCGAGGTGTTCCTGCTCGGCGCGCTGGCGGGGACCAGCCGGGTGGCGTTGTTCGCGGCCGCGCGGCGCTTCACCATCGTGGCCAACGCCATCTTCATCGCCTTCGGCACGATCTTCTCGCCGATGGTGTCGGACCTGGACGCCGCCGACCAGGACGACCACCTCGCCCGCCTGTACAAGGCGCTGAGCCGCTGGATCTTCACCATCGGCGTGCCCGTGTTCCTGGTGCAGGTGATGTTCGGCGAGGCGCTGCTGGCCACCTTCGGGCGGGGCTTCGGCCAGGGCCAGCTCGCCCTGACCGTGCTCGCCCTCGGCCAGCTGGGCAACTACGCCAGCGGCGCGGCCGTCAACGTGCTGACCATGACCGGGCGGTCGCGCACCAACCTGCTGTTCACCATCTTCCACCTGGTCCTGACGGTGGCCCTCAACCTGCTGCTGATCCCGCCGTTCGGGCTGGCCGGCGCGGCGGTGGCCAACGCGGTGGCGATGACGGCGGTGAACGCGGGCCTCACCACGCAGGTCTGGCGGCTGACCGGCATGCACCCCTACGACCGGGGCTGGCTCAAGCCGGTCGGCGCCGGGCTGGGAGCGGCCGTGGTCACGGTGGTGGCCCGCGTGCTGCTCTCGGAAGGGGCGGCCGGCGAGCTGGCCGCGATGGCGGTGCTCGGCGTCGCCTACCTCGGTCTGCTCGCCCTGCTCGGCTTCGAGGCGGACGACCGGGCGGTGCTGGATCAGCTCGTCAAGCGGGTCAGGCGCCGCTCCTCTCCCGCCGCTGAGGCGGCCCTGGCCACCACCGCCTCAGGCGGCGACCAGGGCTAACCGGCGGGCGCGGTCCACTCAGTACCTCGGACGGAGGGGCGAACACCCTGCAAGCAACGTGGCCGGGATACGGCGTGAGGCTCGTGGAGCGATCGGCCGTGCTCCGTACCCTAGCCGAGGACCGTACCGCCGGCTGGCCGTCCGCGGTGGACGGCGGCCGCCGCGCGGGCCACTGGGCAGCTTTCTTTGTCGGTCACGAGTCACCGGGCGGACGCACCGCAGCGGCCAGGCCCGGGAAAGGAACACCACCCATGCGCGTCCTGGTGACGGGACACAACGGTTACATCGGCAGCGTCATGGTCCCGCTCCTGCGTGAGGCCGGGCACCAGGTCGAGGGCTTGGACGCCGACCTGTTCCGGTCGTGCCTGTTCGGGCCGGAACCAGCGGACGTCCCCGCCCGCACCCTCGACGTCCGCGACGTCCAGGTCGACGACCTGCGCGGCTTCGACGCGGTGGTGCACCTGGCGGCGATCTCCAACGACCCGCTCGGCAACCTCAACCCCGACTGCACCTACGACATCAACCACCTGGCCTCCGTGCACCTGGCGCGCACCGCCAAGCAGGCCGGCGTGCAGCGCTTCCTGTTCTCCTCGTCGTGCAGCCTGTACGGCGCGGCCTCCCCGGAGGACCTGCTCGACGAGTCGGCCGCGTTCAACCCGGTGACCCCGTACGGCCGCTCGAAGGTGCTGGCCGAACGCGACATCGCCCCCCTCGCCGACGACGACTTCAGCCCCACCTTCCTGCGCAACGCCACCGCCTACGGCGTCTCGCCCCGGCTCCGTGGCGACCTGGTGGTCAACAACCTGGTCGGGTACGCGTACACCATCGGCGAGGTCCTGCTGAAGAGCGACGGGACGCCGTGGCGGCCCCTGGTCCACATCGAGGACATCTCCCGGGCCTTCCTGACCATGCTCGAGGCTCCGCGCGAGCTGGTCCACGGCCAGGCCTTCAACGTCGGCGGGACCGGCGAGAACTACCAGATCCGCGACGTCGCCGCGCGGGTACAGGAGACCGTGGTGGGCAGCCAGATCTCCTTCGCCGAGGGCGCCGGGCCCGACGCCCGCTGCTACCGGGTCGACTGCGGCAAGCTGGCCCGCACCTTCCCGTCGTTCGCGCTGAAGTGGAACGTCGCCCGCGGCGTCGAGGAGCTCTACGAGGCGTTCCAGCGCGAGCACCTCACCGCGGCGGACCTGGAGGGGTCGCGCTTCCAGCGCATCGCCAGGATCAGCGAACTGCTCGCCGCGGAGCGCATCGACCAGTCGCTGCGCTGGCAGGCACCGGCAGCCGACGCACGGGGGGCGCGCCTGGCCGGTTAGCACCGCCGCCGGCTCACCACGCCGGCTCACCGCCGTCGCCGACGAAGGAGCCCCCCTTGCCCTCCTATTCCCCTGTGCCCGACGAGCATGCCTGTCTGAGCTGTGGCTCCACCGACGTCGAGGTCTTCCACCAGGAGGCAGGCGTCCCGGTCAACAGCTGCCTGCTGCTGGCGAGCGAGGCGGAGGCGCGCGCGTTCCCGCGAGGAGCCATCCGCCTCGGCTTCTGCCATGCCTGCGGGTTCATCGGCAACACGGCGTTCGACCAGGCGCTGGCCGAGTACTCGACCCGCTACGAGGAGACCCAGGGCTTCTCACCTCGCTTCCAGCGCTTCGCCGACGACCTCGCCCACCGCCTGGTCGACCGCTTCGACCTGCGCGACAGGGACATCCTGGAGATCGGCTGCGGCAAGGGCGAGTTCCTGCTGCGCGTCTGCGAGCTGGGCGGCAACCGCGGCATCGGGGTCGACCCCAGCGTGGTGCTCGAACGGGTGCGCGGCCCGGCCGCCGACCGGGTCAGCTTCATCGCCGACCTGTACCGCAAGCAGCACGCCGACCTGCCGGCCGACTTCGTGATCTGCCGGCACACGCTGGAGCACATCTCCGACGTGGCCGGGTTCATGGAACTGCTCAGGGCCAACCTGGCCGGGCGGCAGGCCACCACCGTCTTCTTCGAGCTGCCCGACGTGCTCAGGGTGCTGCGCGAGGTCGCCTTCTGGGACATCTACTACGAGCACTGCTCGTACTTCACGGTCGGCTCGCTGGTGCGGCTGTTCGAGCGCAGCGGCTTCGCCGTGCTGGATGCCAGCCTCGACTACGACGACCAGTACATCCTGCTGGAGGCCCGCACCGACGAGGGATACGGGGGGCGGAGTGCCAGCCCCCCGGGCGTGGACCAGGTGGAGGACGTGGCCGTGGCGGTGCGGGAATTCCGGCGCCGCCATCAGGCGCAGCTGGCGGCGTGGGACGCCCGCCTGGCTGACCTGTTCGCCTCGGGACGCCGGGCGGTGGTCTGGGGAGCCGGCTCCAAGGGGGTCGCGTTCCTGTGCGCCCTGCCGGCCGCCGAGCGGATCGAGGTCGCGGTCGACATCAACCCGTACAAGCACGGCATGTTCATGGCCGCCACCGGCCAGCGCATCGTCCCCCCGGAGTTCCTGGCCGAATACCGACCGGACGTGGTCATCGTCATGAACCCCATCTACCGCGACGAGATCCGCGCGGAACTGGACCGCCTCCGGGTGGACGCCGACGTGGTCGCGGTCTGACCGGCTCGACCGAGAGGGAGGCAACGGAATGCCCGGGATCGTGGGCCTGGTCGGCGGCGACCGCCGCCGGCCGCCCGCCGTACGGCTGGACCGGATGGTCGCCACCATGCTCCACCGTCCCTGGTACACCACGGCCAAGGCGGTCGCCGGCGCCGCCGGCCTGGCGGCGGTGGACTGGGACGACGCGCCCGCCCTGGCGCGGCGCGGCGGGGTCGTGCTGGCCCTGGCCGGCGAGGTGGTCGACGTCGCGCCGGCCAAGGGTGCCGAGCGGACCCCGGCGGCACTCGCCGAGGCGCTGCTCCACCGGTTCCTGACCGGCGGGGCCGGGGCCCTTGCCGGGCTCAACGGCGTCTACGCGATCCTGGTGTGGGAGCGGGACGCCGGCAGGCTGACGGTGGTCAACGACCGCTACGGCTTCCAGAAGCTGTACTGGTGGCGGTCGCCCGACGGGCTGGAGCTGGCCACCGAGCCGAAGGCGCTCGCCTCCCACCCGAGCTTCGACCGCGGGGTCAGCGAGCTGGCAGTGGCCGACCTGCTCACCGTCGGCCACCTCCTCGACGACCGCGTCCTCTACGACCGGGTCAAGCTCCTCCCGCCCGCCAGCGTCGCCATCTGGGAGGGCGAGAAGCTGGTGGTGCAGCCGTACTGGGACTACGAGCTGTCCCAGGCCGGCGCCGCGCGGGACGCCGGCGACGACGCCGTCGACGAGTTCGCCCGGCTGCTGCGGACAGCGGTCGCGCGCCGTGCCGAGCCCGGCATCGCGCTGCCGCTCACCGGCGGGCTCGACTCCCGCCTGCTGGCGGCGCTCCTCCACGAGCAGGCACCCGGCCTGGAGGTGGTCACCGCGACCGTCGGCCACGAGCACGCCAACGACGTCCGCTTCGCCCGCCAGCTCGCCGCCACCCTCGGCTACCCGCACACCTTCGTGCCGGTCGGCCCGACCTACATCGCCGACCACGCCGAGGCCGGGCTGGTCGCGCAGGAGGGCTCGGCCAGCTGCTCCACCTTCTGGATCCTGGCGGCGAACGACGTCTTCGAGCAGGCCGGCACGGCGGTGGCCTGGAGCGGCTTCCTCGGCGGCCCGCTGACCGGCACCAACCTGCCCCGCAGGGTGACCGTCAACACCCCGCCGGACGCCGCCCTCGAGGCGTTGTGGCGTACCAAGTACGCCCGCTTCTGCAGCGACGCCGAGCTGAGCCGGCTGCTCAAGCCGCCCGTGTACGCGGCCGTGCGCGGCGAGGCGTTCGCCTCGGTGCAGCGCACCTTCATCGCCGCGGCCACCGACGACGCCCTCGGCCGCTGCATGTACGTGGAGCTGCGGGCGCGCCACCGCCGCTACACCAGCGGCCACCGGGAGCTGCTCGGGCTCTCCTGCCGGCCGGTGGAGCCGTTCACCGACAACGACCTGGTCGACTTCGTCCTCGGCCTGCCCAAGCAGCCCATGGTCGACCAGCGCCAGTACCGCCGCATGATCGTCCGCCACCTCTCCTCCGTGGCCCAGGTCCCCTACGCCAAGACCGGTGCGCCGGTCGACGCCTCGCGGGTGCGCTACTGGTCGCGGCGGCTGCTCCGCCGGGCCCAGGCGGAGCTGGCGGCCCGCCTGCCGTCCGGCTCCGAGCTGGTCCACGACCGCAAGGCCTACGTCCACTACGACGAGTGGGTCCGCGCCGGCTCGCGCCGCTTCATCGAGGACGCCCTGCGGCCCGAGTACCTCGAGGACCTGTTCGACGTGGACGCGGTCAGGGGGCTGGTGGCCGACCACATGGAGGGCAGGGCCGACCAGTACGGCAAGGTCTGCGCCCTGGCCACCTTCGCGCTCTGGCGCCGCGCCTACGGGTAGGAGGGCGACCCGCTCACGCCCGGTGAGCCCGTGGGCTCACCGGGTCGGGGCAGGCGCTCCGAGCACCGCCGGCTCCGGGACAGGGACCACGAAGCGGCCACCGGCGCGCTGGTAGGCCTCCTGCTGGGCCAGGATCTCCTCGGCGAAGTTCCAGGCCAGCAGCAGCACGTAGTCGGGCTGGTCGGCGACGAGCCTGGCCGGGTCGGCGATCGGCAGGCGCACCCCAGGCATGAAGCGGCCCTGCTTGTGCACGTTGCGGTCGACCACGTAGTCGATCGTCTCGGGGCCGATCCCGACGTAGTTGAGCAGGGTGGCGCCCTTGGCGGCGGCGCCGTAGGCGGCGATGCGGGCGCCGGAGGCCTTGAGCTTGCCGAGCAGCTCGAGCAGGTCGTGCTTGACCTGCTCGACCCTGGCGGCGAAGTCGCGGTAGTAGCCGGCCGTGTCGAGGCCGCGCTCGGCCTCCTCGGCCAGGTAGCGGCGGACGGTCTCGTCCGGCTCGCCGCCGGGGCGTACGTACAGGCGCAGCGACCCGCCGTGCAGCGGGTAGTGCTCGACCCTGGAGAGCACCAGCCCGTGCCTGGCGAACAGCCGCTCCAGCGCGGTCACGGAGAAGTAGCAGAGGTGCTCGTGGTAGATGGTGTCGAACTCGCACCGGTCGATCAGGTCGCGGACGTAGGGGGCCTCGATCACGGCCACGCCGCGCTCGGCGAGCAGCACGCCGATGCCGGCCACGAAGCCGTTCAGGTCCGGCACGTGGGCCAGGACGTTGTTGGCCAGCACCACGTCGGCGCGCTTGCCCTCGGCGACCAGGCAGGCGGCCAGCTCGCGGTCGAAGAAGGCGCACAGGGTGGGGATGCCGGCCTCCTGGGCGACCCGGGCAGGGCCCGCGGCCGGGTCGATGCCGAGCACCGGCACGCCCTGGTCGGCGAAGTGCCGTAGCAGGTAGCCGTCGTTGGAGGCCAGCTCGACCACCAGGCTCCGCTTGTCGAGGCCTTCGTCGGTGATCAACCGCTCGGCGTTGCGCCTGGAGTGCTCGATCAGCGCGTCCGAGAACGACGAGTAGTACGGGTAGTCCTGGGTGAACAGCGTCTCGGGCGACACCGTCTGCTTGAGCTGGACCAGCGAGCAGGCCGCGCAGAAGGCCACCTCGAGCGGGTAGGAGGCCTCCGGCTGGTCGAGCTGGTCCGGATGCACCAGGGCGTCCGCCAGGGGCGTCTCGCCAAGCGACAGGATCGGCTCAAGACCACCCGTGCCACAGGAGCGGCACGCGCGGATCACCTCGTGCATGTGGGGGGCCTCCCGTGTCGGCGGCAGCGCCTCAAGCCCACACCTTCCAGGGCGGCCGCGGCTGATCCCAGAGTGACTCCAGGAGCTTCTTGTCACGCAGCGTGTCCATGCACTGCCAGAACGAGTAGTGCCGGTAGGCCATCAGCTGGCCGTCACTGGCCAGCCCCTCCAGCGGTTCCCGCTCCCAGACGGTGTCGTCGCCCTCGATGTAGTCGAAGATGCCCGGCTCGAGGACGAAGAAGGCGCCGTTGATCCAGCCCTCCCCGAGCTGCGGCTTCTCGGAGAAGCGGCGCACCTGGTCGCCCTCGAGGTCGAGGCGGCCGAACCGGGCCGGCGGCCGGACCGCGGTCACGGTGGCCAGGCGGCCGTGGCCGCGGTGGAACGCGAGCAGCTTGTCGAGGTCGACGTTGGCCACACCGTCGCCCCAGGTCATCATGAACGGCTGGTCGCCCAGGTAGGGCGCGAGGCGCTTGATGCGGCCGCCGGTGGCGGTGTCGAGGCCGGTGTCGACCAGCTCGATGGTCCAGTCCTCGTGGTCGCCGCCGGCGTGGCGGACGATCTGCCCGTCCCTCGAGCTGAGGGTGAGGTTGCCATGGTAGGAGCAGTACTCGACCAGCCAGCGCTTGATGTGCTCGCCCTTGTAGCCGAGGGCGATGACGAAGTCACGGTAGCCGTGGTGGTGGTAGATCTTGAGGATGTGCCACAGGATCGGCCGCCCCCCGATCTCCACCATCGGCTTGGGGCGGACCTCGGTCTCCTCGGCCAGCCGGGTGCCGAGGCCCCCTGCCAGGATGACGACCTTCACCCTCGCGCCCTCCCCCACGTCGTCAGCCGCCTTGGGGCGGCGCCAGGGGCACATTCTCCAAAGGCGCCGGGGTTGCCCCACCCCCAGGCGAAATGAGCCTGGCTACGGTGATCGCACGATTCCGTCCGATCCGTGCGGCTCGTCCCTGCGGCAAACGGCGTGGTCAGGCGGTCTGGCCGCTGGCCGGGCGGGGGCGGCGGCCCGAGGTGAGCGTGGCGCGGGCCGCCCGCGCCACCTGGGGCAGGGCGAGCACGACGTCCTTGCCGAGGCTCTTGTAGTGGCGACCGACCCAGCGGACCATCTCGGCGTAGCAGGCGGCGCGGTCGCCTGGTGGCAGCGGGGCGCGACGGATGGCGCGGACGAACTCCACGCCCTGGCGCCACACCGGCAGCACCACGCGGACGCGCCGGTTGGGGTCGAACCAGGCGGTGCGGCCGCTGCGCGCCTTGTGCGCCCTGGTGGAGCGGCCCTGGTGCTCGCGGGACAGGAACAGCTCCTCGCCGACCTCGGCGAAGCGGCCGTGCAGCCCCAGTTCGGCCAGCATCACCCGGTCGGAGGCGATGTACGGGCCCATCAGGCGGGTGCGGCGCAGCGAGGCGGCGCGGACCACGCCGAACACCGGGAAGCAGCGGTAGCGGAGCCCGCTGAGGGCGTACAGCCGCTCCCGCACGCGCGGTGAGCCCGCCGTCCAGGAATAGCGGTAGGACTTCAGGCGGTCGCCGGCCTGGTCGATGATCGCCACCCGCGGGTGGCACAGCACCACGTCCGGGGAGCTGTCGAGCACCTCGACGCAGCGGCCGAGGAAGTCGGGCAGGCAGAGGTCGTCGTGCGCGGCGAGCTTGAAATACTCGCCCCTGGCGAGCTCGATGACCCGGTTGTGATTCCAGGTCGCGCCGCGGTTGACCGCCTCCCTCAGGTAGCGCACGCGCCCGTCACGCTCGGCATAGGCACGGCAGATGCGTTCGGTGTCGTCGGTCGAGCCGTTGTCGGAGATGATCAGCTCGAAATCGGTGAACCGCTGCGCGAGCAGCGAGTCGAGCGTCTCCGCCAGGAAGTTGGCCCCGTTGTAGACGGGCATGCCGATGCTGACCCTTGGGGCGGGGCCGCCGGGCCGCCCCGGCCGCAGGTCGCGCTCGCGTGCTGCCTCGTCCACCATTGAAACGAGACCTCCTGTCGTCCAGGCCGCTGACGCGGCGGCGGTTGCCCTCCGAGCACCGGCCAGTCTGGGCGAACCGGACCGGGCGCGAATCCGCAGATCGGCGTAGCGGCCGTACGCCCCGGCCGCGGAGGCGGCCACGGCAGCCCGCCGATGCGGTTCCCGCCGTTCGCGCTCGCCCCGATCCGCGGTGGCGCGGAGATCGGCGTTGACCCCGGCAAATCGTCAAGGCCGCGACGCCAGGATTGCTCGCCGAATAGCTTGCATGGAATTCCCCGGCCCGTCAGTATTTCGTCTCCCCCAACTGTCGTTCCCGTCGCCGACCGCCGCCCGCCAGGCGGCGATGCGCTCGTCGTCCAGCTGCCCGACCCTGCGCGAGCAGGGTGCGAAGCGCCCGTGCCAGCCAGCCGGGCGCCCGACCGGTCCACGCAGGTCTTCGTCACTGGAGCCGTCATGCGCCATCGTCCGCGGCACCTCGCCACCTCCACCAGGAAGCTCGCCGTCCTCGGCCCCCGCCACGCACGCCGCCGGGTGGGCGGGTCCCGCGCCCTGTCGCTGGCCGGCCTGCTCCTGCTGGTCGCGGTGGCGGCCAGCGCCTCCAACCCGCCGTCGCCGGCGGTCGCCGCGCCCGCGTCGACGTCCGACTGCCTCGCCCGCGGGGGGCACACCACCGTGTCGGGCACCCTGCGCCAGCCCTACCGCGCCGACCGCACCCCCGACGACCACACCTATGACCTCCGCAGGGCCACCTCGGTCGCCTACGGGCGTTCCACCAACTACCCGGTCCTGTTCGGCAAGGGCCGCGCCGGCACCAACCTGTGTGTCCTCGGCGGCCACGTCATCGGGCAGCAGCCCCGCAACCTCACCTACCAGGCCGTCTACAGCCGCTACAACGGCGACGGGCTGTGGGTCCAGGGCCAGGGCAGCTACCTGGTCCACGGCTTCCGCGCCGAGAACGTCGAGGACGGCATCTCCCTGCAGGGCGGCGACGGCGACTTCGCCCAGGTGAGCGGCGCCTACCTGTCGTACGTGCGGGACGACTGCGTCGAGAACGACCACATCATCGGCGGCCGGGTGAGCGACAGCCTGTTCGACGGCTGCTTCATGGGCATCAGCGAACGTCCCGACGCCGACGCGAGGCCGAGCAGGGCGCCCGCCGGGGAGACCTTCACCCTCGACCGGGTGCTGCTGCGCATCGCGCCCCAGCCGAACGAGCGGGCCTCCGACGGTGCCGGCAACGGCCAGCTGTTCAAGTGGTCGCCGGACGCCAACCGGCTGGTCCTGCGGAACTCGGTGTTCCTGATCGAGGAGGAGCCGATCAGGGGACGGACCCCGCTGGCGTTCCCGGCCGGGACCACCGCCGAGAACGTGACCCTGGTGTGGCTCGGCGCCGGCGCCTACCCCGGCCCGCTGCCAGGTGGCGTCACCGTGGTGCGGGACCGCTCGGTGTGGGAGACGGCCCGCGCCCGCTGGCTGGTCGACCACGGCTACGCCGCCGGCCGCTCCACCACCGCCACCACGCCCGCGACCAGCACGCCACGTACCACCCCCGCGCCCACCAGGCCGGACGGCTGCGGCCCCAAGGCCACCGCGGACCCCTGAGGACCCGGCACCACCGACAGCTGGCCGGCCACGGCGGCACCCGCCGTGGCCGGCCAGCGCTGTTCCGCGTGGACGGCCCGCCCAAGCGGGTTGACCCGCCCAGATCACGGGATGATGCGTGAACCTTGTTTAACTTGTGTCGGAATTGCTATGAAGCGACGGTAGTGTCCATCGTCGTCCATCGACCGTACAGGACTCGTACGCAGTACTGAGGATTGGCGCCGTCCTGCGAATACCGTAGGTTTGGAGCAGATGGCGGACATACGGTGTGGGCGCGGCGCCGTCACTTTGCGGCACCGTCGCCAACCGGGGGGGTTGACACCATGCCGGCCGAGGCAAATCGCCTGCTCGAACTACCATCGGCACGTACGCCGCTGCCTGCTCGGATGGCCCGAAGCGGGCGAGCGGCCAAGCGTGCCGCCGACTCGTCACGGGATGGTCGCGGCCGGGTACGGCGGCGCACCCCGCATCAGCACCTGGAGCCGGCCACCGACTCGCCGGCGATGCTGGCCCACGAGGTCAAGCGCCGGGTCTCCGCGCTCCGGGTGGCGGCCGAGGCCGTCGGCGTCCTGCAGCAGCGCGGCAGCGACCCGCAGGCGATGCTTGACCGCCTGCTCGGCGAGATCCACGAGCTCGAGGAGCTCACCCACACCCTGCTCGACCAGGACCGGACCAGCTCGCGCGAGGTGACCGACCTGGTCGGTGCGGCGCAGGCCGCCGCCGACACGGTCCGCACCGCCAGCCACGCCAGCGTGGTGCTCGCCCACCCGTCCGAGCCGGTCGGCGCGGTCGCCCAGCCGGGCATGGCGCGCCAGGCGCTCGAGAACCTGATCGAGAACGCGGCCCGCTACGGCGAAGAGCCCGTCGAGGTCACCGTGCGGCAGGTCGACTCGCGCTGGGCGGAGGTGGTGGTGGCCGACCGCGGCCCGGGCTGGGGGCAGACGCCAGCGCCCGCCCACGACGGCAACGGGCTTGGGCTGGCCCTGGTCCGCCACATGACCGAGTCCGTCGGCGGGCAGGTCTGGGCCCGCGGCCGCCCTGGGGGTGGCACCCTGTTCGGCCTCCGCCTGCCCGCGGCCAGCGCGGGCCTTGGCGGCTGAGGCCGCGACACGCAGAACGCAGCACCGGGGGGGAATCGCGTGAATGGCAGCATCAAGGTCGTCCTGGCGGACGACCACGAGGTGTTCGTTGAGGGCCTGCGCATGGTCCTGGCCGCCGAGGACGACCTCGAGATCGTCGCCACGGCGGGGGACGGCGCGAGCGCGCTGCGCGCCGCCGAGCAGTACCAGCCGGACGTGCTCGTGCTCGACGTGCACATGCCGGCGACCGACATCCAGCAGGTGATCGCGGCCGCCCGCCAGCGCGTGCCTGGCACGCGCCTGCTGGCGCTCTCGGCTGACACCCGGCCGGACACGGTCGCCGCGCTGCTCCAGGCCGGCGCCGACGGGTTCGTCCCGAAGGACGCCTCGTCCAGGCAGGTGGCGACCGCCATCCGCAGGCTGGGCAAGGGGCAGGAGGAGGCCTTCGCCGCGTTCGCCTTCCCGCCCGTCCGCGTCCAGCCAAAGGACCGGGAGATCGACCTGCTGGTCAGCAGCTTGAGTCCGCGCGAGCAGCAGATCCTGGCACTGCTGGCGGCCGGCTGGAACAACCGCCGCATCGCCGAGAGCTGCTACCTGTCGGTCAACACGGTCCGCACCCACGTGCAGAACGTGCTGGTCAAGCTCGGCGTCCACTCGAAGCTGGAGGCGGCGGCGTTCGCCGTCCGCCACGGCGTGGTCCAACCCGGCGGCACCGTCCCGGCACGTCCGGCCGCCTCCGGGTAGCCGCCGACCGAGCCTCCCGCCGGCCAGGAGGCCGGCGGCCTACGGCGTGAGCGACCAGAACGGCCCGGTGAGCCCGACAGCGTCAAGGAGCGCCTGCCGCTCGGGCGGGGTCCGGCGGCGCCAGCCCAGCTCGAGGCGGTCGTCGTACCAGCTCCGGGCGAGCGCCCAGAGCGGTTCGAGCGCGACCGTGGCGCCCGGCCGCGTGGAGCGGTCCTCGCACCAGCGCCGCACGTGCTCCTCCGACCGGAGGAGCAGGATGGTCGCTCAGGTGAACCCGATGCTCCGCCACCAGTCCCTGGCGGGCACGGCGAAGTGCGCCACGCCCTCGCCGGCCACCCGGCCGGCGGCGACCTCGACGCGCAGCTCGTCACCGCAGTCGGGACAGGCGGTCGCCACCCAGCCGTCGACGTCGAGCAGGGCCAGGATGGCGAGCGCGTCCCAGATGCAGTTCCCCCACCAGCGCCGCTCCCCCGAGCCCACCAGGAACGAGGTCGGCACGGCCGAGAACGGCTCGGCCATCCAGATGTAGGAGCTGCCTGGCAGCAGCACGAGCGCGTCGGCGCCGGTGGCGAGCTCCTCGAGGACGTGCTCGACCTGGCTTGGCGTCAGCTCGAAGGCCCGCGCCAGCTCGACCGGGCTCGGCGCCCGCCCGGTGTCGGCGAACCACCGGTAGACGTGCTGGCGGACCCGGCCCGCCAGCTCGGCCCGCTCACCCGCCACGGGCGGGTCGCCTCGATCCCCCATCGTCCCTCCCGCGCTGGAGCGGCCTACCCCGACCCTGGGCGACCCGGAGTGATCCAACCTCGACGTGGTCCATGCCGTCCCCCATCAGCGCGGCGGGGTCACGACGGGCTTCTTGCCGGCGAGGGTCGGTGAAGCGCCGCAGCCTACAGCCTTCTCAGCCGCCCGCTAGGTGGCCCGCTCCTCGCCGGTCGGGGCCGAGGTGGGGTCCCGCCGGCGGGTGGGGAGGCGCCCGGGGCTGCTGGGCGCCGGTGGCGGCGGGCTGGGGATGGCCGGCGCCGGGGTGCGGGAGCGGTCGAGGCGAGCGTGGAGGGTGAGAGCGGCGGCGAGCAGCAGCCAGAGACCGAGCGCGGCGCCGAGGTGGATGGCGAGGTCGCGGTCGGCGACCGGGCCGGGCCGGGGGTAGCGGCCCCCCGGCGGTGGCAGGCCTGGCACCGGGTCCCGGCGGAGGGCGTCGGGCGGCACCACGCCGGCCCTGGCGGCGAGCGCTCCGAGCGGCGCCAGGCGCACCGCGCCGCTCCCGTCGACCTCGATGACCACGTTCTCGAAGCTCTGGCGCACCGCTCCTGAGGTGACGCGCCGTGGGGGCGAGACCGGCGCCCCGAACCGCACCTCGGCGAGCCGCCAGTCGGCGGGGCGGGCCGCCGCCGGTAGCTCGGACCGCAGGTAGTAGCGGGCGATGCGGGGCTCGGTGAGCAGCCGCTGCCGCTCCTGGATGCTGCGCGGCGGCAGGATGGTGGCCCTCGGCATGCCGGTGACCTCGAGCAGCTCGGGATCCTGCCTGCTCAACCTGGTCAGCAGGGGGACCGGGCGGGCCAGGGGCAGGCCGCCCTGCGGGTTGGGCACGCTGCCGAGGACCATGGTGTCGAAGGCCTGCATGGTCTGGCCGCCGGCCTGCCAGGGACGGCTGAGCGGGCGGCCAACCACGGCCTTGCCGCCGACGCCCTGGTAGCCGGACCAGAACCGGGCGCCGCCGGCGTCCAGCACGGCGAAGCCGCCGCAGGCCGAGCCGGACACGTTCTCGAACGCGCCACCGTTCACGCGCAGCAGGTCGGCCACGCGGCTGCCCGGCGGCTGCTGCACCTCCCAGAGCTGCACGCTGCCGTAGCTCGGGCTCGGGAAGCTGGCCACCTGGCGGCCGTTGTCACGCAGCCAGCCGGGCAGGCTACCCCCGGCCACGCCCCGGCGCGCGGCCACGTCGCCGCCGCGCAGCAGGAAGTAGCGGACGCCGCTGGCGAGTGCGGCTCCGCCGCTGGTGAACTCGGTGACGCGGCGCCCGCCGACGGCGAACACGTCGGGATCGACCGGGTTGCCGGCGTTCAGCGCCGAGCAGGCGGGCGTCCTGGCGACCAGCGCGCTCATCTGGGCCAGGGCGTCGTCGGCACGGCCGTAGCGCCCGTCCCAGCCGTAGCCGCCCAGCGCCACCAGCGCGAGCACCACCACCGTGGCCGCGACGGTGGCGGCCCGGCGAGCCCAGGTCCCCTGGCTCGCGGCGAGATCGCGGACCGCGCCGAGCCCGAGGGCGACCGCCGCGACCGCACCGGGCACGGCGTAGACGAGCCAGGACTCGTCCAGCGCTCCCAGGCCGGCCAGCAGGACCATGGCGGCGAGCACGACCAGGTTCCAGGTGACCAGGAACAGGCCGGCGCGCTCGCCACGCCGCCACACCGCCGCCAGCGCGGGCACCGCCAGGGCGAGCACCGCCACGGTGGCGAGGTCGCGCGGCAGCACCAGGTCGAGCGGCCGGCTGGCCGGCAGCGGCCGGTCCGCGGCGGTCAGGTGGGCCAGGGCGGCCAGGCGGTCGAGCCGCTCGTCCAGGCCGGCGGCGCCCGGGGCCCGCGCCACCCAGGCGGCGAAGGCGGCCCAGAATCCGACGCCGACTCCCAGGGCGGCGGACGCCCTGCCGACCAGGCCGTCGACCCGTTGGCGGACCAGCAGCGCGAACCCGAGCGGCACCAGCAGCAGCACCAGGCTGCGGCCGTCGGCCAGCAGCGCGGCGCCCGAGGCCAGGCCGACGGCCGGCACGAAGGCGGCGGCGCGGCGCTCGTGGAGCAGCCAGGCCAGCCAGAGCGTGGCCAGGCCGGCCGCAACGCCGGCGGCCTCGAGCGTCACCGCGCGCCCGGCGCCGGCCAGCACCGGGTCCAGCGCGGCCAGCAGCCCGGCCGCGCACCCGAGCGCGAAGCGCAGCAGCGGGTCCCGGCGCCGCCCGGTGAGGGCGAGCACCAGCAGCACCAGCAGCCCGACGGCCAGGCCGCGGAACCCGCTCGACGCCAGGCGCGCCTGGTGCACCACCTGGACCAGGTCCGCGTCGGCCTTGCCGGTCGCCGCGAGCCAGCCGGCATGGGCCAGCAGCGCGAGCGGGGGCTGGTCGAGCACCGGCCGGCCGCGCCAGGCGATCCCGGTGCCGTCGGCCACGCTCCTGGCGACCTGGGCAATCGCCGCCTCGCCGGCGCCAAGCTCCGGGCTGCGGGTGGTGAACAGCCCGGAGACGAGCAGGGCGACCCCGCCGACCAGGACGGCGAGGAGCACCCGCCCCGCCACCGGCGCCGGGCCAGCCAAGGACTGCGGCGCGGGCGTCTTGACCCGCTCGCCAGGCTGACCCGCTGCCGCGCGCCGCACGGTGGGCGCCGCCGGCTGGACGGCCTCGCCCGCGCCCAGCGCGGTCGCGGCGGGGGCCATGGCGGTGGGCGTGGCGGGCCCCGCGGGCTCCGGCTGCGCCTCGCTGTCCGCGTCCGCCGGACCTGCCGTCCCGGGCCGGAAGTCGACCATGCGCGGGCGCGCGCCGTCCCCGATCTGCGCCGGTTGCTCGGCGTGGTCGGGTCGATCGCGGGCCGGCGCCGCCTGCTCGCCGCCTGGAGGCGGCGTGGGCCGCTGGGCGGCGCCGGGCACCGCTCCACGCTCCGGGTCCTGCCGGGGTGCTGGCGCCGGCCCGGTCTCAGTCTCCCGGCCGGCCGCCCGGCGAGAGTCCGCCCGGCGGCCGAGGTCGCTCCGGCGCGGGTCCAGGCGGCGGCGGAATTCCTCCTCCCTGGCCTGCCTGGAGTCCGGGTCCCGCCTAGGGCCCTGAGACTGGGTGTCCGGGGAGGCGGCCGGCGGCGCCTGGCCGGTGCCGTTGGCCGGCGCGTCGTCCCGCCTCGCGGGCGGCCGGTCGGTGCCGGCCTCGTCGAGGCGGCGTCCGCGCGGCGCGAACCAGTCGAACACCAGCGGCAGCGGCTCCTCCGGGTCGACCGGTGGCACCTTCTCCGGTCTACCTGGCGACGCCGTCCGGGACGGCAGGTCCATGCCGCCGGGGAACGCCGCCCGCGCCCGGCTCGCCAGCGGCGGCATCCGCTCGCTACGGCCGGTGGACCCACCCTGACCTGGCGGCTGCATCCCTTGGAAGTCCGAGGAGCCCGCCGGGTCGGCACCTGGGCCGTCGGCGGCCCGGACCGCTGGGCCCGGCGGCACCGCACCAGCACCCTGACCACCAACCGGCGGCACCGCACCAGCTTCCCGGCCGGCGCCGGCCGGTGGAGCGGTTCCGGTCCTGTGAGCCTCGCCGACTTTCGGCCACCGCCGGGTGCTATCCATGGGGGCGTCGGGCTGGCCCGGCTTGCCGGCCGGTCCAGCGGGCGGGGCGGTCGGGACCGGACGGCGGCCCCCCGGGCTGAGGCGGGGAGGCGGCACCGGCGGGACTCGCCCGGGTCCGCTCGGCGGGCCGGCGGCCTCGCGCCGGCCCGCGCCGGAGAGGACGCTACGGATGCGGCCAGGCGGGACGACCAGGTCACGGATCAGGTCGTCGAGCTGGAAGGGCCGGAACAGCGTCCGGCAGCCCTTGTCCGCGTCGAACGACTTGTCGACCTCACCAGGGGCGAGCAGGATCACCAGCCGGCCGGAGAACCACTCGCGGATCGACCGGTACGCGCCGCGACGAAGGTCGCCAGGCAGGTCGAGCACGATCGTGTCGGCCGCCGGGTCCAGCGTGCCTGGCCGGCCGTCCGGGGAGTCGAACTGGAGCACCCGGTCCTCGGCGGAGAGCAGGCTACGCAGCGCGACGGTCAGCCCCGCGTCGCGGGTGAACAGCACGATCCGCCTAGCCATCCGCCCCCCCAGGGCAGGCCGCTTCGGTCCCGCCGGGCGGCGCGTGCGCCGGCACGGATCCTGACGGCGACGTTCCCGCCGTCACCGGCTCGAGGATTGGGCGGGAACCTTCCGGGCAGGGACGTGATGCCGGCGAGCTGGCACTGCATTCCCCTCCATTGACCGGTGGCTCGCCGCCGCGATGGCGCCTCGGGCCCCGTCCACCACAGCACCACGCCTGGGCCGGGACCAGCCCTGAACCCGCCTATCTTCCCGTGGACCGCCGGTGGACGCCATTCCCGGTAAAAGCGGTCAAACGTCATGCTCCTGTCCCACGCGGCCAGGGCGGCCATCGGCGGCGCTTGTGCTGTCACGCCCCTCGCCTACGCTGCGATCTCCGCAGGACGATCAGCAAGGAGGACCGCCGTGGACGTCCACGACGCGGCCAGGCGCTGGGCGGAGACCTGGGAGGCGGGCTGGCGCACCCACGACGTAGCCGCCATCGTCGCGCTGTACGCGGAGGAGTGCGCCTACCGGTCACATCCGTTCCGCCCGGTCCATCAGGGCAGGGCGGGCGCGGTCGCCTACATCACCCAGGCGTTCTCCACCGAGCAGGACCCCGACCCTCACTTCGCCGTCGTGGCGGCCGCCGGGGACCGCGCCGCGGTGGAGTGGTGGTGCACCGCCCTCGACGACGGCCAGCCGGTGACGCTGGCCGGCGCCTCGATGCTCCGCTTCGCCGACGACGGCCTGGTCGTCGAGGAGCACGACTACTGGAACCAGGCCGACGCCGTCCACCACCCCCACGACGCCTGGGGCAGCTGAGCGCGCCCGCCCCCCGGCTAGGCGAAGTGGGGGTGGAGCTTGTCGTAGGTCTCGTCGAGCAGCTCGGGCAGGACCTTGGTCTGCGCCACGATCGGCATGAAATTGGCGTCGCCGCCCCACCGCGGGACCAGGTGGAGGTGGAGGTGGTCGGCGATGCCGGCGCCGGCCACGTGGCCGAGGTTCATGCCAAGGTTGAAGCCGTGCGGCCCGGACTCGTCCCGCAACGCGGCGATCGCCGTGCCGGTCATCGCCATCATCTCGCCCAGCTCCTCAGTGGTGAGGTCGCCGTACTCCCCCACGTGCCGGAACGGCATCACCATCAGGTGCCCGGGGTTGTAGGGGAACGAGTTGAGCACCGCGTACACGTGCTCGCCCCGGCCGAGGATGTGGTTGGCCCGGTCGTCGCCATCGACTGGCAGGTCGCAGAACACGCAGCCCTCTTCCTTGCCGGCTTCGCGGATGTAGGCCATCCGCCATGGTGTCCAGAGCCGCTCCGTGCTCACGGCGTGCCGGCTTCCACCTCGGCGGGCAGGCTCGCCGCGGTCGCCTTCGCCGCCACCTCGGCGGTCACGTGCTCCACGAAGGCGCCGAGTGGGAGGCCGCGGCGCTCGCTGCCGTCGAGCAGGCGGACGCTGACCGCGCCGGCCGCCTGGTCGCGGTCGCCGAGCACCAGGATGTAGGGCACCTTGGCGAGCTGGGCGTCGCGGACCTTGGCCTGCATGCGCCCTGAGGAGTCGTCCACCTCTGGCCGCAGGCCGGCCTCGCGGAGCCGGTCGGCGACCTCGGTGGCGTAGGGGAGGTGCCGGTCGGCGATCGGCACCAGCCGGACCTGCACCGGCGCCAGCCAGGTCGGCAGCGCGCCGGCGTAGTGCTCCAGCAGGATGCCGAGGAAGCGCTCGATCGATCCGAACAGCGCGCGGTGGATCATGAACGGCTGGTGCCTGGCGTTGTCCGCCCCGGTGTACTCGAGCTCGAAGCGGTGCGGCAGCTGGAAGTCGACCTGCAGGGTGGAGAGCTGCCAGCGCCGCCCGATGGCGTCGCGGACGTGCACGTCGATCTTTGGCGCGTAGAAGCTGCCCTCGCCCTCGGCGACCACGTAGGGCAGGCCAGAGGCCTCGATGGCGTCACGCAGGGCGGCCTCTGCCTGGACCCACTCCTCCGGGTCGCCCACGAACTTGTCCGGCCGGGTGGCCAGTTCGGCCTCGAACTCCTCCAGGCCGAAGGTGCGCAGCAGCCGGAGCACGAACGCGAGCAGGCTGGCCAGCTCCTCGCCGAGCTGCTCTCTGGTGCAGAAGATGTGCGCGTCGTCCTGAGTGATGCCGCGCACCCTGGTGAGCCCGTGGATCACGCCGGAGCGCTCGAAGCGGTACACGGTCCCGAACTCGAACAGCCGCATCGGCAGCTCGCGGTAGGACCGCCCCCGCGACCGGTAGATCAGGATGTGGAAGGGGCAGTTCATCGGCTTGGGGTAGTAGCGCGCGCCCTCCATCTCCATCGGCGGGTACATGCTCTCCGCGTACCACCCCAGGTGCCCCGAGGTCTCGAACAAGGTCGACTTGGCCAGGTGGGGGGTCCACACGAAGGAGTACCCGCCGCGCTCGTGCTCGGCCTTCGAGTAGTCCTCCATCAGCTTGCGGATCAGCCCGCCCTTGGGGTGGAAGACGGGCAGGCCGCCGCCGATCTCCGGCGGGAAGTGGAATAGGTCCAGCTCCAGGCCGAGCCGCCGGTGGTCGCGCCGCTCCGCCTCCTCCAGCCGGTGCAGGTGGTCGGCGAGCGCCGCCTCGGACTCCCATGCGGTGCCGTAGATGCGCTGCAGCTGGGGGCGTGACTCGTCGCCGCGCCAGTACGCCCCGGCGACGCGCGTCAGCGTGAAGGCGGGGATCTCCCTGGTGGTGGGGACGTGCGGGCCGCGGCAGAGGTCGACCCAGCCGTCGTTGCGGTACACCGAGACCGACGGACCGGCGCCCTCGGCCTCGTCCACCGACTCGATGATCTCGCGCTTGTAGGGCTGCTCGGCGAACAGGCGCAGCCCCTCCTCGCGGGAAAGCTCCTCGCGCCGGAACGGCTGGCCGGAGGCGACGATCTCCCGCATGCGGGCCTCGATGCGCTCGAGGTCCTCGGTGGTGAACGGCTCGGGCACGTCGAAGTCGTAGTAGAAGCCGTCCTCCACCGGCGGTCCGATGGCGTACTTGGCCCGGGGGTACAGGTCGGTCACCGCCTGGGCGAGCACGTGGGCGGCGGAGTGGCGCAGAACCACCCGTCCCTGCTCGCTTGCCGCCGGCAGCGGCTCGACCGAGGCGTCACGGTCCAGGCCGCGGTGCAGGTCCCATGGTTCGCCGTCGACCAGCGCGGCCACCGCGCCCGTGGTGTCCAGCAGCTCGGCCGGGGCGGTGCCGGCAGCGACCTGCCGGACGGAGCCGTCGGGGAGCTTGACCTGGATCTGACGCACGGGTGTGCCTCCTGGCTGGTGATGGTGCCGACGGCCCGGATGATACGCCGGCCAGCCGGACGACCCGGACGGGTTCCCGGCGGGCACGGGCCGCGCCAACCACCCGGCGACCCGCCGCAGCCTGGCTAGCCGGCGGTGGTGGACGGCACCGTGGTCTCCGGGACCGTCGTCGTGGTGGTGGTCCCGCTGGTCGTCGACGGCGCCGTGGTGGCCGGCGCGCGCGTGGTCGGCGGCGCGGTGGTCGTCGGCCGGCGGGTGGTCATCGTCGGCGGCGGGCCGGTGGCCGGCGGACCAGGCGGTGGCGGGATCACGCCGGCCTTGCGGCCGCCTTGCGACACCCGGACCGCACCGATGTAGCCCGACCGCCAGATCGAGGCCACCCGCACCACCGCGCCGGTGTGCGGCGCGTGGACCATCAGCCCCCGGCCGATGTACATGCCGACGTGGTGGATGGTCGAAGGGTCGGCGGTGTTGTCGGCGTAGAACACCAGGTCACCGGGGATCAGGCTGGCCAGGTCCACGTGCCGGCCCGCGCCCCACTGGGCGCGGGAGACGCGCGGGATGGCCACCCCGGCGGCGGCGTACGCCGCGCTGGTCAGGCCCGAGCAGTCGAACGCGTTGGGACCGGTCGCGCCCCATACGTACGGCGCACCGAGATGGGCGAGCGCGTAGGCGACCGCCTTGCGGGCCGCGGCGCCAGGCAGGTACCAGGCACCGCCGAGCACCCCGCGGCCACCAGCGCCGCCGGCCCAGAAGGCATCCCAGGACGCCCGCCGGGCGCCCTCGTCGAACAGCTCGGCCGCGGCGAGCGCGGCGGCCAGTTCTGGGTCGACCCCACCGAGGGTGGCCTGGAGCTGGTCCGCCATGGTCTTGAGGCGTGCCCGCTGGTCGGTGATCGCCTGCTTGGCCCGGCGTTGCGCGGCCAGCGCGTCCTCGATCTGCGCCTTGACCGAATCCAGGTCGGCCTTGCTACGGCGGACGTCTTCCAGCGCCGCGACCCTGGCCTCCAGGATGGAGCGTTGCAGCGGCAGGCGGTTGAGTGCCTCGGGGAGGTCGGGGGCGGTGACCAGGTCACCCACCAGGTCGCCTGGGCCGAGCATGTAGGTGGAGCGGACCTGGTCGTTGAGCAGCTGCTGGACCTTGGCCAGCTCCTGCTCGACGCGGTCGCGGCGCCGTTCCAGCTCGCGGAGCTGGCGGACCAGGCCGGCCTCGCGCGCGCCGATCTCGTTGATCTGCTCGGTGAGGCGCTCCATGGCGTCGTACTGCTCTTGCAGCTTCGCCATGAGCGAACGGGCGCGCAGCTCCAACTGCTGCCCGTCTGGGTTGCGAGGCTCGGCGAGGGCGCCACCGGCCACCTGCACCAGCAGGACCGTGAGCAACCCGATGGCCAGGAAGGACCAGGCGCCACGGCGGCCGGATGTCTTGGCGCTACCCAGCAAACGTGTCCCCTTTGCCCGCTCCCGCGTGGACAGGGCGCATCCTACCTGGTTCTGCCTACAAATGACTCACTAGATCACCGCACGTCCGATACGCACGCCCCGGTGCTCATGCTGGGACGGCGGCGACCCCTCCCAGGGTTCCCAGGAGGGGTCGCCGCTACGCATGGTCGATCGGGACGAGCCGGGTACCCGCCGCGCCGCGGCGCCGGCTCAGCGCTGGAACTGCTCGTGCTCGGTGGAGCCGGTCAGGGCCAGGGTGGAGGCGGTGCCGCCGGAGATCACCCCGGCGACCGCGTCGAAGTAGCCGGTGCCGACCTCGCGCTGGTGCCTGGTGGCGGTGTAGCCCTGCTCCTCCAGCTCGAACTCGCGCTGCTGCAAGCGCACGTAGGCGGGCATGCCCTCCTCGGCGTAGCCGCGGGCGAGCTCGAACATGCCGGCGTTGAGGGCGTGGAAGCCGGCCAGGGTGATGAACTGGAAGCGGTACCCCATCGCGCCCAGCTCCTTCTGGAACTTGGCCACGGTGTCGTCGTCGAGGTGCCTGCGCCAGTTGAACGACGGCGAGCAGTTGTAGGCGAGCGGCTTGCCCGGGTGCTCGGCGTGGACCGCCTCGGCGAACCGGCGGGCCTCGTCGAGGTCGGGCGTGGAGGTCTCGCACCAGAGCAGGTCGGCGTGGGGCGCGTACGCCAGCGCCCTGGCGATGGCCGCGTCCATGCCGCCGCGGACCAGGTGGTAGCCCTCGGCGGTGCGCTCGCCGCTGCAGAAGCGCCGGTCCCGCTCATCGACGTCGCTGGTGAGCAGGGTGGCGGCGAGGGCGTCGGTGCGGGCGATCAGGACGGTCGGCACGCCGGCCACGTCCGCGGCCAGCCTGGCGGCGGTCAGCGTGCGGATGAACTGCGCGGTCGGCACCAGCACCTTGCCGCCGAGGTGGCCGCACTTCTTCTCGGACGCGAGCTGGTCCTCGAAGTGAACCCCGGCCGCGCCGGCCTCGATCATCGCGCGCATCAGCTCGTAGGCGTTGAGGGCGCCGCCGAAGCCGGCTTCGGCGTCGGCCACGATCGGCACGAACCAGTCGGAGACCTGACCGGGAGCTTCCTGGTCGCCGTCGACGCCGCCTTGGCCGTCCAGCCGGGCGACCAGGTCGGCACGGTGCAGGGCGTTGTTGATGCGCCGCACCACCGCCGGCACGCTGTTGGCCGGGTACAGGCTCTGGTCCGGGTAGACCTGCTCGGCCAGGTTGGCGTCCGCCGCCACCTGCCAGCCGGACAGGTAGATCGCCTGCAGCCCGGCCTTGACCATCTGCACCGCCTGCCCGCCGCTGAGCGCGCCGAGGCAGGCCACGTAGTCCTCCTCGGAGAGCAGGGCCCAGAGCCGCTCGGCTCCGTGCCTGGCCAGGGTGTGCTCGACCGGGAGCGAGGAGCGCAGGCGCAGCACGTCGGCCACGTCGTAGTCGCGGCGGATGCCGCTCCATCGAGGGCTCTCCTCCCAGGGGCCGCCGGGCAGCGCGGCGACGTTCGCGGGAGTGGTCGGAAGGCTCGGCATGGGCGGTCCGCACCTCCTTCTCCCGAAGCGGCGCGAGGGCCGCGAACGGGATTGTGGGCGGCGGTTTGTGGCTGGAATCAGCGGGCCGATATTCGCGGCCGGCCCGGAGACGCCGTCAGCCCCGGCGACGGGCTCGCCGGCGGCGAATCCCAGCACCGTCGGTGATGGCTCCGTCGAACAATTCCTGACAGCAATTGCGGCGCCGTCGCCGGCCGGTCCCGCCGGCGCGGCGACGAGGCTTACCATAGAAGGGTCTCAGCCATTCTTCCAATCATTTGTCATGATCAGTTCCATCGAGATCGTCTATCCCAGCAGCCCAGGGCGGTGGGATGGGGCTGCCATGGCGGTCCCGCCGGCCGCCGGAACCACTTCCCGCCGGCTCGCCCCGTCCGGTAGTGTGAATGCCGTTTCCGCTGCTCACGGACCCAAATGAGGAGCCCGGATGCCGATTCCAAGCTCGTCCTGGTCGATCACCATGCGGGTGCACCTGGGGGCCGACCCGCTCGGTATCGGGCGGATCACCACCGCGGTCGGCGAGGCCGGCGGCACGGTGGTGGCGGTCGACATCGTCGAGTCCCACCCGAACCGGCTGGTCGTCGACCTCACCTGCAACGCCGCTGACGCGCGGCACGCGGAGGCGATCACCGCCGCGGTCGAGGCGGTCGAAGGCGCCCACGTCCACAAGGTGAGCGACCGCACCTTCCTGCTCCACCTCGGCGGCAAGCTCGAGGTCACCTCCAAGGTGCCGCTGCGCACCCGCGACGACCTCTCGATGGCCTACACCCCCGGGGTCGCCAGGGTCTGCCAGGCGATCGCCACCAACCCGGCCGACGCGCGCCGGCTCACCATCAAGCGCAACACCGTGGCCGTGGTCACCGACGGTTCGGCCGTGCTCGGGCTCGGCAACATCGGCCCGGCCGCCGCCCTGCCGGTGATGGAGGGCAAGGCCGTGCTGTTCAAGCAGTTCGCCGGGGTCGATGCGTGGCCCGTCTGCCTGGACACCCAGGACACCGAGGAGATCGTCCGGACGGTGGAGCTGCTCGCGCCGATGTACGGCGGCGTCAACCTGGAGGACATCGCCGCTCCGCGCTGCTTCGAGGTGGAGCGCCGGCTCCGCGCGTCGCTGGACATCCCGGTCTTCCACGACGACCAGCACGGCACCGCCATCGTGGTCCTCGCCGGGCTGATCAACGCCCTGCGGGTGGTCGGCAAGAAGCTCGCCGACGTCCGCCTGGTGCTCTCGGGCGCCGGCGCCGCCGGGGTGGCGATCATCAAGATCCTCCAGGCCGAGGGGATCGGCGAGGTGGTCGCCTGCGACCGGGCCGGGATCATCCACCCTGGCCGGGAGGGCCTGGACGACTCCAAGCGCTGGGTGGCCGAGCACACCAACCGGCAGCGCCAGACCGGCACGCTCAAGGAGGCGCTGGTCGGCGCGGACGTGTTCGTGGGCGTGAGCGCGCCCAACCTGCTCGAGCCGGAGGACGTGGCCGCGATGGCGCCTGGCGCGATCGTGTTCGCCCTGGCCAACCCCGACCCGGAGGTGGACCCCGCCGGAGCCCGGCGCTACGCCGCGGTGGTCGCCACCGGCCGCTCGGACGAGCCCAACCAGATCAACAACGTGCTGGCCTTCCCGGGCGTGTTCCGGGGCGCGCTCGACGCGGAGGCACGGGAGATCACCGAGGCGATGGAGGTGGCGGCGGCCGAGGCGATCGCCGGCCGGGTGGCCGACGAGGAGCTCCGTCCCGAGTACATCGTGCCCAGCGTCTTCGACCGCGGCGTGGCGCCGGCCGTCGCCGCGGCCGTGCGCGAGGCGGCCGACGGGCGCGACCGGGGCGGCGACGCGCGGAGATGAGCGCCGGGCCGGGCGGCGAGGCGGCGCTGG
This sequence comes from Actinomycetota bacterium, assembly GCA_035535495.1. Lineage (GTDB taxonomy): Bacteria > Actinomycetota > CALGFH01 > CALGFH01 > CALGFH01 > DASUZB01. The sequence goes on along the minus strand of DATLQA010000272.1, from coordinate 1,634 downwards.
CGCCGGCTGGCATCCTGGCCGACGGCGTCACCCGCTGGTTCGCCGGCCACGTGCCCGGCGTCCAGGAGCCGCTGGCGTTCGAGCGGATCGCCGGCGGCCAGTCCAACCTCACCTACGCGGTCACCGACCAGGCCGGCGGGCGCTGGGTGCTGCGCCGGCCACCCCTGTCCGGAGTGCTGCCCTCCGCCCACGACATGGCCCGCGAGCACCGCATCATCGCCGCGCTCGCCGCCACCGATGTCCCGGTCCCGCGTGCCTTCGGGCTCTGCGACGACGAGTCGGTCACCGGCGCGCCGTTCTACGTGATGGAGCACGTCGACGGGGTGGTCCCGCGCGACGAGGCCACCGTGGTCGCCACCTTCGGCCTCGCCGAGCGGGCCGCGGCCAGTACCGCGCTGGTCGACGCCCTGGTCGCCCTCCACCGGGTCGAGCCGGAGGCGGTCGGCCTCGGCCAGCTCGGCCGCGGCCACGGCTACGTCGAGCGCCAGCTCGCCCGCTGGCGGCGGCAGTGGGAGCAGTCCAGGACCCGCGAGCTGCCGGCTGTCGAGGAGGTCCACCGCCGCCTGACCGCCCGCGTCCCCGCGCAGGAGCGGGTGGCGATCGTGCACGGCGACTACCGCCTCGACAACCTGATCCTCTCCCCCGCCGGGGAGGTCCGGGCGGTGATCGACTGGGAGCTGTCCACTCTCGGCGACCCCAGGGCCGACCTCGGCCTGCTGCTGGTGTACTGGGCCGAGGCCGACGACGAGATGCTCCCGCTCGGCACCGCCCCGACCCGCCTGCCCGGCTTCCCGACCCGCGCCGAGGTCGCCGCCGCGTATGCCGACGGCGCCGGCCGCAGCACCGACGACCTGGAGTTCTTCGTTGCGCTCGGCTACTGGAAGCTGGCGGTCATCCTCGAGGGCGTCTACGCGCGCTACGCGGCCGGCGCCTACGGCCAGGCCGACCAGAGCTGGCGCGAGTTCCCCGCCGTGGTCACCCGCCTGGCCGACCTCGCCCTCGCCGCCGTCGACCGCACCGGCCGCTGAAGCGGCGTTTCGCTCCCTTTGAGGGTCACTGGCGCGCGGCGGAGCCGCCAGTCGCGCTGGCCGTCGGGGCCGGCCGCAGCCACAGCCACGCGTGGGTCGGCTGCATCGTCTCCTCCACCGCCGCCAGCAGCTCAGCCGTCAGGCTGTCGAGGTCGATCTGCTGGCGCAGCCGAGTACTGAACGCGGCGATCGTCTGGGCGGCGTCGTAACGGCGCCGGTTGAAGCGCCGGTCGACCAGGTCCTGGACGCGGCGGCGGGCCGGTTGGAACACCGCGGCGACGACCAGGGTCGCGCCGGCCACGACCAGGCTGGAGCGTCGGCCCAGGAGCTGGCCGAGTCCCAGGACCACCAGGGCGTAGCCGCCACCCAGCAGCACCGTGAGCAGGCCGTAGGCCAGGGTGCGGCTGATGATCCGGTCGAGGTCGTACAGCCGGTAGCGCAGGATCGCCGCGCCGGTCGCCAGCGGCAGCAGCGCTGCGCAGACACCCAGCGCCGCGTCCACCAGGTTGGTGCCCGAGTCTCCCGCTAGGGCGGCGGCGGCGACCAGCAGCGCCAGAGCCGCCAACGCGGCCGCGAGCGCCAGCCAGCGCAGCTGCTGGCGCTCGA
>DATLQA010000271.1:0-3722 GCA_035535495.1 Actinomycetota bacterium | reverse complement strand
CGGCGGGCGAGCTTTCTGGTGGACTCGTGGGTGTGGATCCGCCCGATGCGGGGCAGCACCACATGATGCCGGTCGGGTTCCACACGGATCGCGCCAGTGGTGAACCGGCAGGTCGGCCGAGTGCGGTGTTTCGCCTCGCGCTGGGGGAAGCCGACGCGGGGACCCTTCCGCCGGCCCGCCTTGGAGTCCGCCCAGTTGTGCAGGGCTCGTGCCAGGGCGTCCAGACCCGAGTTGTAGGCCTCCTTAGAGTTCTCCCACCACCATGGCGCCACCTGCTGCTTGGCACGATTCCACTCCCGGCGCAGCGCCGGCAACGTCCACGGCACCTCCACATCCAGGCCGGCGGCACGCTCATCCAGTCGCCGCTGGACAAGCTTGAGGGCCCAGTTGAAGGCGTAGCGGGCTGCCCCGCAGTGGGAAGCCAGCGCCCCCTGTTGCTGCGGGGTCGGGTCCAGCGCGAACTGGTACGCCTGGTGTACGAGCATTCCGCCAAGCGCCCTGCTTGGCTGCTGGGAAGCTGGACGAGTATTCTCGAACATAGGTTCGAGATCGTATCACGCACCCCTAACGCCGAGCGCCCGCGGATCCACAGGCCCCGAGCTGGCTCCCCCCAGCCCGGCCGCGCCCACGTCGCGGGCCAATCCCGCCCTACCAGCGCCTGCTTGCGACCAAGCGGCGGCGGCGGGCCACAGTGCTGGCCGAGGCGGGTGCGGCATTAGGCTGATCGCCAGCCTTGTGCATATGGCGGTCGTCAAGCCACTGAACGACCACCGGACCGGGACAGGCAGCGCCTGCCAAGCGCGGCCATCGGACGCCGCTGAAGGCCTCACGAGCCCTCCTCACGTGCCGCCGGCGGCGCCAGCCGCAGCCGGCGCTCCTCGCTCAGGCGCGTGACCCGCACCCCGGCGTGGATCTTGTACCGCCGGTTCACGCTCACCACCACCGCTGTCAGCCCTTCCAGGTAGCGGGCCAGCCGCAGCGGCCCCGCGTCGATCCCGCGGCATCCCGGGATCACGTCGGCCAGCCCGATCACCACCGCTCTCGCGGCGGGATCGTCGCCAACCACCAGCACGTCCGTGTCCACCTCGCGAGCCGGGTCGGCCAGCAGCCGTGGCGGCGCGTGGTGGAACGCCGCCGTCACCCTGGCGCGCGGCAGCAGCGCCTGGGCCTGCTCGGCCGCGCTGCCCTCGGGCACGTCCAGCATGGTGGCGCCCAGCTCGTCCCAGCCGAGCGGGTTGACCACGTCGACCACCACCTTGTCGCCGATCGCCTCGGCCAGGCCGGGCAGCACCGCGCTCTGCCCTTCGAACGGGAAGGTGAGCAGCACCACCTCGGCGTCGGCCGCCGCCTGGGGGTTGGCGACGCCCCGGACCGGCAGGTCACGCTCGAACAGCTCGGCCACCACGCTCCGGGCCCGCTCCTCGCTGCGCGAGCCCAGCAGGACCTGATGCCCAGCCAGGGCGAAGCGCAACGCCAGGCCCCGGCCCTGCGGGCCGGTCCCGCCCAGCAGCCCGAGGGTGAGCTGATCGGCCATGCCACCGCCTCCTTACGTCGCTTGCCGGGAGGCTACCGGAGGAGACCCGACGGCGGCGGGAACGCCCAAACCCAGCAAATCGCCTTGTTCCCAAGCCAGATACAGCCTCGTATGCTCCACTCCGGGCGGTGGGTGGCAATCGGGTGGGTGAGCCAATGGACGAGCGTGGCGGATCGGAGGCGACCCCCACACCAGGACCACACGAACCGGCCACAGCCGCCGAAGGCGCCCTCGCCGCCAGCGAAGCGCAGCTGCGCATGGCGATCGACGCCGCCCGCATGGGCACCTTCGAGTGGGAGCTCGACAGCGGCACGCTGCGCTGGAACCGCAACCACGCGGACATCTTCGGCCTCGACCTCGACCAGTCCACCGGCACCTGGGCCGCGTTCGCCAAACGCATCCACCCCGACGACAGCCAGGCCCTCGACGCCGCCGTCAACCGCGCCCTGCACGGCGGCGGCGACTTCGAGGTGGAGTACCGCATCGTCCGGCCCGACGGCGGCATCCGCTGGACGCTCAGCCGCGGCCAGGTGCTCGTCGACGACGCCGGCCGCCCGACCCGGGTGATCGGCACCACCCTGGACACCACCGAGTCCCGCACCGTCCGCGAGCGCATCGCCCGCGCCTTCGAGAGCATCGACGACGCCTTCTGCGCCTTCGACCACGGCCTGCGACTCACCTTCGCCAACCGCGAGGCGCAGCGGGTCATCGGCGGCGACCCGCTCCTCGGCCGCCCGCTGCTTGACGTCCTCCCCCGGGCGATCGGCGCGGCCCACGAGCGCGACTACGAGCGCGCCGTCACCGACAACCTGGTGGTGGAGTTCGAGGCCTACCATCCCGAGCTGGCGGCCTGGTTCGAGGTCCGCGCCTACCCGGCGCTCGACGGCCTGTTCGTCTACATGCACGACATCTCCGAGCGCAGGACCGCCCAGGCCGAGGTGACCGCCCTCTCCGCCCGGCTGCAGGCCGGCCTGCTCCCTACTCCGTCCATCAGCGACCCGCGCCTGGCCATCCATACCCGCTACCGGGCCGGCGAGGACCGCCTGCTGCTCGGCGGCGACTTCTTCGACGCCGTCGAACGCCCCGACGCGACCTTCACCGTCCTGATCGGCGACGTCTCCGGGCACGGCGCGGACGCCGCCGCGCTCGGCGCCACCCTCCGCGCGGCCTGGCGCGGCCTGGCGCTGACCCTGCCCGACCCGGTCGCCATGGTCCGCGCCCTCGACGCCGTGTTCTCGGCCGAGCGCCCGTCGGTGGAGACCTTCGCCACCGTCTGCTGCGCCTGGATCCCGCCAGACCGCCACCAGGCCACCTTCGTGGTCGCCGGCCACCCGCCACCGCTGCTGCTCAGCGACCGCGCGGAACGGATCGAGCTGCCCAGTGGCCCACCGCTCGGCCTCGGCGGCGCCCGCACCGGCACCACCGTGTCCCTGCCGTGCGCCTGGACGCTGTTGTTCTACACCGACGGCCTGATCGAGGCGCGCAGCGGCCCCCGTCCCAGCTCGGAACGGTTCGGCGAGCAGGGCCTGCTCGAGCACCTCGCCGCCCTGCCCAACCCCGCCAGCCTGGACGGTACCGGCCTCGACGACCTGCTCAGCCACGTGCAGCAGGTCAGCGGCGAAGGCTTCGCCGACGACGTCGCCGTCCTGCTGGTCCGCCACCACCCCGACGCCGTCGAGCCGGAACCGCCAACGGCACGACCGCGTCGCCAGCGGTGACCCCGGCCGCCTCAGGCGGTCCCGCCGACCTCCGGCAACCCGTGCCCGGCGGCGAACTCCTCCACCGTCACGCCAAGCAGGACCTCGTCGTGGTAGCGGCCGCCCATGAACTCCGCCCGGCGCCGCCGGCCCTCCTCCACGAACCCGAGCTTGGCGAACAACCCCAGCGATGCCGCGTTGTAGGCGTACACGCCCACGTTGCACTTCTGGAAGCGCCGTTCGGCGAACATGTACCGCAGCAGCAGCACCACCGCCTCGCTGGCATAGCCCCGCCGCTGGAACTCCCGGCCGACGCCGAGCCCGCACCCGAAGGTCCCCGCCCGGCGGTCGCTCATGTGCGTGCCGATCGACCCGACCACACACGTCTCCGCCAGCGACTCGATCGCCAGGTCGAAGTCGTCGCTCCGGACGTCGGGACCCTTCTCGGCCTGCTCCCGCGCCCAGCGCCGGTAGCCCTCCGCCGGGCGCGG
>DATLQA010000270.1:0-12062 GCA_035535495.1 Actinomycetota bacterium | reverse complement strand
GCGACGAGGCGACCTTCACGTGGAACCCTGGCGCGCTGTTCGGCGCCGGTATCGCCAGCCCGCCGGTGATGATCCAGGGCCAGCACGGCATGCTCGACGAGCGCGGTCCGCACGGCAACTTCGAGCTGTGCGTGGCCGCGGGCGGGCAGGTCCAGCACTGGTGGCGGGCCAACTCCTCGGACGAGCAGTGGCGGCGCGGCGCCACCTTCGGCCACGACGTGCGGGAGGTCACCGGGCTGTGCCAGGGCTCGTGGGGGAGGAACCTCGAGGTGCTCGTCGTCCGGACCGACCAGCGCCTGCAGCACTACTGGCGCGACCAAGCCGGCTGGCACGAGGGACCCGTGATCGGCCCGGCCTGATGGTCACCGGCGCGGCTGACGAGCAGTGGACCGCGGGGCTCCCCGCCGTCCTGCCGCTCTCCGAGGGAGAGGAATGGCGCCGCCCGTTGCGCTCCGCGGCCGGGGCGGGCACCTCCTGGCGGGCCGACTTCGTCGCCGGCGACCGGGCGTGCGCCGAGGTCCAGGTCGGGCTCGAGCCGGTCAGGGCACCGACCGCCCAGCCCGGCGGCCCGCCGCCGGCGGCCTACGGCGTCCCCGAGGTCCTGGTCGTCCGCGCCCTCGGGCCCGGCAGCGCCACCTGGCGGCTCCGGCTCGCCCGGCCGTGGTCGCCGGAGGAGCCGGTCGCCGAGCACCTCCTCGAGGTGCGCGTCACCCCACCCGCCTGACCGCCGCGTGCGAGCCGGCCGTCCAAGATCACAGCGGTGCTGTGACCGGTGGCACAGCAGCGAGCCGATGGCGGCTGCGATCATCCGGTGGCGGGCGGGCAGCGCCCCCTGGCACGACCCGGGCCAGTACCTGGACCGCAGCCTGTTCGTGTTCGAGGTCGTCTGAGCGCCGCCGCGAGATCGCCGCTTGCGTTGACAGCGTGGCCGTAGCCGCGTAAGACTCCCGCCCGTGACCGCGTTCCGCTCGATTATTCTCGTGCGCGCCGGCTGAGCTCACCACCAGCCCGCGCGCTACCCCTCTGTGCCTGGCACGAGGGGTTTTCTCTTTGAAGGGGCCAACCGATGACCGCACCCGCCCTGCCCGGCTCGATCAGCCCACCAGCCGTCGCGGCGCCCGCCGCGATCGTGGGGATCGAGGACATCCGGCAGGCGGCCGAGCAGCTCGGCGGCGTCGCCATCCAGACCCCGGTGCTCACCTGCCCCGCGCCGGGCGGGCCGCCGGTGCACCTGAAGTGCGAGCTGCTGCAGCGGACCGGCTCGTTCAAGCTGCGCGGAGCGTTCGTGCACGTGGCGCGGCTGCCAGCCGCCGTCAGGCGTGGCGGGGTGGTGGCGGCCAGCGCCGGCAACCACGCGCAGGGCGTCGCCCTCGCGGCGGCGTACTTCGGCGTTCCCGCGGTGGTCTACATGCCCGCCACCGCGCCCGCGGTCAAGGTCGCCGCCACCGAGGCACTCGGTGCCAGGGTGGAGCTCGTCGAGGGCACCGTCACCGAGGCGCTGGTAGCGGCCGGGCGGCACGTCGCCGAGCAGGGCGCCACCTTCATCCACCCGTTCGACCACCCCGACGTGATCGCCGGGCAGGGGACCATCGGCGCCGAACTGCTCGACCAGCTCCCCGAGGTCGGCACGGTGCTGGTCCCGGTCGGCGGCGGTGGGCTGCTCGCCGGCGTGGCGAGCGCCGTCAAGGCGCTCCGGCCCGCGGTCCGGGTCGTCGGGGTGCAGGCCGAGGGGGCGGCCGCGTTCGCCGCCTCCTTCCGGCTGGGCCGGGCGGTGGAGCGGTCGCCGGTGGCGACGATCGCCGACGGGCTCGCGGTCGAGCGGCCAGGGACGCTGCCGCTGGCGATCTGCCGCCAGCTCGTCGACGACGTGGTCACCATGCCCGACGCGACCATCTGGCTGGCGATGCGGCACTGCCTGGAGCGGCTCGGCCTGGTGGTCGAGCCGGCCGGCGCGGCCGGCCTGGCGGCGCTGTGGCTGGCGCAGGCCCCTTCATGGCCGCGGCCGGTCGCCGCGGTCGTCTCGGGCGGCAACATCGACGCCAGGCTGCGCGCGCGACTGCTGCTGGAGACGGTGGCGTAGCCAGCCAGGCTTACCAGTGGTCCCAGTGGGCCATGGTGTCCAGTGACTTGCGCACGGCCGGCTTGAACTCGGTGCCGATGGTGTACGCCACCGGGATCAGCGCGGCCTGCATCACCTGGTCGTAGGGGATGCCGAGCAGCTCGGCGGCCTCGCGCTCGTGCCGCAGGTGGAAGGTGGTCCAGGCGGTCCCGAGGCCGCGCGCGCGGGCGGCCAGCATGAAGCTCCACGCCGCCGGGATGATCGACGCCCAGCGTGACGCCTGCGCCGCCGCCGGCTTGCCGTCGGTCCTGCCTTCCACGCACGGGATCAGGTGGACCGGCACCTCGTGGATGTGCTCGGCCAGGTGGCGGACGGCGTCGCCGATCCGGGCGATGCTCGGGTCGGTCGCGGCGGCGGCGGCCCGGTGCTCCAGGTACGGGCCGGCGACGCTGCGCCACAACTCGCCGAGCGCGGCCCGCTTGCCGGCGTCGGTGACCACCACGAAGTGCCAGTTCTGGGAGAAGCTCGAACTCGGCGCCTGCTGCGCCAGGAGCAGGCAGTCTTCCAGCACCTCGCGCTCGACCGGCCGGGTCAGGTCCAGGCGCTTGCGGACCGTCCGGGTGGTGGCCAGCACGTCGTCGGGGGTGAGGTCGAGCGGCATGGCGGTAGCATCCCACGTCAGGCGTGGGCGGGCGACCGGCTCAGCCGTGACCGCTCAGCACCGTGGCGACGCCCTGGCGTCGCCCGGCCCGGTCGCCGGCGCGGTCGAGGTGCCGCGCGATCCCCGCGGCCAGCGCCGTGCCGAGCAGGACGGCGAGGGCCGCGCTCAGCCACTCGACCCCGATCCACGCCACCGCGCGGGGCGCGAGCCCGACCGCGGCGGCGCTGCCGAAGGCGCGGAGCGCCGCCGCGGAGGCGAGGCCGGCGGTCACGCCGCGGCCGTGCCCGCTCGCGGCCACGCGGGCGTCCATGTCGCCCTCGAGGGAGCTCATGCACATCCCCGAGAGCAGCTGCGCGACCAGCAGCCCGGCAGGATGCCAGGGAGCGACCGTCCAGCCGGCGACCATGCCGACACCCCAGGCGGGCCAGGCGATCGCCGGCGACAGCCGCCGCCGTCCCAGCCAGGCCACCATGATCGGCGCGAGCAGGCTGCCCACCGCGTACCCTAACGCCGAGCCGGCCACCCATTTGGTGCCGTGCAGCTGGGCGGCGAGGCCGACGGCGAGCAGGGTCGGGCCGGATCCGAGCAGCATCACCAGCGCCCCGCCCGCCAGCAGCCCGGTCGGGCGGTGCCGGCCGGATCCCCGCAGGGGGCGGGCGCGGCCGACCCGCGCGTCGCGCGCGATCCACCAGGTCGGCAGCAGGCAGGCGCCGTAGCCGGCGACCACCGCGACCAGCAGGCCGCCGCCGACCGTGCCAGCCGGCCCGGTCGGGAGCAGCGCGGCGACCGCGATCCCGGCCGCCTCGATCGTGGCCACGGCCACCATGTACCAGGTCATGGCGGCGCCGCGCGGATCGGCCTCGGCGACCTCGGCGCGCATGCCGGCGTAGCCGGTCCACGCCACCACGTTCATGACGGCGACCGCGACGGCGACCGCCGGCAGCGGCGCGCCGGCCAGCAGGAGCGTGAACGTCCCGACGCGCAGCACCGCCTCGCAGATGGCCGTCGACCGCAGCAGGGCACGCCCGTCGATCCGCGCGCTGAGCCTGGCCGCGGCCGGTGCCGACAGGGCGACCCCGACCAGCATGGCGGCGCTGCACAGGCCCAGCGCCCCCAGCCCGTGCGTGCGCACGACCTGCAGGCTGAGGACCGTCCAGCCCAGCGACAGCCCGAACGAGTCGACCAGCGCGGCGGCGATCAGGCGGCGCAGCCGCGGGCCGGGGCTCATCGCTGGCCGAGGAACACCGGGGTCGGCGGGGGGAAGCCGTTGAAGCTGGAGGCGTAACTGAGGGTGTACGCCCCGGCCGACCCGATGTACAGGCGGTCGCCGGCGTCGAGGGTGGCGGGCAGGTGGACCCCGTAGAACATGGTGTCGGAGCTGTCGCAGCTCGGCCCGGTCACCGTGAACGGCACCTGGTCGGCGGCGTGGTCGGGGCGGGAGCTCCACAGCGGGTAGCGCCACTGGTTGACGGTCTGCTGGGTCTCCATCAGGCCGTTGTAGGCACCGACGTCCAGGTACGCCCAGTTCTCCCCGGCGCGCACCTCCCGGCCGAGCACGCCGCCGACCATCACCGCGCTCTCGGCCACGAGGTAGCGTCCGGGCTCGACGGCCAGCAGACCGGGACGGTAGGGGAGCAGCTCGTACAGTGCCGACTCGATGGTGTTGGCGATCTGGTCGATCGAGGGCACCGGCTCCACGTACTCCGCCGGGAAGCCGCCGCCGAGGTTCAGCATCTCCAGGGTGATGCCGTCGCTGGCCAGCTGGGTGAGCAGCCGGCCAACCGCGGCGATCGCCTGCCGCCACGCGCTGGTGGTGGTGCACTGCGACCCGACGTGGAAGGTCACCCCGTAGGGGCGGAGGCCGAGGCTGCGGGCGAGCAGCATCAGCGCCCGCGCCTCCTGCGCCTCGGCGCCGAACTTGCGCGACAGCGGGAACAGGCTGGTCGAGTCGTCGACCCGGAGGCGGACGTAGACGGCGGCGCCGGGAGCCTGCTCGGCCAGCTTGTACAGCTCGCCTTCGGAGTCGAAGGCGTAGCGCCAGAGCCCGGCGGCGAACGACTCGGCCACGTGGGACGCGGGCTTGACGGTATTGGAGTACAGCACCGTGTCCGCCTCGACGCCGAGGTCCTGCAGCATGCGCAGCTCGGTGCAGGAGGCCACCTCGAAGCTGGCGCCGAGACCGGCGAAGGCCGCCAGCAGCTCGGGCGACGAGTTGCACTTGAGCGCGTAGAAGCAGGCCACCCCTGGCAGCGCCGCGGTCAGGCGGGCGTAGCGCTCGCGCACCGTGTCCAGGTCGCAGACGAGGAACGGGGTCGCATGGTCCATCTGGTTGAGCTCTTCCGGCCGCAACGCGGCCGGCCAGTGCGTCGGCAGCTGGAGCCGGACCTGATGGTCGATCAGTTGCATCTTCATGTGCGGCCTTTCTGAGGCTGAAGAGCAGGTCAGGTCGCCGAGGCACCTGCGCCGTCGTGCGCTTCTGATCGACCGGGGTGCCCGCAACCTGAGAAGGCCTCAAGCGGTGGCCGCATTGGTCGATCAGGTTCGTGAAATGGACAAGCAGTCATCTCCAGCTCAGCGGCGCTTCGTCGCCGAATGCGCGGGCGCGGCGGTCCTCGCCCTGCTCTGGCTGGCGTGCCTGGTGTGGGGCCTCGGTGGCCCTCGGGTCACCCAGGCCGTCTCCAACTTCGGGCTGATCGCCGCCGCCGCGGCGGCGGGGCTCGCCTGCGTCCGCGCCGCCGTCGTCGGCGTCAGCCGCCACCAGCGGCTCTGGACCCTGATGGGCGCCTCGGCGCTGTCCTGGGCGTGCGGGCAGGCCGCCTGGACCTGGTACGAGACCGTCCTCGGCCGGGACGTCCCGTTCCCCTCGCTGGCCGACGTCGGCTACCTGGCGGCGGTGCCGTTCGCCGCCGCCGCGCTGCTCAGCCTCAGGTTCGGCGCCCAGAGCCTGGCCGGGCAGGCACGCCAGGTGCTCGACGGGCTGATGATCGCCGCCTCGCTGCTGCTGGTGAGCTGGGTCCTGGTGCTCAGCACCCTCTTCCGCGCCGGCGGCGACAACGCCCTCTCGCAGGCGATCAGCCTCGCCTACCCGATCGGCGACGTGGTGGTCGGCACCATCGTGCTGTTCGTCCTGGCGCGCGTACGGCTCAACAGCGGCACCACCGGGATACCGCTGTCGCTGCTCGGCGGCGGGCTGGTGGCGATCGCCGTGGCCGACAGCGGGTTCACCTACCTCACCGCCAGCGGCTCCTACTCGTCAGGCGCACTGATCGACGCCGGCTGGTTCGTCGGCTACGTCACCATCCTGCTGGCCGCCCGCAAGCCGAGCCTGGTTCCGGTCGACGAGGGGGACACCGAGACCCGCGTCGACCGCGTGGGCCTGTTCCTGCCCTACATCGCCGTGGTCGGGTCGCTGGTGGTCACGACCTTCTTCCAGTTCGAGAAGGGCCGCCTCGACTCGTTCGTCGGCTGGATCCGCTCGTTCATCATCCTGGCCCTGGTCGGCCGCCAGGTGCTCTCCCTGCTGGAGAACCTCTCGCTGGCCCGCCACCTGGAGGCGCGGGTGGACGAGCGGACCACGGAGCTGCGGGCGAGCAAGCAGCGCTTCCAGGCGCTCGTCCAGCACAGCTCCGAGGTCGTGATCCTGGTCGACATCAACGGCACCGTCGAGTACGTGAGCGAGTCGGTCCACCGCGTCCTCGGGTACGCGGGCGGCGACCTGCTGGGCCGGCCCCTCAGCGGGATCCTGGACGCCGACGCCGGTGCGCGCCTGCGCGAAGGCCTGGCCGAGGTCGCCGAGCAGGCCTACGGCGTGCTCGAACTGGAGCTGCCGCTGCGGCACCCCGACGGCCATGGCATCACCGTCGACGTGACCATCACCAACCTGCTCGACAACCCGAGCGTCGGCGGCCTGGTGCTCAACACCAGGGACATCAGCGAACGCCGCCAGCTCGAAGACCAGCTCGTCCACCAGGCGTTCCACGACTCCCTGACCGCGCTCGCCAACCGGGCGCTGTTCAAGGACCGGGTCGAGCACGCGCTGATCCGGACCCGCAGGCAGCCGCCGTCGGTCGCGGTCCTCTTCCTGGACCTCGACGGCTTCAAGGAGGTCAACGACAGCCTCGGCCACGCGACCGGCGACCGCCTGCTCACCCAGGTGGCCGAGCGGCTCCGCTCCTGCGTCCGCCCGGGCGACACGGTCGCCCGCTTCGGCGGCGACGAGTTCGCGGTGCTGATCGAGGACGCGACCGACGACGCCGAGGTCACCATGGTGGCCGAGCGGGTCCTGAACGGGCTCCGCCAGCCGTTCGACATGAGCGGGCGGGAGTTGCACGTCCGCGGCAGCATCGGCATCGCCAGGATGGACAGCGACGTGGAAGGCGCCGACCAGCTGCTGCGCAACGCCGACCTGGCGATGTACCGGGCGAAAGCGGCCAACCAGGGCGGCTTCGAATGGTACAACCCGGACATGCACACCGAGCTGGTGCAGCGGGTGCAGCTCGAAGCCGACCTGCGCCGGGCGCTGGAGAACGGCGAGCTGTTCCTCCACTACCAGCAGACCTTCGAGCTGAGCACGGGCCGGATCATCGGCGCCGAGGCGCTGGCGCGGTGGCGCCATCCCACCCGCGGGCTGGTCCCGCCGACGGAGTTCATCCCGATCGCCGAGGCGACCGGCCTGATCCGGCCGATCGGCGCCTGGGTCCTGCGTGAGGCCTGCCGCCAGGCGGCGACCTGGCAGCACACCCGCGAGCACCCCGACAAGCCGCTATCGCTCAACATCAACCTCTCCGGACGCCAGCTCCAGCACCAGGAGGTGGTCGACGACGTGGCCGACGCGCTGCGGGAGAGTGGCCTGCCGCCGTCCTCGCTGGTGCTGGAGATGACCGAGAGCGTCCTGATGGACGACGACGAGAACGTGGTCACGATCCTGCGGCAGCTCAAGGAGCTGGGCGCACGGCTCGCGATCGACGACTTCGGCACCGGCTACTCGTCGCTCAGCTACCTCCACCGCTTCCCGGTGGACATCCTCAAGATCGACCGCCTGTTCGTGGAGCGCCTCAGCCGCATGTCCGACAGCGCGGAGCTGGCCCGCACCGTCGTCCGGCTCGGCCAGAGCCTGCAGCTGGTGACGGTCGCCGAAGGGGTCGAGGACCACGCCCAGTTCCTGGCGCTGCGGCGCATGGGCTGCGACATCGGTCAGGGGTTCTATTTCGGACGGCCGATGGAGGCTGAGGAGATGGAGCGGCTCCTCACCGACGAACCCGCCGCCGCGAAGACGCCGTCCTGATCAGCCGGGCACGGTCAGCTCACGATTCGGGGTGCTGGCGCTGGTAGGCGGTGATGATCCGCCAGTCGCCCTTGGCGTCGAAGACGCGCTGGTGCAGCTCGGCCTCGACGATCGCGCGGACGATCGGGTCCTGCCGCGCGGCGTCGGCCGCGCTGGTCACCTGGAGCGGCCAGTGGCCCAGGCTCGACCCGGAGAGGTGCCCGTGGGTGAAGGCCGCGCCGTACCAGGCCACCACCTCGACCGGGCCGACCCCGCGCTCCTCCTGAGCCGGCCATGACAGCGACCAGCGGGCCGCCAGACCGCCGCTGCCGTCGGAGGCGGACGGCGCGTGGGTGATCTCGCCGGTGCCGTCGAGCAGGCGCGCGTTGACCTCGTCGAGGATCCCGGTCACGACCGGGTCGAGCAGCTCGGTTCCCAGGCGGAAGACGTCGTCCCGCTCGGCGCGCGGGCCGGCGCCCTCGTAGCTGTCGGTGCGCAGGTCGTCCAGGTGCCGGAACAGGTCCTCGGTCCGCGGCACGGTGGGGTCGGTCGAGGTCGGTGGCGTCACGGCGGCCTCCCAGCTCGCTCGGTGGTCCGCCAAGCCTAGCCGCTGCGCGTGCCAGCCACCGCCGATCAGCGACGCGCGACGGCGAGCAGGTGGAGGCTCGCGCCGAGCAGGCTCGGCTCCGCCTCGACGCGGCGGATGGCGGCGAGGACGCGGTCGCGGCGGGCCGGGTCGGCGAGCCGCTCGCCGACGTCGGGGAGCACGCCGCCGGGTCCCTCCACCGCCAGCACCGCCTGGAGCCGCAGCCCGGCCTCGGCGACCTCGTCGCCGAGCTTGCCGGGCAGGTGGAAGTAGGCGGTGGTGAACCACTCGGCCCGGCCGGCCAGGTTGCGGTGCTGGCCTTCGGCGACGTCGCGCTCGACCATCGCCTCGAAGCCGGGCTCGTCGAGGTAGCCGCGGAGCAGCCCGTCGTAGGTGGAGGCGAAGCGGGAGATCGCCGCGGCGGCGAGCACGCCGCCGGGGCGGAGCACCCGCCGTGCCTCCACCAGGGCGCCGATCCGGTCGGCCCGATCGGTGAGGTGGTACAGCGGGCCGAGCAGGAGCACGGCGTCGGCGCTGGCGTCGGGGCGGTCGAGCCGGCGGGCGTCGCCGACCGTGGCGCTCGCGAGCGGCCTGGCCGGCTGCTCGCCGGAGGCGCGCAGCGCCTGCGCGACGTGCAGCGCCACCGGGTCGACCAGGTGCACCTCGTAGCCCCGCCCGGCCAGCGGCAGCGCGTAGATCCCGGCGGCGCCGCCGACGTCGACGACCACCGCGGGCGGCGACGGGAGCCAGCGGCCGAGCAGCTCCTCGGTGCGGACGCGCTCCAGGCTGCCCGGACCCGCCAGCCGCCGTTGCTCGGGCACCTCGGCGTAGTGCGCGGCGATCTGGGGGTCGAGCTGCTCATGGTCGCCCATCCCGGCGGTCCTCCCGGTCGCTGGTGGTCGTCCGCTGCCGCGGCACCAGCATGCTGAGCGATAGATCCGGCGGCCACCCCAATTCGCCGGCGCTCCGACGGACCAGGAGACGGCGGGCGGCGGGCGGCCCGGCCGGGCCGCCCGCCGCGGATGCTTCCGGTCCGGCGGTGGTCAGCGGCGCCAGAGCACGGCGTGGGCCGCGTCGGCGGCCACGTCGCTGGTGCCGACGATCAGGCCGTTGTCGTTGATGTCGGTGGCCTGGCTCCCGTTCATGCCGCCGGCGAAGGCCATGCCGAGGTCGGTCATGCGCCCGTCGCGCCACACGAACCCGTGGAACCGGTGATCCGGCGCCACGCTGGTGCCGACCACCTGGCCGCGGTCGTTGATCCCGCGCGCCTCGCTCTGGACGTCGACGCCAGCGAGGGTGCCGAGGTCGGTCATGCGGCCGCGCGCGAACAGGGCGGCGTGGAAGGTGCCGTTGACGCCCTGGAACGTGGCCCAGCCGGCCGCGTGGCCGTGGTTGTTCACCGCGAACGCCTCGCTCTGGTAGGTGCCCAGCTTGTCGAGGTCGGTGACCGACCCCCGCCGCCAGCGGTAGGCGTGGCTGAACACGCCCGGCCCCGGGCGGAACGCGCCGACCACGTGGTTGCGGTCGTCGATGTCGTTGGCGGTGGTGTAGCCGCCGGCGATGCCCAGATCGCGCATGCGTCCCTTGCGCCACACGAAGGCGTGCGTCTCGCCGGAGGCGGTGTCGCCGTACCCGCTGATCACGCCCTGGTCGTTGATGCCGGTGGCGACGCTGAACGAGCCGCCGAGGGTGCCGAGGTCGCGCATGTGGCCGCGCTCCCACAGGAAGGCGTGCCCGATGCCGGAGGCGGTGTCGGCGCCGCCGACGACCTGACCGTGGTTGTTCACGTCGACGGCGCCACTCCAGTAGCCGCCAAGGGTGCCGAGGTCGCGCATGCGTCCCTTGGTCCACAGGAACGCGTGTGCGACGTCGAGCTTGGCGACGAAGCTCGCGCCGACGACCTGGCCACGGTCGTTCACCCCGATGGCCTGGCTGTAGCGGCCACCGAGGGTGCCGAGGTCGACGATGCGGTAGCGGGCCGCGGGCCGCGCGGCGGCGGGCAGTGCCAGGGTCGAGGCGAGCAGGATGCCGAGCAGCAGCACGCCTGCTGTCCGGGACAGGACGGATGCACGGTGTCGCATGAGACTCTCCCCCAGGAGTTGCGACGATGGTGTGATGGAGCGTCCCCCGCCCTGGTCACGAAACCAGCCCGAACCGGCATCAGCGCAACCGTCTACCTAGTAACGTTTCGGTCATCCGGCGGGATCAGGCCGGTATCGTGCCGCCGCGAGGAACGCGGCGAGGCTGCCGGCGGCGACCACGGCCAGGACCGCGGGGGCGCGGGTGGCGCCGAACCGCTCGATGACGGCGCCCACCACCGGCGGGAACAGCACACCGCCGACCAGGGCCGCGACCAGCAGCCACGAGGTGCTGCGGGGATTGCCGGGGTGGAGCTGGGCGAGCCAGATGAGGCCGGTCGGGAAGACGGGAGCGAAGGCCAGGCCGGCGAGCAGGTAGCCGACCGGTGCCAGCGGGGTCACCAGGGCCAGCAGGAGCATGAGCGACGCCGCCGAGATGGCCGCCAGCACGATGACCCGCGCCGGCGCGCGGGTGGCGACCGGGGCGACCAGCAGGCGCCCGACCGCCAGCGCGCACCAGAATCCCGAGGTGAGCGCGGCCGCGGCCGCGGAGCCGTAGCCGAGCTGCCCGAGATGGGTGGGCATCCAGCCGCCGACGCTGACCTCGGCGCCGACGTACAGGACGAACCCGGCCACGAACATCGCCACCAGGGGGCTCCAGCCGGACCTCCTGGTCCGGCCGTCGTCGGCGACCGGGGCGCGGAGCCGTCCGGACAGGCCGCGCAGGCCCAGCGCCAGCACCACCGCCACGACCGCCGCGGCCGCGTACAGGCCTCGCCACGAGCCCTCGCCGGTCGCGGCGACCAGCAGCGGCCCCGCCACGGCACCGATGCCGAACTGGGCGTTCAGCAGGTTGAGGCGGGCGGGCGACCGTCCGCTGTGGGTGAGGAGCTGGTTGAGCCCGAGGTCCAGGCCGCCGAAGCCGAGGCCGACCACCAGGACGGCGGCGAGCAGCACGGCCCAGGACGGCGCCGCCGCGACGCCGGCGCAGCCAAGTGCGAGCAGGCCGAGCGAGGCGGTCATGGCGAGGCGGGCCGGGACCCGTTCGATCACCGCCATCGCCGCCACCGCGCCGACGAACGCGCCGCAGAAGTGTGCGCTGACCACGATGCCGGCGGTCGGCAGGCCAACGTCGAAGCGGCGGGCGAGCTGCCCGAGGATCGGGCCGTAGATCGCCAGCAGCGCGCCGATCAGCAGGAAGGTGCCGCACGCGGCGGCGAACGCGAGCGGGGACAGCGTGGTGCCCGCCGGCGTGGCGGCGCGCTCCGGCCCCGCCGGTGGCCGCCTGGCAACGGTCATGGGACGGCCGGTGGTCCGTTGAGCGGCGGCGTCATCGTGATGCGATCGTCTCACGGCTCGTCAATCGCACCCGCGACCAGGCACCGCCCAGGGATCCGGCGGTGGCGGAGCGGCGG
>DATLQA010000269.1:0-25557 GCA_035535495.1 Actinomycetota bacterium | reverse complement strand
CGCGAGGTCGGCACCTGCAACGGCATCGAGAACTACTCCCGGCCCATCGACGGCCGCGCTCCCGGCACCCCGCCGTACACGCTGCTCGACTACTTCCCCGACGACTTCCTGCTCTTCCTCGACGAGTCGCACAACAGCGTGCCGCAGATCGGCGGCATGTACGAGGGCGACCGCAGCCGCAAGGTGACCCTGGTCGAGCACGGCTTCCGCCTGCCGTCGGCGCTGGACAACCGGCCGCTCCGCTTCGACGAGTTCCTGGACCGCATCGGCCAGCGGGTGTTCGTCTCGGCCACGCCCGGCCCGTACGAGTACCGCGAGTCCAGCAGCATCGTGCAGCAGATCATCCGCCACACCGGCCTGGTCGACCCCGAGGTGCTGGTGCGCCCGACCAAGGGCCAGATCGACGACCTGATCCACGAGGTCAAGCTGCGGGTCGAGCGGGAGCAGCGGGTGCTGGTCACCACCTTGACCAAGAAGATGGCCGAAGACCTCACCGACTACCTGCTCGAGATGGGCCTGCGGGTGCGGTACCTGCACTCCGAGATCGGGGCGGTCGAGCGCATCGAGATCCTCCGCGCCCTGCGCCTCGGCGAGTTCGACACCCTGGTCGGCATCAACCTGCTCCGCGAGGGCCTCGACCTGCCCGAGGTCACCCTGGTGGCGATCCTCGACGCCGACAAGGAAGGCTTCCTTCGCTCCGAGACGTCGCTGGTGCAGACCATCGGCCGCGCCGCCCGCAACGTCGACGGCCAGGTGATCATGTACGCCGACCAGGTCACCCCGTCGATGCGCCGGGCGATCGACGAGACCAACCGGCGCCGCCACATGCAGATCGAGTACAACCAGGCCAACGGCATCGACCCGCAGACGGTGCGGCGCCGGGTGAGCGACATCATCCAGGCGCTGCGCGGCGACGAGGAGCCGACCGGCCGGGGCAGGGGGCGGCGCGGCCGCGCCCCGACGCCCGGCCGGGGCCGGCCGGGCAGCGGCGAGCCGGCGGTCAGCGGCATGCCACGGGCCGACCTGGAACGCCTGATCCGCTCGCTCGAGGAAGAGATGCACGAGGCCGCCAAGGACCTGCGCTTCGAGTACGCCGCCAGGCTCCGCGACGAGGTGGCGGACCTCCGCCGCGAGCTGCGCGGCATGTCCGAGGCCGGGGTCGGCTGATCCCACCAGGGCAGGGCCGCTGACCCGGCCCGCCTGGCCGCCCGCACCGGCCGGCGACGACCGCGCGACGGCGGGCGAAACGGCCATACGCCCGGCCAGCGGGTAGACTGCGCGCTCTGCCGGGAGTGGAAGGAGGACCCGTGCGGTCAGGGCGGGGCAAGCTGCTGGCCCTCGTGCTCACGGTCGTGCTGCTGCTGGGCGCGGCCGGTGCGGGGGCGTGGTGGCTGGTGCTGCGGCCACGCGGCGACCCGGCCCCGGTGGCCGGGGCGTACCTCGACGCCTGGGAGCGGGCCGACTGGGCCGGCATGCAGCGGCTGGTGGCCGCGCCCCCCGCCGACTTCGCCGACCAGCACCGCCGCGTCCTTGCCGCCCTCGGCGTCCGCACGACGGCGCTCACCGTGGCCCAGGTCCGCCAGGAAGACGACCGTGCCGACGCCGCCTTCACCGCCCAGCTCGACCTGCGCGGCCTCGGCCGCTGGACCTACCAGGGCAGCCTCCGGCTGGTCCGCCGCGACCGGCGCACCTGGAAGGTCGACTGGTCGCCGGCTGCCATCCATCCGGAGCTCGGCCCAGGCAAGCGCCTGGCCCGCGGTCGCAGCTGGCCGCGGAGGGCTCCGATCCTGGCCAGCGACGGCAGCAGGCTCGCCGACGTCGGTGAGGAGGTGGTCGTCGGCGTGGTCGGCAGCCGGGTCAAGGACCGCGGCGTCGTCGGGCGCGCGCTGGTCGGCACCGCCGGTGCCGACCAGGGGCTGGTCAGCCGCACGCTCGACCGGGCCGCGCAGGCGCCCAACCAGTTCATGCCGGTGCTCAGCCTGCCGATGGCGCGCTACCAGCAGATCCGGACGATCATCCATCCGGTGCAGGGGCTCTCGTTCCAGGTCCGCGCCGGACGCCGCGTCGCCGGCCCGGCCTCGGTGGCGCTGCTGGTCGGGCAGGTCGGCGAGGCCTCCGCCGACGACCTCAAGGAGCTCGGCTCGCCGTACCAGCAGGGCGACCGCGTCGGCCACGGCGGCTTCGAGGCCGCGTTCGAGCGCCAGCTCGCCGGCCGACCCGGTGGCGAGGTGCGGCTGGTCGAGCAGCCGACCGGTGACGCCGCCGCCTCCGGCCAGGCGGCCGCCCCTCGGGTGCTGTACCGCTTCCCCGCCAAGGAGGGCAGCCCGGTGCACACCACGCTGGATCCAAGGGTGGTGCGGGCGGGGGAGAAGGCGCTGGCCGGGGTCGCCAAGCCCGCCGCCCTGGTGGCGCTCAAGCCCTCCACCGGCGAGGTCAGGGCGGTGGTCAACTGGCCGCTCGGCGGCTCCTTCAACCGCGCCCTGGTCGGCCGCTACCCGCCCGGTTCCACCTTCAAGGTGGTCACCACGGCGGCGCTGCTCGGCGGTGGCCTCAAGCCGGGCGACCGGGTGACCTGCCCGCCGCGGGCGGTGGTCGGCGGCCGGCCGTTCCGCAACTTCGAGGGCGAGGAGCTCGGCCCGATCACGTTCACCCAGGCGTTCGCGCACTCCTGCAACACCGCCTTCGTGCAGCTCGCCGGGAGCCGCCTCGACGGCGACAGGCTGGCCGAGGCGGCCGGACGCTTCGGCTTCGAGACCGAGCTGACTCCTGGCCTGCCGGCGATCACCGGCCGCTTCCCCAAGCCGAACGACGACGCCGACCTGGCCGCCGCCGCGATCGGCCAGGGCCGCGTGGTGACCAGCCCGCTGCTCATGGCGGGGGTGGCCGGCGCGGTGCAGAACGGCAGCTGGCACCCGCCGCGGCTCGCCGCCGAGGCGAAGACGGCCGAGCCGCGGCCGCTCGGCCCCGCCGTCGCCGCCAGCCTCAGGGGGCTGATGCAGGCGGTGGTCAGGGAGGGCACCGCCGCGCCGGCCCACCTCCCTGGCGGCACCGGCGGCAAGACCGGCACCGCCGAGTTCGGCACCGGCAACCCCCTCCCGACCCATGCCTGGTTCGTGGGCTACCGCGGCGACCTCGCGTTCGCCGTGGTGGTGGAGGGCGGCGGCGTCGGCGGCCGGGTCGCCGCCCCGATCGCCGGCCGCTTCCTGACCGCGCTGGGCTGAGGGTCAGGCCGCCGGAGAATCACCCGGTCACCTGGTCGACGGGGACGTTGCAGGTGCGGGCGAGCCGCTCGGCGGCCTGGGTGACCTCGCGGAACGCGCGGCGCGCGACCAGCAGCAGGCGGACGGCGATCCAGCGCGTACGGGGGCAAAGGCTACCAGCCGCGCGCCTTCCACTCGTCGAGCTGGGGGAGTTCCTGGCCGACGTAGCTGTCGTCGCCGTGCCCAGGCGCGATCCGGGTCTCGGCCGGCAGCGACAGCAGGTGCTCCTCGGCCGACGCGATCGCCTGCTCGAACGCGGCCCGTCCCTCGGTCTTGCCGACCCCGCCGGGGAACAGCGCGTCGCCGGTGAGCACCTGGCTGGACGGCAGCCGGAAGCAGATGCTGCCGTCGGTGTGGCCGGGCGTGTGCAGCACCGCAACGCGCCACCCGCCCACCTGGATGGTGTCGCCGCCGGCCAGCTCCCGGTCGGGGGTGACGCCCGTCTGGGCGGCGATCGCGCCGGCGTCGGCCGGGTGGGCGCCGTTCCAGACGTCGTGGGCGCTGAGCACCGCGGCCAGCGCCTGGGCGTGGTCGGCGTGCCGGTGGGTGGTGACCACGCCGACCAGCCGCACGTCCGCCAGCAGCTCGCCGAGCAGCCGGTCGGGCTCGTTGGCGGCGTCGACCAGGAGGGCCTCGTTGGACTGCGGGTCGTGGAGCAGGTAGGCGTTGTTGTCGTAGGGCCCGACCGAGAGCTTGGTGACCCGCAGGGGACCGTCGGCGTAGCGATAGGCCGGTCCGCCGGGCTCGACGTGGGCGGGATCGAAGGTTGGCATGCCCGGCCTCCTGGCAGTCGGCGATCTCGCCGGGGATCGTAGACGAGCGGGGGTGGAATGCGCCGCCGGGGTGCGCGCATTGTCAGCGGAGAAGGCCCGGCGCGCCCGGGTGTCACACCCGTCCCTACAATGGGGAACCGACTGTCAGTCGCGCTTCCCCCTGACCACGAGGACACCACTCTGACCGCCACCGACCGTCTGGTCATCCGGGGTGCTCGCGAGCACAACCTCAGAAACGTCAACCTCGACCTGCCACGCAACGCCCTGATCGTGTTCACCGGGCTGTCGGGGTCGGGGAAGTCGTCGCTCGCGTTCGACACCATCTACGCCGAGGGGCAGCGACGGTACGTCGAGTCGCTGTCCGCGTACGCGCGCCAGTTCCTCGGGCTGATGGAAAAGCCGGACGTGGACTTCATCGAGGGCCTCTCACCGGCGATCTCGATCGACCAGAAGTCCACCTCCAAGAACCCGCGCTCCACCGTCGGCACCATCACCGAGGTGTACGACTACCTGCGCCTGCTGTACGCGCGCATCGGCCAGCCCCACTGCCCCAAATGCGGCCGGCCGATCGCCAGGCAGACCCCCGACCAGATCGTCGACCAGATCCTCGCGCTGCCGGCCGGCACCCGCTTCCAGGTGCTCGCCCCGGTGGTGCGCGGCCGCAAGGGCGAGTACGAGGCGCTGCTGCGCAGCTTCTCGGCCAAGGGCTTCGCCCGCGCCCGCGTCGACGGCGAGGTGCGCGACCTGTCCGAGCCGATCCGGCTGGCCAAGACCTACAAGCACGACATCGAGGTGGTGGTCGACCGCCTGGTGGCCAAGGGCCCGGAGGCGGACGAGCGCTCGCGCCGGCGCCTGGCCGACTCGGTCGAGACCGCCGTCGGCCTGGCCGAGGGCGTGGTCCTGGTCGACCTCGTCGGCGAGCAGCGCGAGCTGCAGTTCTCCACCCACCTGGCGTGCCTGTACGACAACCTCTCGTTCGACGAGCTGGCGCCGCGCAACTTCTCCTTCAACGCCCCCTACGGCGCCTGCCCGGACTGCACCGGTCTCGGCGTCAAGCAGGAGGTCGACCCGGAGCTGGCGGTGCCCAACCCGAACCTCTCCCTGGCCGACGGCGCGATCGTGCCGTGGCAGTGGGGCCGTGGCGCCAGCGAGTACTTCGACCGCCTGCTGACCGCGGTGGCCGAGGCGTACGGCTTCAAGATGGAGACGCCGTGGCGGGAGCTCGACGACGAGCAGCGCCGGGTGCTGCTGTACGGCGCCGAAGGGCAGGTGTACGTCCGCTACAAGAACCGCTACGGCCGCACCCGCGCCTACCACACCAGTTACGAGGGCGTGGTCCCGTACCTGACCCGACGCTACGCCGAGGCCGAGTCGGACTCGGTGCGCGAGCGGGTCGAGTCCTACATGCGCGAGGTGCCCTGCCCGAGCTGCAAGGGCAGCCGGCTGCGGCCCGAGAGCCTGGCGGTGACCATCGCGGGGCGGAACATCGCCGAGGTGGCGGCGATGTCGGTGGGGAACACCGCCGCGTTCTTCCGCTCGCTGGAGCTGTCGGACCGCGACACCTTCATCGCCGCCCGGGTGCTCAAGGAGATCACCGCCCGGCTCGGCTTCCTGCTCGACGTCGGCCTGGACTACCTCAGCCTCAACCGGGCGTCGGCCACCCTCGCCGGCGGCGAGGCCCAGCGGATCCGCCTCGCCACCCAGATCGGCTCCGGCCTGACCGGCGTCCTGTACGTGCTCGACGAGCCCTCCATCGGCCTGCACCACCGCGACAACCACCGGCTGATCGACACCCTGGTGCGGCTGCGGGACCTCGGCAACACGCTGATCGTGGTGGAGCACGACGAGGCCACCATCCGCACCGCCGACTACCTGGTCGACATCGGCCCGGGCGCGGGCGAGCACGGCGGCGACATCGTGGCGCAGGGCAGCCTCGCCGAGGTCGAGGCGGTCGAGGGCTCGCTGACCGGCCAGTACATGTCCGGCAAGCGGACCATCCCGGTGCCGGTGCGGCGGCGCAAGCCAGGCGAGCGCTGGCTGGAGCTGACCGGGGTGCGCGAGCACAACCTGAAGGACCTCACCGCCCGCTTCCCGCTGGGCGTGTTCACCTGCATCACCGGGGTGTCCGGGTCGGGCAAGTCGACCCTGGTCAACGACGTCCTGCTCAAGGCGCTGATGCAGGCGGTGTACCGGTCGCGCACCGCGCCGGGCCGCTACGCCACGCTGCGGGGCGAGGACAGCCTCGACAAGGTGATCGACGTCGACCAGTCGCCGATCGGGCGCACGCCGCGCTCCAACCCGGCCACCTACACGGGGGTGTTCGACCACGTCCGCCGGCTGTTCGCCCAGACCGCCGAGGCGAAGGTCCGCGGCTACCAGCCGGGCCGCTTCTCGTTCAATGTCCGCGGCGGCCGTTGCGAGGCCTGCCAGGGCGACGGGACCATCAAGATCGACATGCAGTTCCTCCCCGACATCTACGTGCCCTGCGAGGTCTGCAAGGGCAAGCGCTACAACCGCGAGACCCTCGAGGTCCACTACAAGGGCCACTCGATCGCCGATGTCCTGGACATGTCGGTGGAGGAGGCGCTCGGCCTGTTCGCCAACATCCCGCCGATCGCCCGCCACCTGACCACCCTGAACGACGTCGGCCTCGGCTACATCAAGCTCGGCCAGCCGGCGCCGACCCTCTCCGGCGGCGAGGCGCAGCGCGTCAAGCTCGCCAGCGAGCTGGCCAAGCGGGCCACGGGTCGGACGCTGTACGTGCTCGACGAGCCCACCACCGGGCTGCACTTCGAGGACGTGGCCAAGCTCCTCGGGGTGCTGCACCGCCTGGTCGACACGGGCAACTCGGTGATCGTGATCGAGCACAACCTGGACGTGGTGAAGACGGCCGACTGGATCCTGGACCTCGGCCCGGAGGGCGGCGACGCCGGCGGCGAGATCATCGCCCAGGGCCCGCCCGAGCGGGTCGCGCGCACGCCGGGCTCCTACACCGGCGAGTTCCTCGCCGAGGTGCTCGGCGTCGACCCCGGCCAGCCCGGGCGCCGCGCCGCCGCGCCACGCCGCCGCAAGAGGACCGCCGCCACCGCCTGACCACGGCCCGGCCGGTCGACCCCGGGGCGTCAGCCGGTGGGGCCGGGGGCGACCCGGTAGTGGTAGGTGTACGCCGGCTCGAAGCCGGCCCGCCGGTAGAGGCGGAGCGCGGCGAGGTTGTCGTCGTCGACCTGCAGGTACAGGCGGGTGGCGCCGTGCTCGGCCGCCCAGCCGGCGAGCGCGGCCAGCACCGCCCTGCCCAGTCCCTGGCCGCGTGCCTCGGGCACGGTGGCCATGCCGAACACGCCGGCGAAGCCGCGCTCGGCCACGGCCCGGCCGATCGCCAGCGGCCGGCCCGTCCGCCGCACCGAGGCGAACCCGGCCGGCGGGCCGATGCCCGCCAGCATCCGCCCGGCGACCGCGCCGTCGCCGTAGTAGCCGAGCATGGCGCGCATGGTGTCGAGCCAGGCGGCGTCGGGCTCGCCGGCGAGGGTCACGCGCTCGCCAGATGCCCGCAGCCGGTCGCGGACGGAGGCCAGCTCGGCGCAGAGGACCAGGATCCGAAGGTGGCGCTCGTAGCCGCGGTCGGCCAGGACGGCGTCGAGCCCCGCCGGCCGCGCCGCCGGGCTGATCTGGTAGCGCGCCGGCAGGCCGCGCCTGGCGTAGAACGCCTCCACCAGCGCCAGCCGCTCGTCCAGCTCCGGCCCGCCGGTACAGTCGTTGGGGAGCACCGAGTTGGCCCGCCGGGTGATCCCCCAGGCGAACCGGAGCCGCCAGCCGCCGATGAGCTGGACGACCGGAGCCGGCCACGCGTTCGCGGCCAGCTCCTCGATCTGGTGGACGAGCTGCTGGCTCACGCCGACAGCGTGCGGACTTGACGCCGCTCGCCGCAACCCCGCAAGGACGGTGCCGCCGAAGGTCCCAGGCGAGTCCGCCGAGCCGCGGCGGTGGCACCGCTACAGGGCGGCGGCGCCCTGGACGGCGACGGCCAGGCCGGCCACGACGATCAGCGACGCGGTGGCCAGGGGAAGGAGGCGGCCGGCGACCACGGTCCAGCCGGGGCGGCGCAGCGCAGCCCGGCGGTCGACCGAGCGCCGGGCGCGCAGCAGCAGGAGGCCGATGCCGGTCAGCGTCGCCGCCATCCCCGCCCCGTACGCCATCACCAGCAGCACCCCGAACCAGGCATGGCCCAGGGCGATCGCCCCGAGCAGCACCACGATCGCCGAGGGGCTCGGCACCAGCCCGCCCGCGAACCCGAGCGCGACCAGGCTCCTGGTGCGCATCGCCCCGGTGGTGGCGCTGCCCGCCAGGTGGGCGTGGCCGGTGCCGTGCGGGTGCCCGCCTGGCTTCTCGCCGTGGCCATGGGCGCCGTGGCCACCCGGGCCGTGCCCGTCGCCGTGGTCGCCGAGCGGCGCGTGGCTGTGGCCGTGGCGGGCGCCGCGCAGGGCGCGGCCGAGGAGGGTGGCGCCCACGCCCGCCAGCAGCAGGCCGCTGGCCAGGCCGAGCCACGGGTAGACGCGCTCGGGCGCGAGCACCTGGGAGGCGCTGAGCACCGCGCCGAGGACCAGTACCCCGGCGGTGTGGGTGGCGGTCACGGTCGCGCCGACCACCGCCGCCTGCCGCACCGAGCCGCGCATCCCTACCAGGTAGGCGGCCATCACCGTCTTGCCGTGGCCGGGTGCCAGCGCATGGGCGGCGCCGAGCACGCCGGCGAGGGCGACAGCGAGCAGCGCGAAGCCGAGGGTGAGGCGCTGGCGGGCGACCAGCGCGGTGAACGCCGCCGTGGCCCGGTCGACGCCGACCGGCCGCCGCCCGCCGGCGGGGGCGGCCTCGCCGTCGCGCAGCGCCGGCCCGCCCGACCGGTAGCGGACCGTGGCCCGGTCCTGGTCGAGGGGGGAGCGGAGCAGGTCCTCCGGGTAGGCGGTGAGGCGGGCGCTCGGGCTGCGGGCGGGGACGTCGGCCGCCTCCAGCGTGGTGCGGTCGCCGGCGGCGGTGACCTCGCGCCAGCCGATGCGGCCGTCCGCGTTGCCGTCGCGGTAGCGCAGCGTGTGGCTGCCGCCGCCGGCCGGTGCCGGCGCGGCCAGGTCGCACTCCAGCCGGAGGGTGACCAGCCCGCCCTGCCCCGCCGGGAAGGCGAGCCGGCTGCCCGCCACCGCGAACCGGAGCGGCCGCCCGTCGACCTGGGCGCTGAGCCTGGCGGCGACCCGTGGGCACTGGAGTTCGCGCCAGCTGGCCGCCTCGGCGTCGCCGACCTCGCCGTCGGCGTCGGTGTCCAGGGCCTGGCGGGTCTGGAAGGCCGGGATCTCGGCCATGTCGACCACGTAGTCGACCAGCACCCGGTCGGGCTGGACACGGATCCCGCCGGAGCGGTTCACGGTGAAGTTCCCGAGCGGGTGCGCGGCGGCGACCGCCGGCAGCAACAGCAGCCCCAGCAGCACCGCGGCAAGCACCCCGGCCCGCGCCGCCAGCCGCCGGCCCCTGGTCACCTCGCCGCTCCGGCGGTGGGCGGGCGGACACCGAGCTTGGCGGCGAGGGCCAGCGCGGCCTTCCGCTCCCCGAAGGTGCCTGCCGCGCCGGTGACGTACGGGTTGATGGCCAGCGCGGTGGCCAGGTGGCCGGCGGCCGGCGCCCGCATGCCGAGGTCGGCTTCGACCGCGGCCAGGTGGTACCAGAGCAGCGCGTCGCGGGTGCCGAGGCGGACGGCGGCACGGGCGTAGAGCTGGGCCTCGCGCGGCCGGCCGGCCTGGCGGAGCGCCCAGGCCAGCGTGTCGTCGGCGTACACGGTGGGCCGCGCGGCCCTGGCCTTGCGGGCCATGGCGACCGCTCGGGCGGCGTCGCCGCCGGCGGCCCTGGCGTGGTCGGCCTCGAAGCGGGCCAGCTCCAGGTCGACCGCGACGCCGTTGGCCCGGTTGAGGGCCTCGATGGCGCGGACCAGCCGGTACGCCTCGGCTGCCTTGGCGTGCTGGCCGAGGGCGGCGCGCACGTCGCCGAGCAGCGCCACCGTGCCTGGCAGCGGGAGCCGCTGGGCGGCCGCGTCGAGCCGCACGGCGGCGTCGGCGAGCCGGCCCCGCGTGGCGGTGACGCGGGCCAGGCCCACCTTGGCGGCGGCGTGGCCGGGCACGCCGGCCACGGCCTGGCGGTAGGCGGTCGCGGCGTCGTCGAGGCGGCCGGCGCCGAGGTGGAGGTCGCCGAGCAGGGTGCGGACCTCGGCGAGGTCGGTGGGTGCGCCGGCGCCGGCGTCGACCGCCTGGCGCATGGCCTCGAGCGCGCCGCCGGCGTCGCCGTGCAGCTCGCGCAGGTAGGAGACGCGGGCCAGGCTGGCCAGGTCGGGGCGGAGGTCGGCCATGCGCTGGGCGTCCTCGAGCGCCTGGGGGTAGCGGCCGAGCTCGACCTGGGCGTCGACCACGACGCCGAGTGGCTCGGAGGCGTCCGGGTTGGCCGTGTGGGCACGCCCGCCCCAGCCGAGGGCGGCGCGGAAGTCGTGACGGGCGAGGGCGAGCAGGCCGAGGGCGGTCATGGTGCGCTCCTGCCCCGGGGCGGCCGCCTGGCTCTGGTCCAGCGCCACCGCGGCCTTCGAATAGAAATCTGGGTCGGCGCTCTGGCGGGCCCTGGCCAGGTAGGCGACGCCGAGGTCGGTGAGGAGCCGGGGCTCGCCCGGGCGCGCCCGCAGCTGATTCTGGAGCTGGGCCACCCTGGCGGCCGGGCTGGCGCTCCCGGCCGGGGGAGCGGCGGGATCGAGGTCCATCCGGCCTCGTCCGGCCAGGAGGAAGTTGCCGACGAACAGTCCGACCAGCACGGTGAGGACCGCCACGGTGAACGGGCGCCCGCTGCGCGACCCCTTCGGGAGGGGCCCGGCGGGGCGGGCCCCTCCCTGCAGGAGGGTCGTGCTACGAGCCAACGGGGTGGTGGTTGTGGTCGTAGCCCTGGTGGGGCGTTGCGAGGTACGGGAAGGACGACAGGAACGGCTTGTCGTTCTTCTGGACCCCGTCGGTGAGGATGTTGTTGGGTGCCTTGTTGAAGTCGGGCGTGAACGGCGTGCCGCCGGCCAGCGCGCGCAGCTCGATGTCGGGTGTGTCGTCGACCAGCCGGCGACCGTTCGGGAACCCGTCCATCTGCCCGGCGAGCAGGCCGAGCGGGTTCTGCTGCGCGAACGGCGTCGGGGCGATGCCCATGTTGAGCCGGATCATCTCGGACGGCGTCACCTTGGCGGGCTGGTTCAGCCCGGGGATGCCGGTCAGGAAGATGGTCGCGATGTCGTTGCGCGGCGCGGCCGGGACGGTCACCCCTGGGTACAGGACGGGGATCAGCCGGGCGGGCTCGGGGTCGAGCACGAGCTTCCCGAACTGGGCGTCGTCCGCCGGGTCGGAGGCGTTGAAGCGGTCCTTCCTGCCGAGCGGGATGACGACCTCGTTCACCAGCGGCATGCCGAGGCGGGAGACCCGCACCCACGTGCCGTACTGGCTCGGCTGGTCGCCCTTGGAGGACAGCACCCGGACCTGCCGGCGCTCGCTGGCGGCGTAGACGCCGATGACCGCGTCAGGGTCGGTGGGACCGGAGAGCGGCTGGTGGTCGCGGGTCAGCTCGGTGATGGGGACCTGCAGGACGATGCTGTGGGTGTTGAAGCCGCCCACCCCGTCGACGCCCTTCTCGGTCGGCCGCTTGATCAGGTGGGCCTGGTTGAGCGGCCTGAGGCCGAGCAGGTCGAACACGGAGCCGAGATCGACGAAGAAGGGGTCGTCCCGCTGGCCGGCGAAGACCTTGCCGCCGCCCTTGAGGTTGGCGACCGCCGCGACGGCCAGGGCCTCGTAGTCGGGCGTGGAGCGGGGACCGATGTTCACCGGCGGGGTGGCCAGGCCACTCGCCACCATGGTGCGCCGCCCGTTCTCGACCTTGGCGACCGAGTAGGACTGGCGGATGTTGAAGTCCGGGTCGTCCAGCGAGGTGATCGGACCGGTGTTGTACAGGAAGGTGTTCTGGTTCTGGACGCTGGTGCGGAACCGGAACTCGTAGACGATGTCGTCCACGGCGTCGCCGTCGTTGTCCACGTTCAGCGTGTACTTGACGTCGTCACCGAACTTGTTGAAGTTCGGGCCGCCGGCCGGCTCCTCCAGCGGGATCCAGTTGCCCACCAGGGTGACGGTGTCGGGCCGGTCGGGGCTGCGGAAGACGTAGGTGTCGGTGTTGTCGGCCGCGGGGTCCTCGGAGATGAGGGGCGCCTCGCGGTGGCTCGATGCGCGGGTCGGCGACAGGGCGGTCAGCGACGCGAGCAGTCCGAGCGTCGCGACCACGCTGATCACCGCCACGAGCCTGCGGTACCTGGACAATTCCTTCTCCTTGAGAGGTCGTCCGGCCTGGCCCTCTGCCAGGTGGTCCGGACCACTCGACGGGAACGTTCTGGTCGGTGTGGTCTCCTTTCCCTTCTCTCAGCCGGCATCGGTGCCGAGCACCCGCCAGGTGTCGCCCAGCGGGGCGACCACCGCGGTGAAGCGGGTCTTCGGCCCCTGGACCGGCACCAGCCGGGCCCAGGTCTGGACCTCCGGCCCGAAGGCCGAGAGGTAGGGCTGCGGGTCGCCGGCGCGGTCGAAGCCGCGGGTGGCCGACGCCTTCCAGGCGCCGCGCTCGCGGCAGGGCACGTCGGCCAGCTTGGCCGGGCCGTACAGCTCGGCGGTTGCCTGCAGGGCGGCCGCCCCGGCGGTGTCGCAGCGCCGCAGCCGGTCGACCCAGGCCTGCACGGCCGCGGGAGCACCGGCGTCGCCTGGCAGGACCGCGTCGACCGAGACCGGGTCGGCGGCGACCCGCCAGCGGCCGGCCTCGCGCCGTGCCTGCCAGCGCTCGACCGTCCGGCCGGGGGTCAGCCCGGCGAACGGGTCGACCGCGGGCGGGTGGGTGACGGCCACGGTCACCTCGACCGTGTCCGGCCCGGTGCGCCGCTCGTGCCTGACCGCGACCGCGGTCACCGCCGGCCGCTCGGCCTGGGCGTCGGTCCAGGTGGCCACCGTCTTGAGCTGCTCGCGGCTGGCCTTGTCGAGCAGCCCGAACGAGGTGGCGAAGTCCTGCTCGGCGTTGGCGCCGAGGAAGCGCTGCACGGCCTCGGCCGCGCTGTTGGCGGCCACCGGTTTGGCGGCCGCGGCCGGCGCCTGCTCACCCTCGGGGAAGTTGGACAGGTCGAGGCGTTGCACGGACGGTGCCGGGCGGGACTGTGCCGGCTCGCGGTTGGCCACCGCGGCCACGCCGACGCCGACGGCGAGCCCGGCGACGCCGATCCCGAGGACGAGCGCCAGGCGGCGGCTGATTCGACGGTATGGCAAGGCAAGCCTCCTCGCGAGGCGGTGGGCAAGATGGGTGGTGCGGCGGCCCGGCCCCCCAGACCGCGTCCTGGTCGCCGCGGTTGTGACACGCTGTCACCGAGCCGTTCGCACCAGCGGCCGAGAAGGTTCATCGCGGACGCGCCGGCACCGGTCCGGAGGCCGACTAGAATCGGAGCTATGAGCGTTCCGACCTCACCGCGGCCAAGGCCCGAAGCGATCCCCGACCACCCCGGCGTCTACCTGTTCAAGGACGCCGACGGCCGGGTCATCTACGTGGGCAAGGCGATCTCGGTGCGCAAGCGGACCGCCAACTACTTCCAGCGCTACAACCTGCATCCCCGCACGGCGGCGATGGTGGAGGCGTCCGCCACCCTGGAGTGGGTGCTGGTCACCAGCGACGTCGAGGCGTTGCAACTCGAGTACAACCTGATCAAGCGCTACACGCCCCGTTACAACGTCCGCTACCGGGACGACAAGACCTACCCATGGCTGGCGGTCACGCTCAGCGAGGAGATCCCGCGGCCGCGGGTGGAGCGCGGCGCCAAGCGGAAGGGCACCCGCTACTTCGGCCCCTACGCGCACGCCTACGCCATCCGCGAGACGCTCGACCTGCTGCTGCGCACCTTCCCGATGCGAACCTGCTCGCAGGGCGTGTTCGACCGGCACCGGCGGCTCGGCCGGCCGTGCATCCTCTACGACATCCACAAGTGCTCGGGGCCGTGCGTCGGCCACATCTCGCCCGAGGACCACCGCGCCGTGGTGGAGGAGTTCATCGGCTTCATGGAGGGCCGCTCCAAGCCGACCCTGCAGCGCATCGAGGCCGAGATGCGGGCCGCCGCCGACGCGCTCAACTTCGAGGCCGCCGCCCGCCTGCGCGACCAGCTTGCCAGCGTCCGCACCGCCATGGAGCGCCAGCAGATGGTCTCCAGCTCCCCGGAGGACTTCGACATCGCCGCCTTCGCCGAGGACGACCTGGAAGCGGCCGTGCAGGTCTTCTTCGTCCGGCGCGGCCGGGTGGTCGGGCGGCGTGGCTTCGTGGTCGACAAGGTCGAGGCGCTCGACACCCCCGCCCTGGCCGCCACCTTCGTCCAGCAGCTCTACGCCGAGCAGGGCGACGAGGTGCCAAGGGAGATCCTCCTGCCGGTCGAGCCGGAGGGCGCCGAGGCGCTGGCGGCCTGGCTCGCCGAGCTGCGCGGCGGCCCGGTCAGCTTCCGGGTGCCCCGTCGGGGCGAGAAGCGCGCCCTCCTGGAGACCGTCGCCCAGAACGCCCGCGACGCGTTCGCCGGCCACAAGCTCAAGCGGGCGTCCGACTTCGACGCCCGCGCCCGTGGCCTCAAGGAGCTGCAGGAGCAGCTCGACCTGCCGTCCGCGCCGCTGCGTATCGAGTGCTACGACATCTCCAACCTGCAGGGCAACCAGGTGGTCGGCTCCATGGTGGTGTTCGAGGACGGCCTGCCGCGCAAGTCCGAGTACCGCCGCTTCGAGGTTCGCACCGTCGACGGCCAGGACGACGTCGCCTCCTTGCGGGAGGTGCTCTCCCGCCGGCTCGCCCGCCTCGCCGGGGAGGGGTCCGGGGCACCCGGGACGGGTGCCCCGGTGACTCGGGAGCAGACCGGGCCCGGGGAGCCGGCCGCCGGTGAGGCCCCCAAGGGGAAGTTCGCCTACCCGCCCAACCTGATCGTGGTCGACGGCGGCCGGCCCCAGCTCGCCGCCGCCCTCGACGCGGTCGAGGCGGCCGGCCGGCCGGAGCTGGCGGTGATCTCGCTCGCCAAGCGGATGGAAGAGGTCTACCTGCCGGGCCAGCCCGAACCGGTGGTCATCCCGCGCACCAGCGAGGCCCTCTACCTGCTGCAGCGGGTCCGCGACGAGGCCCACCGCTTCGCCATCACCTACCACCGCATCCTGCGCCGCCGGTCGATGACCCGCAGCGTACTCGACGGCATCCCCGGCGTGGGGGAGACCAGGCGCAAGCAGCTCGTGCGCCACTTCGGGTCGGCCCGCAAGGCCGCCCAGGCCAGCCTGGAGGAGCTCGAAGAGGTCCCAGGGCTCGGCCCGCAGCTCGCCAGGACCATCTGGAGCCACCTGCACGGCGTCGCCGCGCCCCAGCCGGATGCGGCCGGGGCGACCGTGGCGGGCTCCCCCGAGAAGGGAGACAGTGCGTGACCCAGGATCTGCGGCTGGAGGAGCGTCCAGCCGCCCCCGCGGTGGAGTTCGTGATCCTCACCGGGCTCTCCGGCGCCGGCCGGTCCGAGACCGCCAAGGTGCTCGAGGACCTTGGCTACTTCGTGATCGACAACCTGCCGCCGTCGCTGATCGGCCGGGTGGCCGAACTGGCCGTGACCGGCCGCGAGCAGGGCCGCGTGGCGCTGGTGGTGGACGCCCGCGGCGGCGCGTTCGCCGCCGACACCTCCGAGCTGTACGCCGCCCTCGAGCTGCTGCGCTCCAAGAGCATCAGCCTGCGGGTCCTCTTCCTGGAAGCCTCCGACGAGGTGCTGGTGCGCCGCTTCGAGCAGACCAGGCGGCGCCACCCGGTGGGCGGGGAACGGGTGGTCGAGTCGATCGCCACCGAGCGCAGCCTCCTGCGCGAGCTGCGCGCCACCGCCGACCTGGTGATCGACACCAGCGACCTGAACGTCCACGAGCTCCGCGACAAGGTCCTGGCGGCGTTCGCCGGCGAGGAGCGGGGCATGCTGGTCACGGTGGCCTCGTTCGGCTTCAAGTACGGGCTGCCCCTCGACGCCGACATGGTGATCGACGTCCGCTTCCTGCCCAACCCGCACTGGGTCCCCGAGCTGCGTCCCCATACCGGCCTCGAGCCGCCGGTCCGCGACTACGTGCTCGGCATCGACGAGACCAAGCTGTTCATGGACCGGCTGCGCGACCTGCTCGACGTCGCCCTGCCCGGCTACGTGCGCGAGGGCAAGCAGTACCTGACCATCGCGATCGGCTGCACCGGCGGCCGGCACCGCAGCGTGGTGCTCGCCGAGGAGCTGGGTGCCTGGCTCGCCAGCCACGACTTCCGGGTCCACGTCAGCCACCGCGACGTCGAGCGCGGGTGAGCGCCGGTGACGCGGTTCCCATGAAGCAGGTGGTCGCCATCGGCGGTGGCCACGGGCTGGCGGTCACCCTGTCCGCCCTGCGCCTGGTCGGGGTCGAGCCGACCGCGCTGGTCACCGTCGCCGACGACGGCGGCTCCTCCGGCCGGCTCCGGCGCGACCTCGGGGTGCTGCCCCCGGGCGACCTGCGCATGGCCATGCTCGCCCTCGCCGACCCGGACGTCGAGGTCAGGGAGCTGTTCGCGTACCGTTTCCGCGCCGGGGACCTGGCCGGCCACAGCCTCGGCAACCTCGTCCTGACCGCGCTCACCGACCTCGAGGGCGGCTTCATGGAGGCCCTGGCCACCGCCTCGCGCTGGCTCGGCGTGCGCGGGCGGGTGCTCCCCTCGACGCTGGTGCCGGTGCGGCTCCGCGGCCGGGTCGACGGGCGGCAGGTCTGGTCGCAGGTGGCCATCACCCAGACGCAGGGCCGGGTGGAGCACGTCTGGCTGGAGCCGAGCACACCGGCGGCGCTCGGCGAGGCGGTGGCCGCGGTGCGCGCGGCCGACCTGGTCCTCCTCGGACCAGGCTCGACCTACACCTCGGTGGTGCCCAACCTGCTCGTACCGGAGCTGGGCGACGCCATCGCCGAGCTGTCCGACCGGGTGGTCTACGTCTGCAACCTCGAACCGCAGCCGGGCGAGACCATCGGCTTCCCGCCAGAGGCCCATCTGGCGGCCCTGCTCGACCACTGCCCGGGCCTGCGGATCCCGAGGGTGGTCCTGCAGCGGCCCGAGGACCCGGCCGAGGCGGACGCCCAGCAGCGCGCCCTCGGCGCCCTCGGCGCGGCGGTGATCCACGCCGACGTGGCCGCCGACCAGCCAGGCCGTCACGACCCCGGGCGTCTGGCAGCGGTCTTCAAGGGACTGATCTGATGGCCGGACGGTAGGCGTGGCCCGCGGCCAGTTCACCGTCAGGGTGAAGGAGGAGCTGGCCGCGCTCCGCCCTGCCACCCCGGCCGAGCGCCGCGCCCTGCTCGCCGGGCTGCTCCGCTTCACCTCCACGCTGCACCTGGGCGGCACCGTCGGCCCACGGCTCACCCTGGTGCTGGCCACCGAGTCCGGCGGCGTCGCCCGCCTGGCGTTCTGGCTGGTCCATGCCGCCTACGGGCTCCGCCCGGCGTTCCGGGTGCGCAGCCGCGGCGCGCTCGCGCCACGGGCCCGCTACGAGGTGGTCCTGGCCGAGCGCGTCACCCGGGTCCTCGGCGGGGCCCGCATCCTCGGCCGGGACGGCGAGCTGGCCACCGGCCTCCCCGCCGGCCTGGTCAGGGGCCGCGCGGCGGCAGCCTGCTACGCCCGCGGGGCCTTCCTCGGCCGCGGCTCGGTGACCGTCCCGACCCGCGCCCCCCACCTCGAGATCGGCGCTCCCGACGAGCGCACCGCCCGCGGCCTCGCCGGCCTGCTCGCCCGGCTCGACCTGCCCGCGGCCGCGGGCGCCAGGGCCGGCGTGCACGAGGAGACCTGGCGGGTGGTGGTCAAGGGCGGCGAGGCGATCGGGCGGACGCTCGCTGTCCTCGGCGCCCGTGACGCCTACCTGGTCTGGGAGGACGGCCGCATCCGGCGCGAGGTCCGCGGCGAGGCGGTCCGCCTGGCAAACGCCGACCAGGCCAACCTGCGCCGCAGCGTGACCGCTGCCATGGCGCAGGTCGCCGTGGTGGAGCGGGCCGTGACCCGGCTCGGCTGGACCGGCCTGCCCGAGGAGCTGGCCGCGGTGGCCACTCTCCGCCTGGCCCATCCCGACGCCACCCTCACCGAGCTCGGCGCGCTGCTCGACCCCCCGCGCTCCAAGGGTGCCGTGCTGGCGCGCCTGCGCCGCCTGGCGGCGCTCGCCGAGCAGCCCGCCGGGGCTCATGGAGCGGAGCGGTAGCCCTGGGTCAGGGGTCCTTGCGCCGCCAGCGGCGTGGACCGATGCTTGCCCGGTGAGGAGCTGGTCGTTCCCGCGCAGGCTCGGGTGCGTGCTGGCGGTCGTCATGGCCGCCGGCCTGGCGCTGCCTGCGCCCGCCCAGGCGCAGGCCGGCGAGCGGATCCTCGACTACGACGTGGACCTGCGCATCGAGCCGGCCGGCACGCTGCTGGTCACCGAGCGGATCGACTACGACTTCGGCGCGGCCGAGCGGCACGGCATCTTCCGGGACGTGCCGGTCCGGTTCCGCTACGACGGCCGCTACGACCGCGTCTACCGCGCCGACGTCCTCGACGTCCAGGGCTCGCCGGGGACGCCGGCGAAGTTCGAGCTGAGCAGCGAGGGGAGCTACCTCCGCATCAAGATCGGCGACGAGGACCGCACCATCAGGGGCAGGCACGGCTACACCATCACCTACCGGGTCACCGGGGCGCTCAACGGGTTCGCCGACCACGACGAGCTGTACTGGAACGCGGTCGGGACGCACTGGGCCGTCCCCGTCGAGCGGGCATCGGTCCGCCTGGCCGCGCCGGCGGCGATCAGCCGGGTGACCTGCTACGCCGGTCCGGAAGGCGGCAACCGGCCGTGCGCGTCCAGCCGTGCGGACGGCCGCACCGCCTCCTTCGGCGGCGCCGGCCTCGGTCCCGCCCAGGGGCTCACGGTGGTGGCCGCGTTCCCGACCGGGGCGGTCCCGGCCCCGCGGCCGATCCTCGACGAGCGCTGGACCATCGCGCGGGCCTTCTCGCCGACCCCGGCGACGATCGGCATGAGCGGCGGCCTCGCCGTGCTGCTCGTGGGGGGCCTCCTGCTGCTGGTGGCCCGCGGCTGGCAGCCGGCACGGAAGGCCCGCAGGCGGCGGGCGCCGCCCGGTGCCGGCGCCACCCCGGCACCGCCGGTCGACCTGGCAGGCGGCGCCACCCAGGTGGAGCCGGCCCCGCCCGACGGCCTCCGCCCGGCACAGCTCGGCCTGGTGGCCGACAAGGAGGTCGCCCCGGTGGCCGTCAGCGCCACCATCGTCGACCTCGCGGTCCGCGGCTACCTGCGCATCGAGGAGCTCGCCGGGTCGGCCGGCACGCCGCAACGGCGGCGAGACGGCAAGGGGGCCGACTGGCGGCTGGTCAAGCTCAAGGAGCCCGACCGCGACCTGGCCGGCTACGAGCGTGAGCTGTTCGAGGACCTCTTCCGCCGCGCGAAGCCGTCCACCCCCGCCGGCGGGGACGAAGCGGGCGGCGGGGCGGCCGCCGACGGCGACGGCCTGGCCAGCATCAAGCTCTCCCGCCTCGGGCGGCGGTTCCACCAGCAGTTCGCGCAGCTCCAGCGCGGGCTGTACGACGACGGCGTGCGGCGCGGCTGGTTCACCGCCCGTCCCGACCAGGTCCGCACGGGCTGGTTCTGGATCGGGGTCGTCCTGGTGGTGGTCGGCGCCGTCGCGACCGTGGCGCTCGCGGCGTTGACCGGCGCCGGGCTGGTCCCGGTCCCGATCCTGCTGGTCGGGCTCGCCCTGGTGGTCGGAGCGCGCTGGATGCCGAGCCGGACGGCGGCCGGCCGCGCGCTGGCCCGCCGGGTCCGGGGGTTCCGGACCTACCTCACCACGCCAGGGCTCGGCAGCGCCGACGCGGGCACCGCCGACCGGTTCTCCCCCTACCTGCCCTACGCCATCGTCCTCGGCCTCACCAGGCAGTGGACCTTCGCCTTCGCCCAGCGCGGCCTCCAGCCCCAGGTCGGCTGGTACCGGGGGCACATGCCGTTCTCCCCGTTCTGGTACCACTCCATGAACGACTTCACCAGGTCGTCGGCGAGCAACCTCACCTCCACACCCCCGTCGACCTCCGGCGGCTCGAGCGGAAGCGGCTTCGGCGGGGGCGGCTTCTCCGGCGGCGGTGGCGGCGGGGGCGGCGGTGGCTCCTGGTGAGGAGCCGGCTCGGTCCTCGCCGAGGTTGGCGCCCTGCTCGCGTGCTACGGAAGAATGGCCGGGCTGACCCGTCACGGCGTACCCAGACGGGCCCGACCGAGCGCATCGACGGGAGGACGCAATGCGCAACATCCGCGTGGGGATCAACGGCTTCGGCCGCATCGGCCGCAACTTCTTCCGGGCGGCCAGGGAGGCAGCCAGCGTCTCCAAGCACGACCAGGACGTCGAGATCGTCGCGGTCAACGACCTCACCGACAACCGCACCCTCGCCCACCTGCTCAAGTACGACTCGACCTTCGGGCGCCTCGACGCCGAGATCAGCTTCGACGACGAGTCGATCTCGGTCGACGGCGCCAACATCCGCGCCTTCGCCGAGCGTGACCCTGCCAAGCTCCCCTGGGGCGACCTCGGCGTCGACATCGTGATCGAGTCGACCGGCCGGTTCACCGACCGGGACAGCGCCGCGCTGCACCTCAAGAGCGGCGCCAAGAAGGTGATCATCTCCGCCCCGGCCAAGAACGAGGACGTCACCATCGTGGTCGGCGTCAACGACGACGTCTACGACCCGGCCAGCCACGACATCATCTCCAACGCCTCCTGCACCACCAACTCGGTCGTGCCGATGGCCAAGGTCCTGCTCGACAACTTCGGTATCGAGAAGGGCTACATGACCACCATCCACGCCTACACCAACGACCAGGTGATCCTCGACTTCCCGCACAAGGACCTGCGCCGCGCCCGCTCGGCCGCGCGCAACATCATCCCCACCACCACCGGCGCGGCCAAGGCCAGCGCGCTGGCCATCCCCGAGCTCAAGGGCAAGCTCGACGGCAGCTCCCTGCGCGTGCCGGTCGAGGACGGCTCGCTCACCGACCTGACTGTGGTGGTCGGCCGGGAGACCACCAAGGAAGAGGTCAACGACGCCTTCCGCAAGGCCGCCGAGGGCGACTTCGCCGGGATCATCCGCTACTCGGAGGACCCGATCGTCTCCTCCGACATCGTCGGCGACCCTGCCTCCTGCATCTTCGACTCGCCGCTGACCCAGGCCAACGGCAACCTGGTCAAGGTCTTCGGCTGGTACGACAACGAGTGGGGCTACTCCAACCGCCTGGTCGACCTCGCCCAGATCATCGGCGGGAAGCTCTAGCACCCGGCCGGCACGGCCGGCGCGTTCGAGAAGGAGGCGCAGTGGAGCTCCGCACCGTCGAAGCGGCCGACGTCCGCGGCCGGCGGGTCCTGGTCCGCGACGACTTCAACGTCCCGCTCGACGAGGACGGCAGGGTCACCGACGACCTCCGCGTCCGCGCCGCCGTCCCGACCCTGCGCTGGCTCGTCGAGCAGGGCGCCAGGGTGATCTGCTGCTCGCACCTCGGCCGGCCGAAGGGCAAGCGGGACGACCGCTACTCGCTCGCCCCGGTCGTGCCCGTGCTCAGCGACCACCTCGGCCGCGCGGTCCGCTTCGTCGACGACGTCGCCGGCGAGCAGGCCCAGGCCGCCGCGCGTGAGCTGGCCGACGGCGAGGTGCTGCTGCTGCAGAACCTCCGCTTCGAGCCGGGCGAGACCGACAACGACCCGGAGTTCGCCGGCCGCCTGGCCGCCCTCGCCGAGCTGTACGTCGACGACGCCTTCGGCGCCGCCCACCGCGCCCACGCCTCGGTCGTCGGCGTGGCCGAGCGCCTGCCCGCCTACGCCGGGTACCTGCTCGCCGGCGAGGTCCGGGAGCTGAGCCGCCTGCTGGAGGACCCCGACCGGCCGTTCGTGGCCGTGCTCGGCGGCAGCAAGGTCTCTGACAAGCTGGCCGTGCTCGACAGCCTGCTCGGCAGGGTCGACGCCCTGGTCATCGGCGGCGGGATGTGCTTCACCTTCCTGGCGGCACAGGGGCTCGAGGTGGGGGACTCGCTGTTCGAGAAGGACCAGGTCGACGCCGTGCGCCAGCTCGCGGCCAGGGCCGAGCAGGAGGGCAAGCGGCTGCTCCTGCCGACCGACGTGGTGGTCGCCGACGACTACGCCGAGGACGCCGACAGCCGCACCGTGCCCGCCGACGGCATCGAGGCCGGCTGGCGCGGCCTCGACATCGGCCCGGAGACCGCCGAGGCGTTCGCCGCGGAGATCGCCAGGGCACGCACGGTCTTCTGGAACGGGCCCATGGGCGTGTTCGAGTGGGAGCAGTTCGCCGCCGGCACCCGCCGGGTCGCCGAGGCGGTCGCCGCCAGCGACGCCTACACCGTGGTCGGCGGGGGAGACTCCGCCGCCGCCGTGGCCGAGCTCGGCCTCGCCGACCGGATCGACCACCTGTCCACCGGCGGCGGCGCCAGCCTGGAGCTGCTCGAAGGCA
The DNA here is from genome assembly GCA_035535495.1 of Actinomycetota bacterium. Taxonomy (GTDB): domain Bacteria; phylum Actinomycetota; class CALGFH01; order CALGFH01; family CALGFH01; genus DASUZB01. Next base: position 2,939 of record DATLQA010000269.1, on the reverse strand, counting down.
AGACCCTGCCCGGCGTCGCCGCCATCCCGAGCGCCTGAGGAGCCGCCCGATGCCCCGCCGACCCCTGATCGCCGGCAACTGGAAGATGCACAAGAACCACCTGGAGGCGATCCAGCTCACCCAGAAGACCGCCTGGGCCCTGGCCAAGGAGGACACCGACGCGGTCGACGTGGTCGTCTGCCCGCCGTTCGTCGCCCTCCGCTCGGTGCAGACCCTGATCGACAGCGACCACCTGCCGCTCGGCTGGGGGGCGCAGAACTGCCACCAGGAGCCGCAGGGCGCCTACACCGGCGAGGTGTCCGCGCCGATGCTGGCCAAGATCGGCTGCTCCTACGTGATCGTCGGCCACTCCGAACGCCGCCAGTACTTCGGCGAGACCGACGAGCTGGTCAACCGCAAGGCCAACGCCGTGCTGGCCGCCGGCATGCAGCCGATCGTCTGCGTCGGCGAGACCCTGGAGCAGCGCGAGGCCGGCGAGACCGCCGCGGTCGTCGGCGGCCAGGTCCGCGGCTCGCTCGCCGGCCTCAGCGGCGACCAGGTCGCCGGCCTGGTGATCGCGTACGAGCCGGTGTGGGCGATCGGCACCGGCAAGGCGGCCACCGCCGCCGACGCCCAGGAGACCATCGCGCTGGTCCGCGCGACCGTGGGCGAGCTGGCCGGCGCGGGCCCGGCCGACGCCGTGCGGATCCAGTACGGCGGCAGCGTCAAGGCCGGCAACGCCGACGAGCTGATGGCCCTGCCCGACGTCGACGGCGCCCTGGTCGGAGGCGCCAGCCTCGACGCCGACGAGTTCGCCGTGATCGTCAAGGCCGCCGCCCACCACGCCAGCCGCTGACCCGCTACACTCCCGGGTGGCTCGCACCCGAAGGGGTGCCCTACCGGCATTCGCATCGGCAGCTAAGGAAGCACACCCATGATCCCGCTCCTGGTCGTCCTCCACGTGATCGCGTCGCTGACGCTCATCCTGTTCATCCTGCTGCACGCCGGCCGCGGCGGCGGGCTGTCGGACATGTTCGGCGGCGGCATGAGCACCTCGCTCGGCGGCTCCACCGTGGTCGAGCGCAACCTCGACCGGCTCACCGTCGGGGCGGCGACGATGTTCGGCCTGACCAGCGTCTTCCTCGCCCTGATGCTGGCCCCCAAAGCCGGGCAGTAGCGGTGCCGGCCGCCGCCAGCTCCTCTGGCGGCCAGGCCCAGAAGTTCGCGGCTGCGCTGCTGGCAGCGCTGCTGCTCACGGCCTGCACCGGCCGCAACCCCCTCCGTCCCGCCGGGAAGGACGGACCGCCGCCGCCACGCGAGGGCGGCGCCGTCGCCATCGCCCTGGTCGAACCGGCCTCGCTCGACCCAGGCCGGGCCGCCAGCCCCGAGGAGCTGCTCCTCGCGGCGAACCTGTTCGACGGCCTCACCGCCCTCGACGGCCAGGGCACCGTCCGTCCGGCGGTCGCCGCCTCCTGGACCGCCGACCAGCGCCGCCAGCGCTGGGAGTTCAAGCTCCGCGCCGACGCCAAGTTCGCCGACGGCACCGGCGTCCAGGCGGCCGATTTCAAGTTCGCCTGGGAGCGCCTGGTCCGCCCAGGTAGCGCCGACGCCGGCCGGCGCCGCCTCGGCCAGCTCCTCGCCGAGGTCGAGGGATATGACCAGCTGGCCGCTGGCGGCGCCGGCGGCCTCGCCGGGGTGACCGCGCCCGACCCCGCCACCCTGGTGGTCGAGCTGGCCCAGCCGCTCGCCGACTTCGCCGCGGTCGTCGCCCACCCGCGGCTCGCGCCGGTCCCCCGCGACCTGGTCGCCCGCGACCCCGCCAGGTTCGCCGCCAAGCCGCCGGGCAACGGCCCGTTCGCCCTGTCCGCCCCGCTGGCCGCCGGCAAGCCCCTGGAGCTGGTCCGCAACCCCGCCTGGGCCGGCCGCCCCGCCTGGCTCGACAAGGTCCGCGTCGACCTCGTCCCCGACGCCCAGACCGCCTGGCTGGAGTTCCAGGACGGCCTGGTCCAGTTCACCCCCGTCCCGCTCGACCAGGTCGCCGCGGCGGCGAGCGTGTACGGCCGCTCACCCGACGGCCGCACCCGCCCCGGCCTGCTCCAGGGTCCCGAGCTGACCATCTGGTCGCTCGCCTTCGACGTGCGCGCCGCGCCGTTCGACGACCCGCGCGTGCGCCGCGCCGTCTCCCTCGCCCTCGACCGCGCCCGGATCGCCGCCGCCCTCGGCGGCAGCTGGGTCCCTGCCACCGCCCTGGTCCCCGACGGGGTGCCCGGCGCCCGCCCGACCGCCTGCAAGGCGTGCACCCACGACCCGGTCCAGGCCAAGTCCCTGGCCGCGGCCGGCTCGCCGTTCACCCTGGTCGTTCCCAACCGCCCGGTCGACCGCCGCATCGCCGCGCTGGCGGTCGCCGACCTCGCCGCCGCCGGTCTGAGGGCCCGCGTCGACCCGGTCGACCCGGAGAGCTACCTCACCCGCCTGCGCCGCCCCGGCCTCCACGCCTTCGCCCTGGCCTGGACCGCCGACCATCCACGCCAGGACGCCTTCCTGTCCCCCCAGTTCGCCGCCACCGGCGGCGACAACCTGACCCACTTCCGGAACCCGGCCGTCGACCGGCTCCTGACCCAGGCCAGGGCGACCGCTGATGACCCCGCCAGGATCGTGCTCTACCAGCAGGCGGAGGACGTTCTCCTGACCCAGCTCCCGGAGGTCCCGGTGCTGTGGCAGCGCCACGCCGCCGCCCTCGCACCCGGCCTCCGCGGCTTCGACCTCACCCCCCAGGGCGTGGTCGACCTCGCCGAGGTCAGCCTGGCGAGTTGAGGGAAGGCGGCCCTCCGTCCCTTTGCTACAATCCGGCAGCACCCAAGGTGCACACCACGTCGGAGTGGCGGAATAGGCAGACGCGCTAGGTTGAGGGCCTAGTCCCCTCAGGGGGGTGGGGGTTCAAGTCCCCCCTCCGACACCAC
>DATLQA010000268.1:0-9949 GCA_035535495.1 Actinomycetota bacterium | reverse complement strand
GGGGTCGGCAAGACCGAGCTGGCCAGGACCCTGGCCGCGGCCCTGTTCGACACCGAGGAGAACATGGTTCGGCTGGACATGAGCGAGTACCAGGAGCGGCACACGGTCAGCCGCCTGCTGGGCGCCCCGCCGGGATACGTCGGCTTCGAGGAGGGCGGCCAGCTCACCGAGGCGGTGCGGCGCAAGCCGTACTCGGTGGTGCTGTTCGACGAGATCGAGAAGGCCCACGCCGACGTGTTCAACACCCTGCTCCAGGTGCTGGACGACGGGCGGATCACCGACGCCCAGGGCCGCACCGTCGACTTCCGGAACACGGTGCTGATCATGACCTCCAACATCGGCTCGGAGTACCTGCTGGAGGGCGTCACCCCGGAGGGCGAGCTCAAGCCGGACGCCCGGGCCGCGGTCATGGGCGAGCTGCGGCGCCACTTCCGGCCCGAGTTCCTAAACCGCGTCGACGACATCGTGCTGTTCAAGCCGCTGACCCTGCCTCAGATCGAGCGCATCGTCGACCTCCAGTTCGACGAGCTGCGACGGCGCCTGGCCGACCGGCGCATGGCCCTGGAGCTCACCGACGGGGCCCGCCGCCTGATCGCCGCCCAGGGGTTCGACCCCGTGTATGGGGCCCGGCCGCTGCGCCGGTTCATCTCCCACGAGGTCGAGACGGCCATCGGCCGGGCCCTGCTCGGCGGCGACGTGCGCGACGGGGCCACCGTGCGGGTCGGCGCCAAGGACGACGAGCTGGTCGTCACCTACGACAACCCACCGGAGACCCAGGAGGCGGCCTGAGCGTGGCCGAGATCGTCACCTGCCCCAACTGCGGGAAGCGCAACCGGGTGCCCGCCGCCGCCAGTGGCGCGCCCCGCTGCGCGGCCTGCCACACGGCGCTCCCCTGGCTGACCTCGGCCGGCGACGGCGACTTTGAAGAGGTCGCCGGCCGCTCGACCCTGCCGGTGCTGGTCGACCTGTGGGCGCCGTGGTGCGGGCCCTGCCGGGTCGTCGAGCCCGGCGTCGAACAGGCGGTCAGGGAGCTGGCCGGCCGCCTCAAGGCGGTCAAGGTCAACGTCGACGAGGCCCCACGGGTCGCCGAGCGGCTGGGCGTGCGGGGGATCCCTACCCTGCTGCTCCTGCGCGACGGCCGCGAGATCGCCCGGCAGGTCGGGGCGGTCCCACCACCCGCGCTGCTCCGCTGGGCCGAGGAGGTGATCGCTGAACCAGCAGCTTGAACGACGGCCACGAACACGAACACCACAGGAGGCAGTGGCATGGCAGTCATGCGCTTCGACCCGTTCCACGACTTCGACCGCATCACCGAGCAGCTCCTCGGCGGCACCAGGGGGATGCGGACCATCCCCATGGAGGCCTACCGGCGGGGCGACCAGTTCTTCATCCATCTCGACCTGCCAGGGGTGGTTCCCGACGACGTCGACCTCACCATCGAGCGCAACGTCGTGACCATCCGGGCCCAGCGCCAGTCGCCACGCCAGGAGGGCGACGAGGTACTCATCGACGAGCGACCGCAGGGCAGCTTCACCCGGCAGCTGTTCCTCGGCGAGAACCTCGACGCCGAGCGGCTGAACGCCAGCTACGACATGGGCGTGCTCACGCTCACCATCCCGGTCGCCGAGCAGGCCAAGCCCCGCCGCGTCCAGATCGCCGCCGAGTCCCGCCAGCCGGAGCCGGTCAGGGCCTCGACCGGGGCGTCCTCGGCAACCTCCTCGGGAGACTCGCCATGACCGAGCAGGCGGGCGGGCCCCGCGCCAGAGGCGGCCGGCCGGTGGCCGAGCAGGCCCGACGCGTGGTCGCGTCGTACTCGTCCTACCGGGACGCCGAGCAGGCGGTCGACTTCCTGTCCGACCGGCGGTTCCCGGTCGAGGGGGTCGCGATCGTCGGCCGCGACCTCCAGACGGTCGAGCAGGTCACCGGCCGCCTGGGCTACGGCAGGGCGGCGCTGAACGGGGCCGCCCAGGGCGCGCTGCTCGGTCTGCTCTTCGGCTGGCTGTTCGGCCTGTTCAACTGGGTCGACCCGCTGGTGACCAGCCTGACCCTGGCCTTCTACGGGCTCCTCTGGGGCGCCGTGGTCGGCGCGCTGATCGGCCTGCTGCTGCACGCCCTCTCGGGCGGCCGCCGCGACTTCGCCTCGGTCGGCGGGGTCCGGGCCACCCGCTACGACGTGATGGTCGACGAGGAGGTGGCCGACGAGGCGGCCCGGATCCTCAGCCAGCAATCCCCATAGCCACACGCGGACGGCGGACGGCCTGGCCAACCACCCGGCCCAGGCCGTCCGCCCCAACGGCAGGGCGGGAACCGATGCGACTCACGCTGATCGGCCCTCCCGGGTCCGGGAAGGGCACGCTGGCCGCGTGGATCGCACCCAAGCTGCGGCTGCCCGCGATCCACGTCGGGGCCCTGCTGCGACGCCAGGCCGCCGAGGCGACCCCGCTCGGCAGGGCCGCCGAGGCGTTCCTGCGCCGTGGCGACCTGGTACCCGACCGGCTGGTGACCGAGCTGGTCCTGGAGCGGCTCGGCGAGCCCGACTGCGCCAGCGGCTTCGTGCTCGACGGCTTCCCGCGCACCATCGATCAGGCCGAGGCGCTCGACCGGTACCTAGAAGCGCGCGACGCCATCCTCGACGCGGCCTGCTACCTGAAGGTCCCCGACGACGAGCTGTGGCGCCGCCTGCGCGGCCGCGGGCGGCTCGACGACGAGGAGTGGGTGATCCGCCACCGGCTCGCGGTGTTCGCGAGCCAGACGCGGCCGGTGATCGATCACTACCGGGATCGCGGTCGCCTGGTCGTGGTCGACGCCGTCGGCCCACCCGAGGTGGTCGGCGAGCGGATCCTGAACGGCGTCGCCGCGCTGGCCGGTCGCGCAGGCACGACCGGCCGCCGGTAGCCGGAATTCCGCTCTGGCCTGGGTGTTCTCTCCAAAGAGGACCAGTCTTCCAAGGAGAGGAGGTGAACAGTTGAACAGGACGAGGTCCAAGGTCCGCCTGAGCCGTGTGCTCGGCGTCGCGCTGACCCCCAAGGCGGCGCGCCACCTGGAGCGGCGGCCCTACCCGCCCGGCCAGCACGGCCGCCGGCGCCGGCCAGGGTCGGACTACCGGGCGCGGCTGCTGGCCAAGCAGCGGCTATGCGCCCAGTACCACCTCAGCGAGGCCTAGCTGCGTCTGGCCATGGCCCGGGCCGTACATAGCGGCCACAACACCGGCGAGGCGCTGTTGGTGGAGCTGGGGACCCGGCTGGACGCGCTGGTGCTGCGCGCCGGCTTCGCACTGGACGATCTACCAGGCCCGCCAGGCCGTCAGCCACGGCCACATCACCGTGAGCGGCCGCCGGGTCGACCGGCCGTCGTTCCGCGTCAGCCCGGGCGACGTCGTCGAGGTCGCCGCCGCCAGCAAGACCAAGGCGCCGTTCCTGGTCGCGGCGACCGGTCAGCACGCTGCCACCGTTCCGCCCTACCTCGACGTCGACATCGAGACGCTCACCGCCAAGCTGGTCCGGCCGCCGCTGCGGGCCGAGATCCCCGTGGTCTGCGACGAGCGGCTCGTGGTCGAGTTCTACTCCCGCTGAAGGCCCTGCTACGCCTCGCGCACGGCCTCGATGTCGAGCTCGATCCTGACGCCCTTGCCGACCAGGAACCCTCCGCCCTCCAGGGCCTGGTTCCAGCTCACGTCGAAGTCGTCACGGTTGATCTCGGTGGAGGCCAGGAAGGCCGCGCGGAGGTTGCCCCATGGGTCGGTGGCCACCCCGCAGAACTCCACGTCCAGGGTCACCGGCCTGGTGATGTCCCGGATGGTGAGGTCGCCGATGACCTCCCAGCGGTCGTCGGCCACGGGCCGCACCTGGGTGCTGCGGTACCGCAGCTCGGGGAAGCGCTTCACGTCGAGGAACTCGGGTGAGCGCAGGTGCGCGTCGCGCTGCTGATCGCCGGTGTCGATGCTGGCGGCCACGATGGCGACCTCGACCGAGGACTGCTCGGGCGCCTCGGCGATGTCGATCGTTCCCGAGAACTCCCGGAACCGGCCCCGGGTCCTGGCGATCATCATGTGCCGGGCCACGAACTCGACCTGGGAGTGGGTGGGATCGATCCGGTACCGGCCCGGCGGCGGGAGCTCGCGGCCCTCGACGGTCCGGGTCCCTACGGCCTGGGTGGTCATGGCGGCTCCTGTTCTCGCTCGTGGTGGACGGCTACGGGTACCACCGCCGAACTCGTCCAACCCTCCGCGCAGACTACTCACCCGGGAGATTCGAGGGCCGCCCACCGCTGGCAGGCTGTCGTCGTTGGCCGGTGCCTCTCCCTATCAGACGCCGGTCAGGGCGGCGAGCGAGGAGGCCAGCTGCTTGGGGGAGCAGCGGAGCGGAGCGCATCGCGTCTGCCGGGATGTGGCCACGGGCGCAGATCCCGCTCCCCCTCGCCGCCGCCGTTCCAGGTGATCCCGCGCCAGTGGGAGGGAGCAACCGTGGCGGAACCTCCGTCCGCGCAGCACGGCCGCGATGTCGGCGAGCGGTCGCGCGTCGACGCCAACCGGCTGTGGACCGGAGGTGTGGCCACCGCGGTGGTCGCCGCGCTGGTCGCGGTCGTCGGCGTGATGATCGCCCGCGGGCTGTTCCAGGTCCCGGTGCTGGCGCCCACCGAGGACGGGACGCTGGGCAACGCCAACACCGCCAGGCTGGCCCTGGTGGCCGCCGGCGCGGCCCTGGTCGCCACCGGGCTCATGCACCTGCTGCTGCTGTTCATCCCGCGCCCCTGGCAGTTCTTCACCTGGATCATCTCGCTCGCGATCCTCGCCGCCGTGCTCGTGCCCTTCTCGACCGACGCCGGCGTCGCCACCAAGGTGGCCACGGCGGCGATCAACCTCGCCATCGGCCTAGCCATTGGGTCGCTGGTCTGGGGGGTGGCGTCGAGCGCCGTCCGCCGGGGCAGGCAAGAGCGGTCGTCGTTCGGATGATCCGTGGAGGTCCCACCATGTCACCGCTCCTGGTCGCCACGATCGTGCTGGTCCCCGTCGGCATGCTCGCGATCCTCGCGCTGGGCTCCTACCTAGAGGACCGGCTTGTGCGGCGCCGGTGACGGCGAGGACGGTTCAGCCGACCGCGGCGAGGTACTCGTTGGTGTCGGCAGAACCGATTCGCGCTACGCGACCCCCGACGACTGGCGGTCTGAGCCCGACACAGGGCGGCCGCCCAGGAGGTGCCAACCGATGGCCGTTCCCACCCGAGGTCGCGGCGGCAGCCGCTCGGCCCAGGAGACTCGGACGCCCACGACGTGGGGGCCGCTCGCCAGACAGCCCTGGAACGTCGAGCCGCTGGAGCGGCTCCGCGCGGTCAGCCGCACGCTGGACGAGCTGACCGCCGACTGGCCCGGATTCAGTGCTCTGTCGGGGGACGGGTTCTCGACCCCGCTGGGGGACCTGGAGGAGCTCGACGACGCCTGGCTGCTGCGTGTGGAGCTGCCCGGCGTGAAGCGTGACGACATCGACCTCCAGGTCGCCGGGCGGCGGCTGGTGATCCGTGCCCAGCGCAAGGAGACCGAGCGCAAGGGCATCCTGCGCCGCAGCACCCGCACCACCGGCAGGTACTACATGGAGGTCACGCTGCCCGGTGAGGTCGACCCGGACGGCGTCGAAGCCAACCTGGACGACGGTGTGCTCACCGTCCGGGTCGCCAAGCCCGAAGCCGAGCGGGGCGGGCAGCGCCGCATCGCCATCCAGGGGCCCGCCGGCGACCGGTAGCCCGGCGGCGGCTCAACCGCGTCGACGGAGCCGAGCTTCACGATCCGGCGAGTCCGGGGATCGCGATCGGCGTCCAGCGGGCCGGGGCGCGGCTGTTCCTGGCGCCGCGCGAGGAGCTCCAGGAGGCGCAGGACGTAGGCCTCGAGGTGCAGGGGGTGGACCGCCTGGAGCAGGCGCTGCGGCTCCTCGCCCCCGTCCGCCGCCTGAGCGCGGACCTTCACAACCTCCCGACGGGGTGCTCGGGGTCGGCTGCCGCGGGTGCGGCCTCGCGGAGCGCCCGGCTGATGGAGTCGTTCAGCACCTGACGCATCTGCGGCAGCTGCTCCGGCGTGACCACCGTTGCCAGCCCCACCGAGGCCCATGGCAGGAAGGAGTCGTAGTCCTGGAAGGTGTCCACGTCGCTGGTGAAGGGCCGGAGCCGCACACCCTGCGCGTCTACGGCCTCGATGCGGCCGCTGAGCAGGTGTCGGCGCAGCGGGTCGTCCTCCAAGGTGTCCGCCGGGTGGATCAGCACCAGCTGGCCCGGCGCGAGTGATCTGGTCTGCGTATCTGTCATTGCCATGTTGGCTCCCTCGTCAGGTGCGGCGCGGTACTGGTTGGAGGTGGCCGACGAACCAATCCCGGGCCAGGCGGGCGACCTGCTCCAGGGCGCCCGGCTCCTCGAACAGATGCGACGAACCAGGGACGATCTCGAGCCTTGTCTCGCCGCCCAGCTCCGCCATCGCCCTGCGGTTGAGGTCGAGGACGGTCGGGTCGCGCTCCCCCACGATCAGCAAGACGGGCTGGCGCACCAGGCGCAGCAGCCCACCGGCCAGATCCGGTCGCCCGCCGCGGGAGACGACCGCCTCGACCGAGGCGGGCCGGGTCGTGGCGGCGACCAACGCCGCCGCCGCGCCGGTGCTGGCGCCGAACAGCCCGACGCCGAGGTCGGCGGTCTGCTCCCGGTCGACCAGCCAGTCGGTCAGGGCCGCCACCCGCCCGGCCAGCAGGCCGATGTCGAACCGGAGGGCGCCGGTACTGGCGTCGAGCTGCTCCTCCTCCGGTGTGAGCAGGTCGGCCAGGACGGTCGCCAGACCGGCGCGCTGAAGCTCGCCGACGACCTGCCGGTTGCGCGGGCTGTGGCGGCCGCTGCCGCTGCCGTGGGCGAACAGCACCACCCCCGACGCCGGGTCTGGCACCACGACGTCGGCCTCCAGCGTGACCCCCGCGGCAGGGATCTGCAGGCCCTGGTGGACGGCGGGCGACGTCATACGGCGAAGGGATAGGTCTCGGGCACCTCGCCCCGCTCCCAGGCGGCGGTCCGCTCGAGCGGCTCCACCGCCCGCGTGTCGTCGACGTGGATCACGGCGTCGAACTGGTCGGCCACCCGGGCGCGGAAGTAGTGGCTCTGGCGTTCGGTCTCGGGCCGGTAGATGACGCCGATCGCCCGCTGCAGGTGCGGCGGGCGCAGCGCCCGGGCGGCAGCCGATGCGGCGCCGAACCGGACCAGGAACCCCTTCTCCCCCACCTCGTGGAAGAGCTCCTCGACGCTGTCGGCGAGGGCCGGCCGCACCCGTTTGCGCTCGGCCGGGCCCTCCCAGTCGTCGGCGGCCGTCACCGTGCCCGTGTAGGTGGTGAAGCCGATGAGGCAGCAGTCGCGCGGGTGCCGCTCGCGCACCAGCTGGCCGACGTTCAGCTCGCCGTTGGCGGCGCCCTCGGTCGCCCTGGCGTCACCGAGGTGGGAGTTGTGCGCCCACATGACGATCCTGGCCGGGTGGCCCCGATGCCGACGGCTGAGGTGGACAGCGAGCGCGTCCAGGGTGTCGGCCATGTGCCGGTCGCGCAGGTTCCAGGAGGACGCCCGGCCGCTGAACATCGCGCGGTAGTACGCCTCCGCGGCCTTCACGGTCCGCGCGTTCTGCTCGGCGTAGAAGAGCTCGTCCTGGGCGGGCAGCCCGTCCCGCCGCGCGTAGTCCAGCGCATGGCGCTGCAGGTCGACCAGCTGCTCGACCACCTCCTGCTCGCAGACATCGCCAGCCCCAAAGGCGGCCGCGAACCCGTAGGCCTGGCCGTCGCTTCCGGAGACGTGGTCGAAGCAGGCATAACGCCGGCGGGCCCGGGCCGCGGCGGCCGGGTCGACACCTTCCAGGTAGGCGATGACCTCGTGGGCCGACCGGTGGAGGCTGTACAGGTCCAGCCCGTAGAACCCGGCCTTGGCGCGCTCCCCGCCGCCGACCCGGTCGTTGTGTTCACGCAGCCACCCGACGAAGTCGACGACTGCCGTGTTCCGCCACATCCAGCTGGGGAACCGCTCGAAGCCGCGCAGCGCCGCCTCGGCGGTGGGGTCGTCGCCGCGACCGCGGACGTAGCGGTCCACCCGATAGGCGTCGGGCCAGTCCGCCTCGGCCGCCACGGCACAGAAGCCCTTCTCTTCGATGAGCCGTTGCGTCATGCGGGCCCGCGCCGCGTAGAACTCGTGAGTGCCGTGGGAGGCCTCACCGATCAGCACCAGGCGGGCGTCGCCGACCAGGTCGAGCAGGGCGTCGTCGTCCGGCACGCCGTCGGGGGCCGAGATCGCCTCGGAGCCGACCGCGGCCACCTCCGTCGGCCCCTGGGCACCGGCCGCCGGCCGTGCCGTGGCGGCGGCGCGGAGGAAGTCCCGCACCTCCTCGTCGGTCGTCTGCGCGAAGTCCCAGTAGGATTGTCCGACGGCCAGGAACGGCGACGGCGTTGTCGCGCAGACGACCTCGTCGACAAGGGCGTCCAGTTCCCGGCAGGTCGACTCGGGAGCGGCCGGCACCGCCACCACGATCCGGGCGGGCCGATGCTGGCGGAGGGCCTGGATGGCGGCACGCATGCTCGCGCCGGTGGCCAGGCCGTCGTCGATCACGATCACGGTGGTGCCGGCCAGCTCCGGCGCGGGCCGGCCCTGCCGGTAGGCCTGCTCCCGGCGGAGCAGCTCCCGGCCCTCCCGCTCGGCCACCCGCTGGACCACCTCCGGCCGAACGCCCAGGCCACGGACGACGTCCTCGTTCAGGACCAGCGTCCCGCCGCTGGCGATCGCCCCCATGGCCAGCTCCTCGTGGCCCGGGGCCCCGAGCTTGCGGACCAGGAACACGTCGAGGGGACCGCCGAGAGCGGTGGCGACCTCGTAGGCCACCGGTACCCCACCGCGGGGCAGCCCGAGGACGACGACGTCGGGGCGGCCGCGATAGTGCTCCAGGAGCCCGGCCAGGACCCGGCCGGCCTCGCTTCGATCGCGGAACAGACGATCAGCCATCCCCACCCCTATCGAACCAGACCGGACCTGGGTACCTCCATCCAGGCCCGGCAACCATCACGAGCGGACTGATAACGCCACGGCGGCGCCGACTGATCGCTCGGTGGATTCGACGCCCGCCAGCGGTCTGCCAGGCTGGCCGCTGCCGTGCAGAACGTCACACAGGAGGGAATCGCCGATGGCCACGGCAACGACGACCCTGACCGACGAGCAGATCCAGCAGGAAGTCCTTGACGAATTGGCCTGGGACGCCCGCGTGCAGCCCAACGAGATCGGCGTCGCCGTGAAGGACGGTGTCGTGACCCTCACCGGATGGGTGGATGCCTACACCAAGAAATGGGCGGCGGAGGAGGCGGCCCATAACGTGCGCGGGGTGCGGGCGGTCGCCAACGACATCGAGGTCCGGCTGCCCGGCTTCGCCGAGCGCACCGACGCCGACATCGCCGCCGCAGCGACCCGAGCGCTGGAATGGGACGCGCTCCTGCCGATCGAGAACCTCGAGGTGACCGTGTCCAAGGGCTGGGTCACCCTCCGCGGCGAGCTCGAATGGGAATACGAGAAGCGCGAGGCCGAGCGGGCGGTCCGCCGCCTGACGGGTGTCCGTGGGGTCAGCAACCTGATCACCCTCCGGCCGCGGGTCAAGGCCACGCCCAGCGAGCTGCGGCGCAGGATCGAGGACGCGCTGGTGCGCAGCGCCCACACCGACGCCGAACGGATCAAGGTCAAGGTGGACGGCGACAAGGTCATCCTCGAGGGGACCGTGCGCTCGTGGGCCGAGATGAAGGAGGCGGAGCGGGCCGCCTGGTCCGCGCCAGGCATCGCCGAGGTCGACAACCGCATCATCATCCGGCCCTGAGCCCTAGCGACCGCCGCGGCCGTTGCGCTGCTCGATCTGGCGCAGCTCGGCGCGGGAGGCGATGCCGAGCTTGGCGTAGAGCTTGTGCAGGTGGTAGCCG
>DATLQA010000267.1:0-17078 GCA_035535495.1 Actinomycetota bacterium | reverse complement strand
GCCTTGGAGTCGAGCGGCCGATGCTCGGCGAGACGGTGGTCGAAGACCATGACGTCGTACATGGAGCCCTGCTCCTCCTGCACGGTTTTGCGACAGTTTATGCATAGATCGCCCTGCCACGGGCGGCCACCCCCGCCCACGTTTCCACGCCGGCTGGCGGCGGCCATACTGGCGAGCATGGCTGGCGGGTTCACGAGCTCGGCGTTCATCGGCCGGTCCGTCGAGCTGGGGCAGGCTCGACGGGAGGTGCCCCGGCGGGGCTGAACGGCTCGAGGCGAGCCAGTGGCTGGGCGGTCAGGTCTGCCAGAGGCTGACGGTCAGCCGCTGGCCCTCGCACGTGACCGAGACCCGGTTGACCAGCAACCCGCGCGGGATCCGGACGGTGTACGAGGCGCCCACCGTCACCGCCGGCATCGACAGGCTGCTCGGTCCGGGAAGCAGGCTCTTGACGTTGCCGGCGATCATGTTGGTCAGCTCGCCGAGTGCGTCAGCGACCTCGTCGTCGGTGAGCTGTCCGGCGGGCAGGTCGAACATCGCCGACGCGACCGTCCGCGCCAGCGGCGTCGGAGCGGCGAGCAGCACGCATCCTTGCCACCCGCCCATCACCGCGACGCAGCCGACGGTGACCTCGCCGCCGGCCACCACCTCGTCATCCGCGGGATCGATCTCCTTGCCGGTGAACGAGGTCCACACGTCCCGGGTGATCGCAACGATCTGCTCGTCGGTGGCGAGCAACTCCCTGGTCTCCTCGTCGCTGCTGGTGGTCATGTCGCCGCCTGTCCGCCACGGATCCGATAGACCGTGGCCTTGTCGAGTGGAACGCGCTCGAAGGCTTCGATGTCGGCGGTTTCGGCCCCACCGAGTACCAGGTACCCGTCGGGCTGGAGCACCCGCCGCACCTGGTCGAAGATCTGCCGCCTGGTGTCCGGCTGGAAGTAGATGAGGACGTTGCGCAGGAACATCACGTCGACCGGCGGCAACGGCGGGAACGGGGCGGCGAGGTTCAGCTGCCTGACCTCGACCATCCGCCGCAGCTCCTGGTTGACCTGCCATTCGGTGCCGGACCGGGTGAAGTGCCTGACGAGCTTGGCGGCGGGGAGGCCCCGGTTGATCTCCAGCTGGCTGTAGCGGCCGGCCTTGGTCCGGCTGACCATCTCCTCCGACAGGTCGGTGGCCAGGACGCGCAGGTCCCATGCCGGGTTCGCGGCCAGCAGATCGTGCAGCACCATCGCGATGCTGTACGCCTCCTGGCCGCTCGCGGTGGCCGCCGACCAGATGGTGAGCCGCCGCACCGTCGCCCGGCGGCGGAGCAGGTCGGGCAAGATGACCGATTCGAGTGCGTTGAAGGGGTGGTGGTCCCGGAACCAGGAGGTCTCGTTGGTGGTCATCGCCTCGACCACCTGCGTGTGCAGGGACCCCTCTGGTGAGCTGCGCAGCCGGGAGATGAACCGGGCGAGATCGCCCTCCCCGCTGGCCTGGACGATCGGCAGCAGCCGGGACTCGACCAGGTACTCCTTGCCGGGTTCCAGGAAGATCGCCGACCGTCGACGCACCAGCTCGCGGACGTAGTCGAAGTCGGCCGCCGCGGCGCTCATGAGCTGGCACCGGCGCCGAGGCGTGAGCCGGGCGGTGCGCCGGCGCGCGACCGCCAGACCGCGTCGGTGAGATCGGCGGCGATCGCGGGCAGCGGCAGGACCCGGTCGGCCAGCCCGGCGGTCGCGATCGCGCCCGGCATCCCCCAGATGACCGAAGTCGCCTGGTCCTGGACCACGATCTCCGCACCGGCGGCCCGGAGCCGCTCGCTCCCGCGCAGCCCGTCATGTCCCATGCCGGTCAGCACACAGGCGAGCACCCGGCCGCCGAAGACGGAGGCGGCCGACCGGAAGAGCACGTCGACCGCTGGCCGGCAGCCGTGCTGCCGCGCGTCCTGGTTGGTCGTGACCAGGGGCCCATCTTGGCCCTGCACGACGAGCAGGTGGAAGTCCCCCGGAGCGATCACGACGAGGCCGGGCTCGAGCGGCATGCATGGTCGGCCCTCGACGACCGTGAGCTTGGACAGCTTGTCGAGCCGCTGCGCGAACAGCCGGGTGAACAGCGGGGGCATGTGCTGGGCGATCACCACCGGCACCGGCAGGTCGTCAGGCAGTGCCCGGACGATCGTCGCCAGCGCGTCGGGACCGCCGGTCGACGAGCCGATCACGACGATCTCGTGCGGGTCGCTCCGGGCCGGCCAGGTGTGCGCCGGCGGCACGGCGCGGACGGGTTCCCGGGAAGCTGGTCGGCGCGGGACCAGCGCCTTGATCTTCGGGACCAGCTGGGACCGGACCGCCTCGAACGCGGAGCTGGTGCTGCCGAGGTTCCCCGGCTTGGTGACGTAGTCGCGGGCGCCGAGCGAGATCGCTTCCAGGGTCGCCGCGGCCGCCCGCTCCGTCAGCGTGCTGAACATGATCACCGGCAGCCGGGGATGCAGCCGGCGCAGGTGGTGCAACGTCTCCAGGCCGTCCATCTCGGGCATCTCGATGTCCAGCGTGAGGATGTCCGGCGCGAGCTGCTCGATCTTCTCGAGGGCGCTCCGGCCGGATGCGGCGCCGCCGACGACCCTGATGCCGGGATCCTCCGAGAGGATCCTGGTCACGATGCGGCGGACGACCACCGAGTCATCGACAACCAGGACGGCGATCGGCTCCACCACGTCACTCCGGCAGGAGACCGAGGAGTTCGAGCTTGTCGACCACCGCGTCGGCGGTGAACGGCTTGATGATGTACTCGTGGGCGCCGGCGGCGAGGGCCCGCACGATCTGGTCCTGCTCGCTCTCCGTGGTCACCATCATGAGCGTCATCGGGCGGTACTCCGGGTTGTCCCGCACCGCGTTGACGAACGACAGCCCGTCGACGCCCGGCATGTTCCAGTCCACCAGCGCCACGTCCGGGAGCGGAGACCCGGAGAGCGCGTCAAGACCCTGCTGGCCGTCGGCCGCCTCGACGACTTCGAACCCCGCCGACTGCATGATCCGGCGCAGGATCATCCGCATGGCCCGCGAGTCGTCGAGGATGAGAGCGCGCACCGTGATCCTTCGCCAGGTCACCGTTCCGGGTCTGCGAGCGCGAGCCCTCGAAGGGCAGGCCGCCCACCACCTCTACATCGGCGGCGTGCCGGCCGTCCCTGAGCCTCAGCCGGCCGGCTGCAGCTCGACCGCACCCCGGACGTCGAGCAGGAGCAGCAGCGCGTCGTCGAGCTTGTAGGCGCCGCGAATCAGCTCCCGGGCGCTGCCGAGCAGCGTCTCGGGCGGCGCCTCGAATGCGTCCTCGGCCACTTCGACGACGTCGCCGATCCGGTCGACGAGCAGGCTCACCAGGCTGTCCCCGGTGCGGACGATGACGTCCATCGGCAGCGCGCCGGCGGCCCGGTCGCCCAAGCCGAGCCGGTGCCGCAGGTCCACGGCGGTGATGACCTGTCCGCGGAGGTTGATGAGCCCGACGAGCGCGGCCGGGGCGAGCGGCACCCGGGTCATCGGCTGGTAGCGGATGACCTCCTGGACCATCGCCACCTCGACGCCGAACAGGTAGCCATCGACGGAGAAGGTGGACAACTGGGCCACGCTCATGCCCGGCCCTCCGCCGGCACCGCCGGGGCGTCGTAGAACCGCGGGTCGGCCTTGCGGATGATCTCCTCCAGGTCGAGCAGCTCGGTGATCCTGTGCTGGACGACGGCCGTGCCCAGCAGGCCGTCCCCGCTGAGGTTGCCGTGGCCGGGCAGGCCGCCCTCGACGATGTCCAGGATGGCGTCGACCACCAGCCCTACCGCCCGACCGCCACTGGAGCACACCACCACCGACAGGACGTCGCTGTCCGCCCGCGGGCCGGCGCCTTCGAGCAGCCTGGTCAGGCGGACCAGGGGCAGGATCTCCCCGCCGTACTGCACGAGCTCGCGGCTGCCCACGTACTCGACCGAGGCGGCCGGGAACTCCTCGAGCCGGGTCACCCTGTCGAGCGGGATCGCCACCTGTCGCGCCTGGCCGACCGATGCGACCAGCAGCGCCGAGCGTGTCTCCGGCCGGTCGTCGGCGTCCACGTGGTCGGCGGTGTCGCGGGCCAGTTCCCGGCCCGTGGCCACCACGTTCGCCCGCTGGGCGAGCGCGAGGACGTCGAGGATCAGGGCGACCGAACCGTCGCCGAGGATGGTCGCCCCCGCGTAGACCGCGACCTGCTCCAGCTGGGAGCTGAGCGGCTTGACCACGATCTCCTGGGAGTCAAGGACGGCGTCGACCGCGACGCCGAACCGCCGGTCCTCGACCTGCAGCACGACGATCAGCACGCTGTCGCGCTCGGGGTCGGGATCCGAGACGCCGAGTTCGCGGTCGAGGTAGATCAGGGGCAGCAGGCTCCCCCGCAGGCGGTACACCGGCGTCCCGGCGATCAGCTCGATGCCTGCCTGCTCACCTTCCAACCGGACCAGCTGGACGAGGTTGACCGTCGGGATCGCGTAGCGATCGCCCGCGCAGCCCACCGTGAGGGCCGGGATGATCGCCAGGGTCAGCGGGATCTTGACGTGGAACGTGGTGCCGGCGCCGATCGCGCTCCTGACGTCGATGGCGCCGCCGATCTTCTCGAGGTTGGACTTGACCACGTCCATCCCGACGCCACGGCCGGAGACGTTGGTCACCGTGGCCGCGGTCGAGAAGCCTGGCAGGAAGATCAGGTTGATGATCTCCCGCTCATTCATCCGGGCCAGCTCCTCCGCGCTCACCAGGCCGAGCTCGAGTGCCTTGGCCGCGACCAGGGCCGGGTCCATGCCCGCGCCGTCGTCCTGGATCTCGATGTTGACCTGCCCGCCTTCGTGGAACGCGCGGAGCAGCAGCAGGCCCTGCTCGTCCTTGCCGGCGGCGAGGCGGTCTTGCGGAGCTTCGATGCCGTGGTCGACGGCGTTGCGGACGAGGTGGGTCAGGGGGTCCTTGACCGCCTCGAGGATCGTCTTGTCCAGCTCGGTCTCCCGGCCCTCCATCTCCAGGCGCACCGTCTTGCCGCAGGTGGCGCCGAGGTCGCGGACGAAGCGGCGCAGCTTGCTCCACACCGTGTCGATCGGCTGCATCCGCATCCGCAAGACCACTTCCTGCAGCTCACTCGTGATGTGGTTCAAGCGGGCCGACGCCCGGACCAGCGCGGCGTCGCCGGCGGCCGCGGCATGGGCGACGCTCTCGTTGCGGGTGAGGACCAGCTCGCCCATGAGGCGCATCAGCGAGTCGAGCCGGTCGACGTCGACGCGGATGTTGCCGTCGGCGACGGAGCGGCGTTCCGCCTGGACCTCGAGCGCCAGCGACACCTCACCGGATGTGGTCGAGCCCTGGCTGACGAGGATCTCCCCGATCGGGCGGGTGTCGCCGACGTCCTGTGCGGTCACGGCGAGGCTGACGTCGTCCTCGGTCGCCCCGCCGTGTTCGACGATGACCTCACCGACCGGCGAGCTCGTCTCCGGCTGCTCGTGGCGCCCGGCGGTCGCGGCGGCGCCACCCTGCTGCAGGCGCGTCAGCGTCGCGATCAGCTCGGTGTGGTCCGCCTCACCCTCCTGGCCGGTCGATTCGATCGCCGCGAGCAGGGAGCGGATGGCGTCGACCATGGTGAGCAGGACGCCGGTGATCTCGGCCGAGAGTCCGAGCTCCCCGTCACGCAGCTTGCTCAGCAGGTTCTCCCCGGCATGGGTGAGCGCCTCGAGGCGCCCGAACTCGAGGAACCCGGTGGTCCCCTTGATCGTGTGGATCGTGCGGAAGATGCGGCCGAGCAGTTCACGCGAGGTCGGGTCCTGCTCGAGGGCCACGAGATCGCCGTCGAGCTGGTCGAGGTTCTCGTGGCTCTCGACCAGGAACTCCGCGATGATCTCGTCGAGGTCCTCCAAGCGATCCTCCTCAGGCCGCGTCGGTCGGTGCCTAGCTCCGGTGCGGGCCGACCGGACGGGCGAGTTCGTCCGACGCCGCCACGACCACGCGGTTGCGGCCGGCCTCCTTCGCCTCGTACAGCGCCGCATCGGCGGATCTGACCAGTGCTCCGGCATCGTCGGTCAGGCTGGCGGCGCAGCCGAGGCTGATCGTCACCGGGATCACGTCGCCGTCCCCGAGCCGGTAGGGCTCGTCGGCGACCACCTGTCGCAGTCGTTCGGCCAGCTCGGCCGCGCCCTCGGTGGCGGTGCACGGCAGGACCACGAGGAACTCCTCCCCGCCCCACCGGCCGACCATGTCCTCGAGCCGAATGTTGCGCGCCATCCGGTCGGCGACCTGGCGCAGCACGGCGTCGCCGGCGTCGTGCCCGTGCCGGTCGTTCACCGACTTGAAATGGTCGATGTCGACCACCAGCACCGCGATCGGCTCGGCGTTGCGCCGGGCCAGGCTGACCAGCCTGGCCAGATATTCCTGGACGTGGCGGCGGTTGCGCAGCCCGGTGAGCGTGTCGGTGCGGCTGATCTGGTCGAGTTCCTCGTTGCGCTGGCGTAGCTGGTCCTGGAGCCGCTTCACTCTGGCGGCGGCCTGGACGCGGGCGAGCAGCTCGGTCGGCTCGCACGGCTTCCGGAGGTAGTCGTGCGCGCCGAGCCGCAACCCTTCGACGATGTCGGTGGTGTCCGAGCGGCCGGTCAAGAAGACCACCGGAACGTCGCGGAGCTCGGGGTCCGCTTTCATGGCGGCGAGCACGTCCCACCCGCTCATCTCCGGCATCTCGACGTCGAGCAGCATGACGTCGGGCTGCTGTTCGCGGCAGACCGCCAGCGCCGCCGCTCCGCCGGCCGCCTCGACCACGGTGTGGCCGCCGGCGCCGAGCATCCTGCGCACCAACGCCCTGATGGCGGCGGAGTCTTCGACGAGAAGGACGACGATCGGTGTCACGGCGTCAGCAAGCTCCCTGGTGCGGACCAACCGCGCCGGCCGCGGCAGGTCTTCCCGAGGGATCGGCGCGCTCCCGTCGCCACTGGAGCGGCCCCGGTGGTCGGCGTGGCGGCACCGGGCTGCTCAACTCCCTGTCGGCGGTGACCGATTCAGGTGAAGACGACCCTGTCCCCCGCATGAGGGTGGTCGCGGGCGGCCGCCAGTGGCCTTCGCTGGCGAACAGCGAAAGTCGAGGCGGACATGTCCATCCGTGCCAAGCTGCTGGTGGCCTTCGGCGTGGTGCTGGCCCTGCTGGGCGGCGTCGGCTTCGCGGGCTGGCGGACCACGGAGCGCATGTCTGGTGCGGCCCACCTGCTGTACGAGGACAACGTGCAGGCCGCGGTCTACCTGGGCGGCGCCCAGTCGGCCCTTTGGGAACTTCGGTACGGCTTTCCCCAGTTCATCGTCGCTCCCGAAAAGCGCCAGGCGATTCTCGAAAGCCAGGCCAAGTGGTACGCGGTCATCAACGACAGCCTGCGGCGCTACGCCGCCGGGCGGCGCACCCCCGAAGAGCGCCAGGCACTGACCGAATGGAACCAGGCGTTCACCCAGTACCGGCAGGCAAGGCCACGCTGGTTCGAGCTGTTCAGCGCGGGGAAGCTCAAGGAGGCCGCCGACTGGCGCGCCAAGACGACCACTCCCTATGGCGCGGCCTCGGTCGCGGCACTGGGGCGCCTGATCGAGCTCCAGCAGCAGACCGGCAACGAGCGGCAGCGGGAGGTCGCCGCGCTCGGCCGCCGATCCACCCGCCTGGTGGCCGGGCTGCTGGCGGTGAGCCTGCTGTTCGGCGTCGCCCTGGCCCTGCGGATGAGCCAGGCGATCAGCAGCCGGCTGCACCACATGGTCGACGCGCTCAGGGATGTCACCGCGGGGGACCTCACGCGGCGGGTCGAGGTCACCTCACGGGACGAGGTCGGGCTCATGGGGACCGCGCTCAACGGCACGCTGACCCGGCTCCACGACGTGGTCCGGTCGATCACCGGCACGGCCACGAGGCTGGCCGGCTCGGCTGACGACCTGACCACCGTGAGCGAGCGGCTGGTCCGCGACGCCGATCAGGCGGCGACGCAGGCCGAGGTGGTCTCCACGGCCGCAACCGAGATCTCGGCCAGCGCCCAGGCCGCCGCCAGCAGCACCGAGGAGATGTCGGCTTCGATCCAGGAGATCGCCCGCAACGCCGCCCAGGCCGGCCAGGTGGCCAACACCGGCGTCGAGGTGGCCGAGACCACCACCACCACGATCACCCGGCTGGGTGACGCATCATCCGAGATCTCCGAGGTGGCCAACCTGATCACCTCCATCGCCGAGCAGACCAACCTCCTGGCGCTCAACGCCACCATCGAGGCTGCCAGGGCGGGCGAGGCGGGCAAGGGCTTCGCCGTGGTCGCCGGCGAGGTCAAGGAACTGGCCAAGCAGACGGCCAACGCCACCGAGGAGATCGGGGCGAAGATCCTGGCGATCCAGTCCTCCGCCAGGGAGGTGGTGGAGGCGATCGGCAAGATCACCACCATCATCGGCCAGGTCAACGATTCGCAGACCAGCATCGCCACCGCGGTCGAGCAGCAGTCCACGACCACCAGCGAGATGGGGCGCAGCGGCGCCCAGGCCGCCCAGAGCACCGCCCAGATCGCTCACAGCGCTGTCCAGGTGGCCCACGCCGCCAAGGCCAGCAGCGACGGCGCCGTCGAGACGCAGCAGGCCGCGGAGCGCCTCACCGGGATGGCGGTCGAGCTGCAAACGCTCGTGGAGCACTTCCACGTCGAGACCGGGGCCGTCTCGACCAGCTCCTGACGTGGCAGGCGGGCGGAACGCTCCGAGCGCGGTCAGCGCCGCACGCGGCCTCGCACCGACACCACCGCCAGCCCGAGCAGCACCGGCCCGGCGAACCGAAGACCGATCTCGAGCCACTCCCCCACAGGGGTCAGCGGCCGGTCCGGTCCACGCAGCAACGCGGTCGCCGAGCGGGCACTGAACCGGATGGCGTCAGGCAGCCGGGCCGGCCCCGACGGGGGCTGGGCGGGTTGCCGCTCGTAGACCAGCGCCCCGCCGGGGGCAAGAGCGGCCGGCCGGAAGGTCGGCGTCCCACCGGGAAACCCCCAGAACGCCAACGCGACCCCGGCCAGCACCACCACCACGGCGAGGGCGGCCAGCGCCCGCCAGGCTCGCAGGGCGTAGCCGGACAGCAGCCAGTACATCCACAGCACGAACCGCTCCGACCTGGAGGTGCCGGGGTCGCGGCGGCGCATCTCGCACTCGCCGTAGTAGAAGTCGGCGGCGCCCGGCTCGTCCTTGGCGTCCTCGCGGCCCTTGCGCAGCTCCCGGTACAGCGCCGCCAGCCGCGCCGGTTCTACCAGCCCTCGCGCCCCGGCTGCCTCCTCGGCCTGAGCGGATGCGGGCGGCTGGCAGGCCGGCGGGTACCAGCCGGCCGGTCGCCAGCGGCCCGGACGCGCCGCGCGCCAGTGCTGCTCCTCGGCCAGGGTCTTGCGCCGCGCCCGCCACCATCCGGCGGTCGTGGCTGACGTCCACCCCGCGCGCGTCGACCGTGCCCTCCGCGCCGATGCGTTTGAGCTCGGCGTCGAAGGCGTCGGGAGCCTGCTCGGCGGCGTGGGCCAGACACCAGGCGGCGCTCACCAGCCGGATGCCGACGCAGCCGTCATGGCTGCATCGCGCCCACTGCGGTTGCCCACCGGCCATGGGGCTCCTGTCCGGTCGGGTCACCAAGACGTGCACCTGCCAGGGATCGTCGCATCCGCCGTCTCCGACAACCAGCCCACCTCCCCGACCTGCCGGTCGATGGCGCTTTCCTGGCGCGGCGACCGGCCGCATCATGGGTCAGCGCATTCGCTGTCGACCTAAGGAGGCGTTCGATGGCAGTCCCGCTGTCGCTCGGCCCGGTCCACCACATCCGGCTCACCGTCACCGACGTCGAACGGTCCCGGGCGTTCTACACCGAGCTGCTCGGCTTCCAGATCGCCATGGACGCCCCGCTGCCGGCCGGCGATCCCCACCACGACCTGACCGTGGACCTGCTGCAGGACGGCATCGTCATGGTCAACGGCGACATGCTCATCGGGCTGCGCCCGGTGGACACCGAGCGGACCGGCGACCGCTTCGACCCGTTCCGCTGCGGCCTCGACCACCTGAGCTTCAGCGTCGGCTCCAAGGCCGACCTGGAGGCGGCGGCGCAGGCCTTCGAGGACCGCGGCGTCGAGCACAGCAGCATCAGCGATCTGCCGCCGTTCGGCATCGCGGTGCTGCCGTTCAAGGATCCCGACGGGGTGGCGCTGGAGCTCACCGCCCCGCTGTAGCGGGGTGCGCCGCGCCGGTCACGTCTCGGTGCCGACCCCTTCGTCGGAGCCCCGCCGGATCACGCCGGGATGGTCGGGGTCGCGGGCGGCTGGGTCCTCGACCCGCTCCTCCGACTCCTCGAGCAGCGCCCTCGCCTGGGCCTCCGGATCCTCGGTCGGGTTGCCGGGTTCGCTGGACAGCGACGCGGTCCTCGACTCGACCTGCTCCTTGGTCGGCTCGGGGCGGGGCATCTGGCGGTCTCCTCGGTCGGTGTCGCGCTGGCGGCCAGCCTACCGCTCCGCGGGTCGCCGTGGTCCTTCCCACCACCGCGGCGGCCCGACCCGCGGTGCGGTTCACTGGCCGGCCTGCCTTGGCGCGGGTAGCGTCGAGGTGGGACACCGCGGTCTTGGAGCGGCACAGGACAGTGGCTGACGACGCAGGCGTACGGATCCGGCTTCTCGGTGGCTTCGAGGTCACCGTTGCGGATCGTCCGGTGACCGCCGACGCCTGGCGGCTCCGCAAGGCCAAGACGCTGGTCAAGCTGCTGGCCCTGGCCAGTGGGCATCGGATGCACCGTGAGGCGCTGATGGCCGTCCTGTGGCCTGACCGGGACACCGCGGCGGCCGCCAACAACCTGCATCAGGCGCTGTACGTCGCGCGCCGGGTGGTGGGCGGCGCCTCGGGCGGCCTGTTCAGTCTCCGTGACGACATCGTGCTGCTGTCGGAGGGCACCATGCCGTGGCTCGACACGGACGCCTTCGACGCCGCCCGCCAGCGGGCCAGGCGGACCCGGGACCCCCAGGACTACCGGACGGCGGCCGCGCTGTACCGCGGCGATCTGCTGCCCGAGGACCGGTTCGAGGACTGGGCCGAAGGGCCGCGCGAGGCCTTGCGCGAACGCCATCTCGGCATGCTGGTCGAGTATGCCGAGGTGCTGCACGGCCTCGGGGAGCACACGCAGGTGGTCGACATCGTGGGCGCCGTGACCACCGCCGACCCCTTCCACGAGGGCGCCTATCGGATGCTGATGACCGCCCTGGCCGCGAGTGGTCGCCGGTACGAGGCGTTGGCGGCGTTCGACCGGCTCCGTGAGGCGCTGGCCGAGGAGTACGCCGCCGACCCCGAGCCGGCGACCAAGCGGCTCTACCGGGACCTGCTCACCAACCGCGACCTCCGGCCGGCGGCACCGCCGGCGATCGGGTCCGCGGCGGCGGAGCGGGATGCCGCCCGCGCCAAGGAAGGTCCACGGCCGGAGCAGACGTCCTTCGTCGGCCGCCGGCGCGAGCTCGCCGAGATCGACCAGGCCCTCGGCCGCACCAGGCTGCTCACCCTGACCGGCCCTGGCGGCGCCGGCAAGACCCGGCTCGCCTACGAGGCGGCGGCCAGGCTGGTGGAACGCTACCCCGACGGCGTCCACGTCGCCGAGCTGGCGTCGCTGTCACGTCCCGAGCTGGTGCCGCAGACGGTCGCGTCGGTGCTGGACGTGCCGCTGCCCGAGACGGGGACGGCCGAGGTCGCGCTGGCCATGCAGCTGGCCGGGCGGCGGCTGCTGCTGGTCCTGGACAACTGCGAGCATCTCCTGGACGCGTGCGCACGGCTCGCCACCGCCATGCTGCGCACCTGCCCGGACGTCGTGGTGCTGGCCACCAGCCGCGAGCCGTTGCGGGTGGGCGGCGAGGTGACCTGGCGCACACCGTCGCTGGCGCTCCCGGACCTGCGGGACCTGCCGCCCCTCGCCCGCCTGGCCGAGCTGGAATCGGTCCGGCTGTTCGTCGAGCGGGCGCGTGACGCGGCGGCGGGGTTCGTGCTCGACGAGACCACCGCGCCCGCGGTGGCGGAGATCTGCGTCCGCCTGGACGGGATGCCGCTGGCTCTCGAACTTGCCGCGGCGCGGACGTCCGCGCTGGCACCCGCGCAGATCGCCGCCCGGCTCGACGATGCCCTGCGCGTCCTCGGACGGGGCAGCCGCTCCGCCGTGACCAGGCAGCAGACCCTGCACGCCACGCTGGCATGGAGCCACGACCTGCTCGACGAGCGCGAACGGGTCCTGTTCCGCCGGTTGGCGGTGTTCGCGGGCAGCATGTCGCTGGAGGCGGTGGAGCACGTCTGCGACGGCGACGGCGACGGCCTGGACGTCGTCGACCTGCTGAGCCGCCTGGTCGACAAGTCCCTGGTGCAGGTCGAGCACGCCGAGGGCGTGGCGCGCTACCGCCTGCTGGAGACGATCAGGCAGTTCGCCGACCAGCGGCTGCGGGACGCCGGTGAGCGGGCGGCCCGGGTCCGCGCCCATCGCGACTGGTACGTGGCGTTCGCCGCGGCACACGACCCGGAGCGGGCCGTCGGCGTCGTCAACGACACCCCGCAGGCGCTGGACGTCGAACACGACAACCTGCGAGCCGCGCTGTCCAGCGGCCTGGCCGACGACCCGGCGGAGGCGCTGCGGCTCGCGGTCAGCCTGTGGCGCTTCTGGCTGGCTCGCGGGCACTTCGCCGAGGGCAGCCGCTGGCTGGAGGCGACCTTGGCAGCGGCCTCCGCGCGGACGCCGCTGCGCGCCAGGGCGCTGCTCGCCGCCGCCGCCATGCGGGTCCGGCGCGGCGACCTCACCGCCCCCATGCTGGAGCTCGCGCTGGAGGCGTCGGCGATCATGCGCGAGGTCGCCGACGAGGAGGTGCTGGCGCAGACCCTGCACCTGACGGGCCTCTTGTCCTGGGTGGAGGACGGCGCGTGGGAGCATGGGGTCCAGCTGGTCGAGGAGGGCCGCTCCCTGGCCGCGAGGGTCCGGGGCGACGGCGTGGTCGCCAGCGCCACGCACATGCTCGGTGTGATCTCCCTGATGCGGGGCGCCAGCCGGGACGCCGAGGCCTACCTGGACGAGACCCTCGGCCTGCTCGACCGGCTCCCGGCGGAGGGGCCGGGGTTCTTCTCCGCTGCCACGCCGGGGTGGTTCTGGGAGCTCGGGCCCGGTGGGCAGCCTCGCATGCTCTTCACCGAGACCGTGCTGCTGTACCAGCGGGTCGGCGCCGACCAGGCGGCCGCCTACACGCTGTCCAACCTGGCGTATGCGGCCCGCATGGGAGGCGAGGAGGTGCGGGCGCGCGGGCTCGTCGAGCAGAGCGTCAGCGCCTTCCAGCGCCTGGGCGACCTGCACGGTGAGGGGGTTGCGCTGTGCCACCTCGCCAACCTGCACCGCCTCGCCGGCGAGCTCTCCGAGGCGGGTGAGCTGCTTGACCGGAGCCGTCAGATCCGGCGCCGAGTGGGCGACCGGCGCGGGGTCGGCGTCACGGTGGTCAACCAGGGCCTGGTCGCCGCGGCGGGGGGGGACCTTGGACAGGCCGACCGGCTGCTGCGGGAGGCGTTCCTGCTCTTCGAGGAGATGGAGGACGGGCCGGGACGGTGGGGGGCGCTGCTCGACCTCGGCCTGGTCCTGCTCGACGCCGGGGAGCACCAGCGGGCGCGGCGGGTGCTGCGGCAGTGGCGTGAGCTGCCGCTGGTCCACTTTTGCTTCCGGCCGCGGGCGTGGGCGTTGCTGTCCCTGGCCAAGCTGGAGCGACAGGCCGGCGACGAGACCACCGCCGCGGACTGCGTCGACGAGGCGCGGCGCCGCTTCGTCGCCCTCGGCGACACGGCTGGGCTGGCGTTCCTGGCCGGCAACGCTAAGCCGCTGCTAAGCGGACGTTGAGCGGGCCCTGGAAGGGTCACGGTGACAGGTGACCCGAGCACAGGGGAGACACCATGGCCACCATGGCCAACGGCCGCGACGTCATCGGCGAGGCCAGCATCGGCGAACTGGAAGGCACCCTACGGGGTGCGCTGGTACGACCGGGCGATCCCGACTATGACCAGGCCCGCGCGGTCTGGAACGCCGCCCACGACCGCTACCCCGCACTGATCATCCGCTGCGCCGGCGCCGCCGACGTGGTGCGGGCGGTGGAGTTCGCCCGCAGCGAGGGGCTCACGGTGGCGATCCGTGGTGGCGCGCACAGCATCGCCGGGTTCTCCACCAGCGACGGCGGGGTCGTCATCGACACCTCGCCGATGAAGGGCATCTGGGTCGACCCGGCCAGCCGGCGGGTGGTTGCCCAGCCAGGAGTGACCTGGTCGGAGTTCGACCACGAGACCCAGGCGTTCGGCCTGGCCGTCACCGGCGGCCTGGTGTCCAGCACCGGCATCGCCGGCTTCACCCTCGGCGGTGGGCTCGGCTGGCTGCTGCGCAAGTACGGCCTCACCGCCGACAACCTGCTCTCAGCCGACGTGGTCACCGCGGACGGCCAGCTCGTGACCGCCAGCGAGGACGAGCACCCCGACCTGTTCTGGGCGCTGCGCGGCGGCGGCGGGAACTTCGGCGTGGTGACGTCGCTGGAATACCGCCTCCACCCGGTCGGCCCGATGGTCTTCGCCGGCCCGGTGTTCTACGCCGGGGCGTCGGCGGCCCAGGTGCTCCGCGGCTGGCGCGACCTCACCACATCCATGCCCGACGAGCTCACCACGCTCGCCAACATCCTGGTCGCGCCGCCGGTGCCGTTCCTGCCCGAGGCGGTTCACGGCCAGATGGTGGTCGCCATCCTGGGCGTCCACGCCGGTTCGGTCTCCGACGGCGCCACGGCGGCCCAGCCGCTGCGGGCCCTGGCCGAGCCGGTCGCCGACCTGATGGGGCCGATGCCCTATACCGCCATGCAGAGCCTGCTCGACCCGCTGTGGCAGGCAGGCGCCCAGAACTACTTCACCTCGGCGCTGCTGGACCGGCTCGACGACGACGCCATCGACACCCTGCTGGCCCAGCACGCCGCCGGGCAGGCACCAGTCCACGAGCTGCACCTCCACCACGGTGGCGGCGCCATGGCACGGGTCCCCGAGGCCGCCACGGCGTTCGCCCACCGCGGCACCCCCTACGTGCTCAACATCCTCGCCCGCTCACCCGACCGCGCCGGGTTCGACCAGCACGCCGAATGGGCCCGCGCGACCCACCGGGCGATGGCCCCGTGGAGCAGCGGCGGCGCCTACGTGAACTTCACCTCCGACCAGGCGGAAGACCGGGTCCGGGCGTCCTACCCGCCCGACACCTACGCCCGCCTGGTGGCGGTGAAGGACCGGTACGACCCGACCAACCTGTTCCGGCTCAACCAGAACATCCGCCCCTCGGGTCGCGGCTGATCCAGGGGACGAGGGTCGCGATCAGCCGGGCTGCTCGTCGAGGTACTCCCGCACGAGCTGCACGGCGATCGCGCCCTCCCCCACGGCCGACGCGACCCGCTTGACCGACCGGTGGCGCACGTCACCGGCCGCGAACACGCCGGGGATGCTGGTCTCCAGTAGCAGGGGCGGCCGCGGCAGCGGCCATCCCGCCGGCGGCGTGCCGGACCTGAGCAGGTCATGGCCGGTCAGGACGTAGCCGCGGTCGTCCCGCTCGACGCTGCCGGCGAGCCAGTCGGTGCGCGGCTCGGCGCCGATCATGACGAACAGGGCCCCGGCGGGGACGTCCTGGGTCGCGCCGCTGCGCCGGTCGCGCAGCGTGATGCCTTCCAACCGCCCGCCGCCGTGCCCGTCGACTGGCTCGGTCTGGAACCGGACCACGATGTTCGGTGCCCGCTCGATCTGCTGCACCAGGTAGTCGGACATGCTCCGGGCGAGAGCGTCACGGCGGCAAAGGATCGTCACCGACGCGGCGTATCTGGCGAGGTGGAGCGCGGCCTGGGCCGCCGAGTTGCCGGCGCCGACGACGAACACGTCCCGACCCTCCATCGCCCGCGCCTCGGCCCCGGCGGCGCCGTAGAACACGCCCACGCCGAGCAACGCCTCCAGGCTGGGCACGCCGACGCGGCGCCACGCGGCGCCGCTCGCGATCACCACCGCGTGCGCCGCGATCTCGCCGCCGTCCGACAGCCGCACGAGGCGGTCGGGCCCGGCGGCACGAAGGCCGGTGGCCTCCTGGGCGAGGACCAGGTTCACCCCGAACAACCAGGCCTGTTCGAGCGCCCGGTTGGCGAGGTCGCCGCCGCCGATCCCGCGGGGAAACCCCAGGTAGTTGCGGATCATGGCGCTGGTGCCTGCCTGGCCGCCGACCACCCGCGGCTCGATCACCAACGTGTGGAGCCCCTCGGATGCCGCGTAGACCGCGGCGGCCAGGCCGGCCGGTCCGGCCCCAAGGACCGCGACGTCGTAGCCGGCGGCCGTCGGACGGGTCCCGAACCCGAGACCCGCCACCAGTTCGGCGTAGGAGGGGTCGACGAACACCCGCCCGCTGTGGAACACGACCACCGGCAGGCGTGAGCCGTCCTGGCCGGCCTCCTCGAGCAGCTGGCGACCCTGTTCGGAGTCTGCCGGGTACCAGCCGTGCGGGATCCCCATGCGGGTGAGCCGGTCGCGGAGCTCGTGGGAGTGCGTCCCCAACGGCGGGCCGACGATCCGGATGCCCTCGAACTGGGGGGCGTGCGTCGGGGTCCAGTCGGCCAGAGCCTGGCTGATCGGCAGGTGCAGCCAGCGCCCGACCGGCAGCCACGGCTCGAAGAGGTAGCCGTCGATCTGCCCGAGCCGCATCGCCCGCACGGCCGGGTTGGTCGGCGCCCACTCCCGGCGGCCGACCAGCAGCACCCGCTTGGCCGCCGGGTGCAGTTCGTGGGCGCGCACCAGGAAGTCGACCCCGGTCATCTCCCCCATCTGCTGCGCGGCGACCAGCAGGGCGACCTCTTCCGGCGTCGGCAGGAGCTGTTGGAGCGTCGCCAGCGCCGCTGCCGGTGAACGCTCGGCGAGGATGCGGTAGTCGACCCCGAAGCGCCTGGCGAGATCGCCCCGCAGCGCGTCCAGCACGGGTTCCTGGTCGTTCACCAGCAACAGGATCGGCTGCCCCACCTCAGCGCACCACGCGGTACCTGAGGTGGGTCGCGT
>DATLQA010000266.1:0-50571 GCA_035535495.1 Actinomycetota bacterium | reverse complement strand
CTTCCTCCGAGTTGACCCCGGCAGTCTCCTACGAGTCCCCGGCATAACCCGCTGGCAACATAGGACAAGGGTTGCGCTCGTTGCGGGACTTAACCCAACATCTCACGACACGAGCTGACGACAGCCATGCACCACCTGTGTGGAACCCCGAAGGACACGGCATCTCTGCCGCTTTTCTCCACATGTCAAGCCTTGGTAAGGTTCTTCGCGTTGCATCGAATTAAGCAACATGCTCCGCCGCTTGTGCGGGCCCCCGTCAATTCCTTTGAGTTTTAGCCTTGCGGCCGTACTTCCCAGGCGGGGCACTTAATGCGTTAGCTACGGCACGGAGCCCGTCGATCGAGCCCCACACCTAGTGCCCAACGTTTACGGCGTGGACTACCAGGGTATCTAATCCTGTTTGCTACCCACGCTTTCGCTCCTCAGCGTCAGTTCCGGCCCAGAGCGCCGCCTTCGCCACTGGTGTTCCTCCAGATATCTGCGCATTTCACCGCTACACCGGGAATTCCACGCTCCCCTACCGGACTCGAGTCAGAGCAGTATCGAGTGGCGTCTCAGAGTTGAGCCCTGAGTTTTCACACCCGACTTGCCAAGCCGCCTACGAGCTCTTTACGCCCAATGAATCCGGACAACGCTCGCCCCCTACGTATTACCGCGGCTGCTGGCACGTAGTTGGCCGGGGCTTCTTCTGCAGGTACCGTCACTTTCGCTTCGTCCCTGCTGAAAGCGGTTTACAACCCGAAGGCCTTCATCCCGCACGCGGCGTCGCTGCCTCAGGCTTGCGCCCATTGGGCAAGATTCCCCACTGCTGCCTCCCGTAGGAGTCTGGGCCGTGTCTCAGTCCCAGTGTGGCCGTTCACCCTCTCAGGCCGGCTACCCGTCGTCGCCTTGGTGAGCCGTTACCTCACCAACGAGCTGATAGGCCGCGGGCCCATCCCTGACCGGAGGTCCTTTCCAGCTCCCCTCATGCGATGGGAGCTCATATCCGGTATTAGACCCAGTTTCCCGAGCTTATCCCGAAGTCAGGGGCAGGTTACCCACGTGTTACTCACCCGTTCGCCGCTAGGCACCAGCCGGTGTTGCCACCAGCTGGCCCTCGCTCGACTTGCATGTGTTATGCACGCCGCCAGCGTTCATCCTGAGCCAGGATCAAACTCTCCGTCAGAGATCTCGACACCCGAGTCGCCGTACGCCCGAAGGCGCGGACAGACTCGGGGTTCGTTTCTCGGTTGGAGCACCATGACCACGAGGGTCATGGGTTTGACCATCCGTCCCGGACGGACCGGGAGGATGGGCGACACGGGGGGCTTACGCCCCGTGCCGCTGCCGGCTCATCTGTTGTCCAGATGTGCCAGGAACCGTCAGTGCGGAGCGTCACGACCGAGCGAGCCCGGCGCGCCGTCCACATGACGGGGGTTGGCACTGGCTTTTCACACACTGTTGAGTTTTCAAGGAACGTCGTAGGAGCTCTTCGGCGACTCGCCCGCGGTTCCCGCGTCGGCCTCCGCCGCCTGAGCGGCGGCGACCCTAGCACGGGCCTTTCGAGCTCGTCAAACCTCCAGCCGACCCATGGTACCCCTGCTGGAGCACTCGGCGCATTGCTGACACTTCACACAGAAGCGCCGCCCCACGCCCCTCGTTCGAGGCGACAGAGCGGCCACCGCAAGCCTTGGGGGAATCCCTTCTGGCCTTCGGCGACCTCCTGTCTTCCGTTGTCAACGTCGCACCGACGCCGTTGCTTCCCGGATGGGATGCCGGTCTGACGCACGGACAGGTGTTGGTCCTGAAGAACTTCCGTCTACAGCGGTCGCACGGTAGCACCGGCCGCGAATCCAT
Source organism: Actinomycetota bacterium (assembly GCA_035535495.1). Taxonomy (GTDB): domain Bacteria; phylum Actinomycetota; class CALGFH01; order CALGFH01; family CALGFH01; genus DASUZB01. The sequence goes on along the minus strand of DATLQA010000266.1, from coordinate 48,735 downwards.
GTCAACCGAGCAACCAGCGCGGATCCGAGGCATGCCAACGGTTCGAGCGCGGCGCCCGGAAGGCCCGGGCGGCGGCGCGGGTGGCCACGGGCGGTGCCGGGGCGGGGCGATGAAGGCGCGTGCCTGGTCTGCCGACCTTTGAGGTGTCATGCGACGAGCTCCGGGGGTCCCCGCCCTGCTGCTGGCCGGCTGCCTGCTGGCGGCGGGATGCGTGTCGGCCCGGCCGGTCGAGCTGGCCGCGCCGTCGGGCGCGGCCCAGTCGACCTATGTCTACGACGCGCACGGGCGGCTGATCACCACCCTGCACGGCCCGGAGGACCGCACCGCCGTGCCGCTCGCCCGCGTCAGCCGCTGGCTCCGCCAGGCCGTGGTCGACGTCGAGGACGCCCGCTTCTACCGGCACAACGGGGTGGACCTGCGGGCGGTGGCGCGCGCCGCCGTCCGTGACCTGGACGCGGGCCGGGTGGTCGAGGGCGGCTCCACCATCACCCAGCAGTACGTCAAGAACGCCTACGCGTCCAACGAGCGCAGCCTCCGCCGCAAGCTGCGCGAGGCCGGCCTGGCGATGGGTGTCGAGCGTCGCAACGCCAAGGACGAGATCCTGGCCGCCTACCTGAACACGGTGTACTTCGGCGAGGGCGCCTACGGCATCGAGGCGGCCGCGTGGGCCTACTTCTCCACCCACGCCAACCGCCTCAGCCTGCCCCAGGCCGCGCTGCTCGCCGGCCTGGTCCGCTCCCCCTCCGGCTACGACCCCTTCACCCGGCCGGCGGCGGCCCTGGCCAGGCGTGCCGAGGTGCTCCGCCGCATGGCGCGGCTCGGCCACCTCCAGCCCGGCCAGGCCGCTCGGGCGGCGGCCGCGCCGCTCGGCCTGCGGCCGCCTGGAAGCCGGGAGCGGCGCTACCCGGCGGCCTGGTTCGTCAGGTGGGTGATCGACCAGCTCCTCGACCCGGCCGACGACCGCTTCGCGGTGCTCGGGCAGACCCGCCAGGCGCGGGTGGCCAGCCTGTTCCGCGGGGGCCTGCGGGTCACCACTACGGTCGACCTGTCGGTGCAGGCCTCGGCGGAACGGGCCGCCCGCCAGGTCCTGGCCGGCCAGGGCGGGCCGTACGCGTCGCTGGCGGCGGTGGAGCCGGGCACCGGCGCGGTGCGGGCGATGGTGGGCGGCCGCGACTACTTCGGCGACCGGCGCTTCGGGCGCATCAACCTGGCCACCGGCGCGGGCGGGTCGGGCCGGCAGGCCGGGTCCGCGTTCAAGACGTTCGCCCTGGCCGCCGCGATCGAGCAGGGGATCCCGCCCGAGGCGGTGTTCGACGCGCCCGAGCAGGTGACCCTGAAGCGGGCTGGCGGCGGGACCTACACGGTGCGCAACTACGAGAGCCAGGGGTTCGGCAAGGCCACGCTCCGCCAGGCCACCGCCGCATCGGTCAACACGGTGTACGCGCAGCTGCTGCTCCGGCTCGGCCGCGGCGACCCCGACCGGGGCGGGCAGGTGGTGGCGGCGACCGCGGCGCGGCTCGGGGTGGACCAGAGCACGCTGGCGCCGCACCCGAGCGCGGTGCTCGGCGCGCTGAGCGTCACCCCGCTGGAGATGGCCGCGGCCTACGCCACCCTGGCCGCGGAGGGCAGGCACGCGCCGCCCTTCGGGGTGGCCAGCATCGCCGACGGCCATGGCCGGGTGCTCTACCAGGCCCGCCCGCGCGCCGAGCGGGTGCTGGCCGCACCCGCCGCGGCGGTCGTGGACGACGTCCTGCGCGGGGTGGTCGAGCACGGCAGCGGCGTGCGCGCCCAGATCGGGCGGCCGGCGGCGGGCAAGACCGGCTCGACCCAGCACAACGCGGACGCCTGGTTCGTGGGCTACACGCCGGACCTCGCCGCCGCCGTCTGGGTCGGCTACCCGCAGGCCAGGGTGCCGATGACGCCGCCGAGGACGCCGCTGACCGTGCTCGGCGGCACCTGGCCGGCGACCATCTGGGCGCGGTTCATGCGGGCCGCGCTGGCCGCCCGCCCGGCCAGGGAGTTCCCCACGCCAGCGACCGACCTGGTCACCGTGACGGTCGACGTGCTCCGCGACTGCATCCCCAACCTGTTCACCCCGGCGGCGCAGGTCGGCCGGGTTGTCTACCTCGCGATCGCCGCGCCCCGCCGGCGCTGCGGCGCGCCGGCGGCGCCGCTGCGTGGCGTGGCCCCTGCGATGGTCGGCCTGCCCGTCACCACCGCGGCGGCCTGGCTCGACCAGGCCGGCCTGGGAATGACGCAGCGGCTGGTGGTCCGTGACGACACCACGCCAGGGACGGTCCTGGGCCAGGCCCCGCCGGGCGGGACCGCCGTCCGCCCCGGTGGCGCCGTGGCGCTGGAGGTGGCGGTCGACCGGGGCGGCAACGGCGCGCTCGGCCTCACCCTGGTGCCGGAGGTGCTTGGCCTGCCGGCCGAGGCGGGCCTGGCCCTGCTCCGGCAGGCCGGGCTGCACGGCCAGGTGACCACCGCCTGCGACACGGACGCGGACGCGGCGGCGCTCCGGCCCGGCCTGGTCTGGAAGGCCGCGCCCGGGCCGGGTGGCCAGATGGCGCTCAGCCGCCCGGTCGAGCTGTGGGTCAACCCGCCCGGCTGCCCGCCAGCTCCGACCACGACCACCGCCTCCCCGCCCGGCCCGACCACCACCACCCGACCCTGACCCATGCCGGGTGGACCCGGCCGACCCGGCGCCCCACCGCGGCGGGCGACCCACCGGCGGCATGACCGCCACCCCGCCGGGCCGACGACCGCCGCCGCTCACGCGCCGCCGTCCCAAGGGCGTACCGTCCTGGTCCAACCATCCGGCAGGAGGTCCGGCGATCGACCCGGATCGCCACACCGGCCGGAGTGAACCTGCCGGCGCGGGCCGCCGCCGGGCCGGCACGAGTGACCGTCGCGCCGCTCGGTCCGAACGGGGAGGGAGCATGACCGGTGACGGCACGGCCGACCAGCGCATCGTGACCGCGCGGCTCGAGCTGGCACCGCTCACCGTCCAGGACGCCGACGAGCTGGTCCTGGTGCTCGGGGACCGGCGGCTCCACGAGTTCATCGGCGGGCAACCCGCGGCCCTCGACGAGCTGCGCGACCGCTACGCGCGGCTGGTCGAGGGCCGCTCGGCGGACGGGTCCCAGGCGTGGCACAACTGGGTGGTGCGCCAGCTGGCCGACCGGAGGGCCGTCGGCACGGTGCAGGCGACCGTCACCGCCCGCGGCCGCGCCGCCGAGGTCGCCTGGGTCATCGGGGTGCCGTGGCAGGGACAAGGGCTCGCCTCCGAAGCCGCCAAGGCGGTGGTCGGCTGGCTCGAGGGCCGCCGGGTGCGGACCATCACCGCCCATGTCCACCCGGCCAACCGCGCCTCCGCGGTGGTCGCCACCCGGGCGGGCCTGACGCCCACCGACACCTACCACCACGGCGAGCGGCTCTGGCGCCGCCGCGCCCCCCAGGGCCGGGCCATCCTGCCCGGACGGCGGCGGCGCGCGCGCCGCCCCACCGACCATCCATGACCGCCAGGACCTGAAGCGGGGGTGATCCTCGGCGGCCTTCGGACGTGGACGGTCAGCTGGGCCGCTCGGCGGTGCGGCGGCCGCGCTGCCTGGCGGTGGGGCCGGCGCGGCCGGGCGAGACCCAGGGGCTGGCGGCCACCAGGGCCCGCCAGGGCCGGTCGCTGGCCTTGGCGATCCCGACCCGGCCGGTCCAGGTGACCGCGGCGTCGTCGACCGCCCAGCCGGCGGTGAGCAGCACCGGACCGGCGCGCAGGTCGGCGCCGTTGGCCCAGCGGGCCAGGCCGAGGGCGGCCGCGAGCCTGGCCGGGCCGCGGGTCAGGTCGCGCGGCCGTGACGCCGGCCGCCTGGCCGCCATCAGCTCCGCGCCGACCACCGGCTCGCCGGCGCGCAGCAGCACCGCCTGGGCGGTCCCGGCCGGCGCGCACACCACGTTGAGGCACTCGTGCATCCCGTACGTCTGGTAGACGTAGAGGTGGCCGGGCGGCCCGAACATCACCGCGTTGCGGGCGGTCCGGCCCCGGTGGGCGTGGCTGGCCGGGTCGAGCCCGGCGCCGTCGTAGGCCTCGGTCTCCACGATCCGCGCCGCGCTCCGCCCCTCGGGCGCGTCGTGGACCAGCAGCCGGCCGAGCAGGTCGCGGGCGACCTCGAGGACCGGCCGCAGGTAGAAGGAGACCGGCAGCGGGTCGAGCGCCCCGGGCGGCAGCGCCGCCGTCACCGCCCGGCCCCGCGGTCGGCGCGGCCCTTGGCGAGGAACCGGCGCAGCTCGGCGGCGGGCAGGGCGTTGATCACCTGGCCGGGTCCTGCCCAGCCGCGGGCGGCGGTGGCCACAGCGAAGCGCATGTAGCCGACGTGGCCGGGGCCGTGGCTGTCGGAGCCGAAGGCGAGCCGGGCGCCGAGGCGGAGCGCGAGTCGGATCTGCTCGTCGCCGAGGTCGAGGCGGTCGGGCGAGCCGTTGACCTCGAGGGCGGTGCCGGTGCGGGCGGCCGCCTGGCAGAGGGCCTCCAGGTCGACGTCGCCGCCGGGGCGGCTGCCGAGCAGGCGGCCGGTGGGGTGGCCGATCACGTTGACCGCCGGGTGCTCGCAGGCCCGCACCAGCCGCCTGGTGAGCTCCGGCCCGGGCTGGTCGAGCTGGTCGTGGACGCTGGCGACCAGCACGTCGAAGCCGTCGAGGAAGTCGTCGTCGTAGTCGAGCACGCCGTCCCTGCCGATGTTCAGCTCGGCGCCGTGCAGCAGTTCGATGTCGCCGAGGCGCTCGGCGAGGGCGCGCACCCGGGCGCGCTGCGCGAGCATGGCCTGGCGGCTGGCGCCGCCGAACAGGAGCTTCTCGGCATGGTCGGTGATCGCCAGGAAGCGGTAGCCGCTGGCGCGGGCCGCGTCGACCATCACCTCCAGCGGGGCGGTCGAGTCGGGCGAGAGCTCGGTGTGGCAGTGGAAGTCCCCGCCGACGTCGTCGAGGCTGATCAGGCGGGGCAGCTCGCCGCGGGCCGCCGCCTCCACCTCGCCGCGGTCCTCGCGCAGCTCGGGCGGCACCCAGTCCAGGCCGAGGCGCTCGTACACCGCTTCCTCGGTCTCGGCCGCCAGCGGCTCTCCCGCGCGGGTCTCGAGCCCGTACTCGGAGAGTTTCAACCCGGCCTTGACCGCCCGCTCGCGCACCCGCACGTTGTGGGCCTGGGAGCCGGTGAAGTACTGCAGCGCCGCGCCCCACACCCCCGGGGTGACCACGCGCAGGTCGACCTGGTAGCCGTGGCGGGTGCGGACCGAGACCTTGGTGTCGCCGAGCGCGAGCACCTCGACCACGCCCGGCATGGCGGCGAAGGCACGCGTGGTCGCGGCCGGGTCGGTGCTCGCGGCCAGCAGGTCGAGGTCGTGGGCGGTGGCCTTCATCCGGCGCAGCGAACCGGCCAGCTCCACCCTGGTGACGCCGGGGACGGCGGCGAGCGCGTCGCGCAGCCCCTCGGCCACCGGCAGGGCGGCGCCGAGCGGGATGCCTGGCAGCCCGCCGGCCAGTCGTTCCAGCGCCCGCGCGAGGTTGGCCTGGGTGCGGGCGCCCATGCCGGGCAGGCCGGCCACCCGGCCGGCGGCGACCGCGGCGGTAAGCTCCTCCACGCTGTTGACGCCGAGGCTCTCGTGGAGCAGGCGTGCCTTGCGCGGCCCGAGGCCCGGGACCCTGACCAGCTCGCGCAGGCCGGCGGGGATCTCGGCGCGGAGCCGCTCGAGCGTCTGGACCTGGCCGCTGGCCAGGTATTCGCGCACCTTGGCGGCGACCGCCTTGCCGACCCCTGGGATGGCGGCCAGCTCGCGCTCGGACAGGCCGGCGAGGTCGGCGCCGTGGCCGGAGAGGGCGCGGGCGGCGCGCTCGTAGGCCCGCACCCTGAAGCCCTCGTCGCCGCCGCGCAGCTCGTACAGGGCGGCGAGCTCCCAGAAGCTCGCCGCGATCTCGTCGTTGCGCCAGGCCATGGACCCGATCCTGCCGGCTCGGCGGAGGGACGGCAACACCCGGGACCTTGTTCATCCGGGGCTACCGCTCCGCTACTTGAGCCCCGTACCCCCTGTTCCATCCGGGACTACCGCTCCGCTCCTTGAGCCCCGGACCCCTGTTCCATCCGGGGCTACCGCTCCGCTCCTTGAGCCCCGGACGCTCAGCCGAGCGGGTCGGAGCCGGGCAGCTCGGTGCGCTCCGTGTAGCGCTCGGGGCGGGACCACCAGCCGGCCGCCAGCGCCGCGCCGACCACCGCCCAGGCCGCCATCACCAGCAGGGTGAGCACGATCGAGCCGAGCCCGAAGTCGAGGACCCGCTCCAGGCGCAGCGCGAGCACCGGCCCGACCGGCACGCCGAGGCCGACGCCGACCACGGTCAGCCGGGCGATCGCCGGCGGCTCGGGCCTTGGCAGCACCAGCGCGGCCACCAGCGCGCCCAGGCAGGGGGCGACCAGCAGCAGGGCGACCCGGAGGGCGAGCTCGAGGGGTTGCAGGGCGAGGTCGGCCTCCCGGCCGGCGACGGCCGCTGCCAGGGCGGTCGTCAGGGTGCTGCCGGCCGCGCCGGCGGGCGCCGCCAGCGCGGGCCAGAGCGCGGCCCGGCTCGGGCTCATGCTCACGCCAGGCCAGACCGTGCCGGTGGGCGCCGCCGGCATGACCCCGTCACTGCGGGTCGGCCGAGCCGGTGAGCAGCCACGACAGCAGTGCCTTCTGGGTGTGGAGGCGGTTCTCTGCCTGGTCGAACACGGCCGAGTTGGGCCCGTCCATGACCTCGGGGGCGATCTCCTCGCCGCGGTGGGCCGGCAGGCAGTGGAGCACCACCACGTCGGCGCTGGCGGCGGCGAGGGTGTCGGTGGAGATCTGGTAGGGCTTGAAGATCAGGGCCCGCTCGCCGTGCTCCAGCTCCTGCCCCATGGACGCCCACACGTCGGTGTAGAGCACGTCGGCGCCCTTCGCGGCGGTGGCGGGGTCGTGACCCAGCTCGACGCTGCCGCCGGTGCCGGCCGCGATCTCGCTGGCCCGCCGCACCACCTGCGGGATGGGCTCGTAGCCCGAGGGGGTGGCGACGGTGACGTGCATGCCGGCCTTGGCCCCCGCGAACAGCAGGCTGTGCGCGACGTTGTTGCCGTCGCCGAGGTAGGCGAGGCGGAGGCCGGCGAGGCGCCCCTTGCGCTCGCGGATGGTCTGCAGGTCGGCCAGGGCCTGGCAGGGGTGGGAGTAGTCGGACAGGGCGTTGACCACCGGGACGGTGCCGGCCCTGGCGAGCCGCTCCAGGTTCTCCTGGGCGAAGGTGCGCAGCACGATGGCGTGGACGTAGCGGGAGAGCACCGCGGCGGTGTCCTCGATGGTCTCGCCGCGGCCGAGCTGGGTCTCGCCGCCGGTGAGCGGCAGCGGGTAGCCGCCCAGCTCGTGGACGGCGACCTCGAAGGAGACCCGGGTGCGGGTGGAGGGCTTCTCGAAGATCAGGGCGACGGTGCGGCCGCCGAGGGTGGCCCGGGGGCGCCGGTCGGCCTTGTGCCGGTCGGCGCCGTCGAGCAGCGCGGCCAGCTCCTCGCCGCTGATGTCGTCGACGGAGAGGAAGTCACGCTTGCTCATGGGACGCTCCTTTGGGTCGTGACGGGCCTAGCGCTCGGCAACGTGGGCCCCGTGCCCCCGCGCGGCCGGGCCGCGCTCGGCGAGGGCGCGCACACGGTCGGCCAGGGTGACCACGTCGAAGGGCTTTTCGAGGACGGCGTCGGGGCCGAGCTCGCGCCGGAGCGGGTCGGCGATCTCGGAGGCGCCGGTCACCACCAGCACGGCGAAGGGCAGGGAGCCGTCGGCGGCGCGCAGGCGGCGGATGACCTCGGGGCCGCCAAGCCCCGGCATCATCACGTCGAGCAGCACCACGGCGGGATCGACGGACCGGGCCAGCCGGAGCCCTTCCTCGCCGTCGGCGGCGAGGACCACCTCGAGGGATTCGCCCTCGAGGATGGCCTGGATGAGCCCGCGCACGCTGGGGTCGTCCTCGACCACGAGCACACGGTTGGAAGCCATCAGCGCAGGTGCCCCCTGGTCGCCTGTGGTACGCCGGTCGCGGGAGCGCCGAACGGCCTCGGCGCGCGACCCAGCCGGGGGCCCAAGTCTGTCACGCGGTCATGACGAGAGCCACCACCCGCCGCTCACCGGTGGAAGGAGGTGAGCGCCTCCGGGGGCAGGTCGGTGGTGGTCACGGTGGCCGCGGCGCCGCCGACGCCGAGGTCGACGGCGAGGTCGACCTGGGCCTTGGCGGCGACCGCGGCGGCGGCGCGCTCGTCGTGGGGTGCGACCCGCCCGCCGCTGACCACGGTGACCGGGCCGAAGCGGACACCGACCTGGCCGGGGTCGAGCTCGACCGGGGCCGCGCCGAGCGCGTCGAGCACGGCGGGCCAGACCGGCAGCCCGGCGGCCAGGCCGGCACGGACCGCCACCGAGCCGGCTACCGCCCTGGCCGCCGCCAGGGCGTCGGCGTGCCTGGCGGCGCCGTGGACGGTGACCACCACCAGCTTGCGGGCGCCTGGGACGCGCATCGCCAGCCCTTCGGCGAGCGACTCGCAGAGCTGGCCGAGGGCGGACTCGAAGGCGAGCGCGCCCTCGGAGCCGACCTCGAGGGTGGGTGCGGCCGCGGTGCCGTTGGCCAGCATCACCACCGTGTCGGCCATGCCGGGACCCTGGTCGACCAGGACCCGTTCGAAGGAGCGGGCGACCGCCCTGCCGAGCATGCCGTCGAGCACCTGGTGCGGGACGCCGGCGTCGGTGGTGAGCACCACCAGCGTGGTGGCGAAGGCGGGGGCGAACGGCGGCGAGGCCTTGGCGGCGGCGCCGATCCGTACCTCCCCTTCCGACCAGGCGACCGCGACCGCCTGGTCGCGGGTGACGCCGCCGGAGGCGCCCAGCGCCCGCAGCACCTCACCAGAGCCGCGCCGGCCGAGCGCGGCCACCGCCTTCTCGGCACCCTCGGCCGCGTGGGCCAGGGGCAGACGGACGCCGATCTGGCCGGTGCCGAGCAGCACGATCTCCTCCGGCCGGCAGCCGATCGCGGTGGCGCACTGGGTGGCGAGCGCGGCCGCGTCGTCGTCACCGGGCGACCCGGTGACGGCGTTGGCCACGCCGGCGTGCGCCAGCACGGCGCGGGCCTGGCCGTCCCGGACCTGAAGGCGTGACCAGCGCACCGGCGCGGAGGGGAAGCGGTTGGCGGTGAAGCGGGCCGCCACCACCGAGGTCTGCTGGCTGACCACCAGGGCGAGGTCGGCGCCTGAGCCCGGCACCAGGCCGGCGTCGACCCCGGCGGCACGGAACCCGCGGGGGGCGCAGACACCGCCCTCCACACCCGCGACCGTGTAGTCGACCACCGCGCTCCTCCCGGCTCTCCTGCCAAGCCTACGGCGTCCCCTCACCACGGGACAGCCCGGGTCGCGCCGAGCAGGTCGGGCCAGAGGCCAGGGCCGACCCGCGGCCCCCGTCGGCAGTTCTACTCGGCTGTGCGCAGCACCGCCTGGAGCTGCCGGGCGGCCGCCTCGGCCATGCGGTCCCGGACGGCGCGCGCGTCGTCGTCGGTGAGGGTGCGGTCGGGGGCCTGCAGGGCGACCCGGTAGGCGAGGTTGGTGTGGCCGGGCGGCAGCGGCGCACCCTGGTAGGCGTCGAACAGGGCGAGCCGGGCGAGCAGGTCGCCGCCGGCCTCGCGCAGGACCGCCTCCAGGTCGGCGGCCGCGACCGCCGGTGGCACCAGGAAGGCGACGTCGAAGGAGAGCTCCGGGTAGGGCGACGGCGTGGCCGCCGGGCGCATCGCCGGCACCGCCTCGAGCAGCGGGACCAGTTCGAGCTCGGCGGCGTGGCTGGCCGCTGGCAGCTCGCAGGCGGCGGCCACGCGCGGGTGGAGCTGGCCGAGCAGCCCGACCGGCCGGCCGCCGAGCAGCACCCCGGCGCAGCGGCCGGGGTGGAACGGCATCGGCTCTTCCGCCTGGAAGCGGACGTCGTCGATCCCGAGGGTGCCCAGCAGTCCCTCGACGACCCCCTTCGCGTCCTCGAAGCCGAACTCGCCGGCCTCCTCGTCGAACCGGCCGGCCGGCCGCTGCCCGGCGAGGACCAGCCCGAGCAGGGCAGGCTCCTCCGGCAGGCCCGCGTCGTGGGGCGAGCGGCCGGCCGCCTCGCCCTGGCCGGGGAGGAAGACCGCGCCGAGCTCGTAGACGGCCACGCCGGGCAGGGCCTTGGCCAGGTTCCGCCTGGCCAGCTCGACCAGGCCGGGCAGCAGGGTGGTGCGGAGCTCGGGGGTCTCCTCGGAGACCGGGTTGGCGACCCGGAGCGCCCGGCGCCGCGGGTCGTCGCCCGGCAGGCCGAGGCGGTCGAGGGCGGTCTGGTTGGTGAACGGCCAGGTGATCACCTCGGTGACGCCCATGCCGGCGAGGATCTCGCGGACCTGGCGGCGCAGCCGCTGTTCGCGGGTGAGGCGGCCGCCGGTGGCCGGCGGCAGGGTGGCGGGCAGGTTGCCGTAGCCCCAGCGCCGGGCGACCTCCTCTTCGAGGTCGGCCCAGCCTTCCAGGTCGAACCGCCAGCTCGGCGGGACGGCGGTCAGCTCGGTGGGGCCGGCCACCGCCACCTTGCAGCCGACGTCGCGGAGCCTGGTGGCGGCGAACTCGAGGTCGGCGGGCGCGCCGAGCCGGCGCGACGAGCGCGCCCAGTCGAACCGGACCCGCTCGCGCTCGGGCACGCCAGGGCCGGCTTCCAGCCGGCCGCTGGCCACGGTGCCGCCGGCCAGGCGGGCCATCAGCGCGGCGGCCTGGTCGCAGACCGGCCCGGCGCCCGCCGGGTCGACGCCCTTGGCCCAGCGCTGCCCGCCCTCGGTGCTCATGCCGAGCCGGTGCATGGTGCGCCGCACGGTCTCCGGCGGGAAGTGGGCCGACTCGATCAGCACCCGGCGGGTCGCCGGCCGGACCTCGGTATCCTCCCCGCCCATGATCCCGGCGAGGGCGAGCGCCTGCTCGCCGGCGGTGATCAGGGTGTCCTCGGAGCTCATCCGGCGGACACGGCCGTCGAGCGTGCGGACCTGCTCGCCGTCGGCGGCGCGGCGCACCAGGATGCGCCGCCCCGGGATGGTGTCGAGGTCGAAGGCGTGCAGCGGCTGGCCCTGGTCGAGCAGCAGGTAGTTGGTGACGTCGACCACCGCTCCGAGCGGCCGCATGCCGTACAGCCACAGGCGGCGGGCCATCCACAGCGGCGCCGGGCGGGCCGCGTCGACGCCCTCGACCACCCTGGCGATGTACACCGGGCAGCCTTCGACGTCGGTCACCTCGACCGAGGCCAGGCGGGACGCCGGCGGCCCGGACTCCGGCACGGTGAGGTCGAGCGGGACCAGCTCCTTGCCGAGCACCAGGGCGGTCTCGCGGGCCACGCCGCGCACGTTCATGGTGTCGCCCCGGTTGGGGTAGGTCTTGATCTGCAGGACCGCGTCGCGCAGGCCGGCCGCCTCGACCAGGTCGGCGCCGACCGGGGTGTCCGGCGGGAGCACCAGGATGCCGGAGTGGTCGTCGAACACGGCCAGCTCCTTCGCCGAGGCCAGCATGCCCTCAGACCAGATGCCGCGGACCTGCTTGCGGCCGATCTTCAGGCCGCCGGGGAGCTTCGAGCCCGGCGCGGCCCAGGCGACCACGTCACCCTGGGCGTAGTTGTGGGCGCCGCAGACCACCGACCGCTCGTCGCCGCCCGCCTCGATGCGGACCAGGGCGAGCCGGTCCGCGCTGGGGTGCGGCGCGACCGCCAGCACGCGCGCGGTGAGCACGCCGGCGATGTCCTCCCCCACCTGGTCGACCTGCTCGATCTCCAGGCCGGCGTCGGTGAGGCGGTCGGCCAGCGTCAGCGCCGGCAGGTCGATCTCGACGTGGTTGGCCAGCCAGGACAGTGGGACGCGCATGGGTACCTCCTCTCTGCCGTGGTCCTAGACCGTGGCCAGCCAGCGCAGGTCGTTGTCGGTCAGGGTGCGGATGTCGGCCAGGCCGGAGCGGAGCATGAACAACCGCTCGACGCCCATGCCGGCGGCGAACCCGGACACCTTCTCGGGGTCGTAGCCGGCGTTGGCCAGCACCTTGGGGTGGACCATGCCGGCGCCGAGGATCTCGATCCAGCGGTCGCCCTTGCAGGTGCGGCAGTCGCCGCCGCGGCCGCCGCAGGTGAAGCAGGAGACGTCGATCTCGGCGCCTGGCTCGACGAACGGGAAGTACGAGGGGCGGAGCCTGATCTCGCGCTCCTCGCCGAAGTAGCTGCGGGCGAACGACAGCAGGGTGCCCTTCATGTCGCCCATGGTCAGGCCCTCCGCCACGGCGAGCAGCTCGATCTGGTGGAAGACCGGGACGTGGGTGGCGTCGGGGGTGTCGGCGCGGTAGCAGCGGCCGGGCACCACCACGTACAGCGGCGGCGGCTGCGCCTGCATCGCCCGGATCTGGCCGGGCGAGGTGTGGGTGCGCAGCACCAGCCATCCCGGCGGCAGCGTGGCATCGACCAGGGTGAGGGAGTCCTGCATCGACCGGGCCGGGTGGCCGGGGGGGAAGTTGAGCGCCTCGAAGTTGTACCAGTCGGTCTCCACCTCGGGGCCTTCGAAGACGCGGTAGCCAAGCCCGATGAAGATGTCGATGACCTCGTCGGCCACGCTGGTCAGCGGGTGGATGCCGCCGCGGGGCGGGCGGCGGCCCGGCAGGGTGACGTCGACCCGCTCGGCTTCGAGCAGGGCGGCGTCCCTGGCCGCTTCCAGCTCGGCCCGGCGCGACTCCAGGGCGGCCTGCAGGTCGGTCCTGGCCTGGTTGACGCGCCGGCCCAGCTCGCGGCGTGCGTCGGGGTCGAGCGCGCCGAGGCCGCGCTGGACCTCGCCGAGCGGGGAGCGCCGTGACAGGTGGGCCTGTTCGGCGGCGCGCAGCTCGTCGAGGTCGCTGGCACCGGTCAGGGCGGCACGGCCCGCCACGACCAGGGCGTCGAGGTCGGGGTCGGCGGTGGTGGACATGGGCGAGGTCTCCCTTTGGTCGATCTGGGGGCTACGGCAGCCTGCCCCGGACGCTGCGCGTGCGCAGGCTGCGAGCACTGTCGTCCGCTTGGCGGTCGCCCCGCCGGGCCGGTGGGCCGGTCAGTCGATCCCGGCCAGCTCCAGGCCCCCGCGGGGCAGACGAAATCGGACCTCGGTGCCGTGGCCCACCTCGGAGCGCGCCCAGATGCGGCCGCCATGCGCCTCGACCAGGCCCCGCGTGATGAACAGGCCGAGCCCGGTGCCGGTGGGGGCGCCGTGGCCCGCGCGCCGGTAGAACTTGGTGAAGATCATGGTGAGTTGGTCGGCGGGGATGCCGACCCCCTGGTCGCGCACTGCCACCTCGACGGCGCCGTCGACGACGTCGCCGCTGACCGTGACGGTGCCACCCTCGGAATACTTCACCGCGTTCTCCACCAGGTTGGTGAGCACCTGCTCGACCTTGTCGCGGTCAGCATAGACCTCGGGGAAGCCGTCCGGGAATTCGATGAGGAACTGGTGCCCGTCGGCCTGCAGTTCGAAGCGGCCGATCACGTCGTGGGTGACGAGCGGCAGGTCGATCAACTGGCGGTTCAACTCCAGCCGGCCGGCGTCGATGCGGGAGACGTCCAGCAGCTCCTTGATCAGGCGGGTGACCCGGTCGGCGTCGGCGTTGACGGTGGTCAGCATGTGGCGCTTCTGCTCGTCGGTGAAGCGGTCCCAGCGGTGCAGCAGCGTCGAGGTGAAGCCCTTGACGCTGGTCAGCGGGGAGCGGAGCTCGTGGGAGAGGGTGGAGATCAGCTCGCCCCTGGCCGCTTCGGCGCGGCGCCGCGCCGAGGCGTCCCTGAGCACGCAGATGGCCTGGACGACCTTGCCGTCAGGGCCGCGGACGAAGCTGGCGGCCAGGTCGACGCGGACGGGGTCGCCGCCGACGGCGAGGCTCAGCTCGCGCGGCGGCACGCCGCGCACGCCGGGCATGGCGCGGAGCGTGGCCGAGCACGCCCACCAGGCGTTGCCGGCCTCGTCGAGCAGCGGCAGGACGGCGTCGACCGGCTGGCCGGTGAGCTGGTCGCGGCTGGCCTTGGCGAGGCGCTCGGCGGCCGCGTTGACGTAGGCCACCGTCCCGTCCGGCTCGACCACCACCACGCCGTCGGGCAGGGCCCGCAGGTAGGTCTCGGTGTCAGCCAACCGCCGCCACCTCCCGCGAGCTCGCCGCCCGCTGCCGGCGGGCCGTCTCGTACAGCAGCACCGCCGCCGCGGCGGCCAGGTTGAGGCTCTCCGCCCGGCCCCATGCGGGCAGGCGGACGAGGTGGTCGAGGTCGGCGCGGACCGTGCCGGGCAGGCCGCGGGCTTCGTTGCCGAGCACCAGCGCGACCGGTCGGTCGAGCGGCGCCCGGTCGACCTCGTCGGCGGCGTGCGGGTCGGCGCCGACCAGGACCAGGCCGCGGCCGGCGAGCGCGGCGGCCAGGCGCGGCCACGGCACCCCGGCCGCGACCGGCAGGTGGAACAGGCTCCCGGCCGAGGCGCGGGCCGCCTTCGGGCTCTGCAGGTCGACCGAGCCGGCGGTGGTGGCGAGGGCGTCGGCGCCGAAGGCGTCGGCCGCGCGCAGCACCGTGCCCGCGTTGCCGGGGTCGCGCACCTCGGCCAGCACGCAGACCAGGCGCGGCGCGGCGGGCAGGACGTCGAGGCCGCCGGTGACGCTGCCCACCACCGCGACCAGGCCCTGCGGGGTGACCGTCTGGGCGAGGCCGGCGAGCACCGGCTCGGCGGCCTCGAGGACGCGGGCGCCGGCCGCGGTGGCCGCGGCCACCAGGCCAGGGTGGCGGGCGGTGGCGGCCGGCGTGGCCAGCAGGAGCTGCACCGGCGCGCCGGCGTCGAGGGCGGCGCGGATGCCCCTCACCCCTTCGAGCAGGAAGCGGCCCTGCTCGGCGCGGGCGCGCGCCGCGGCGAGCCGCCGCGCCGCGGCGACCGCCGGGTTGCGTGCGCTGGTGATCACGGTCACGGTCGATGCGGTTCGTGGTGCCTGGTGCTCGCCTACTCGCCGGGCTTGGCGAGGCCATGCCTGGCGGTGGCGACCAAGGCGGCGAAGGCCCCCTGGTCGGTGACCGCGAGGTCGGCGAGGACCTTGCGGTCCACCTCCACCCCGGCGTGGCGCAGCCCGGCGATGAACCGGTTGTAGGTCAGGCCCTCGGCGCGGGCGGCGGCGTTGATGCGGGCGATCCAGAGGGCGCGGAAGTCGCCCTTGCGCGCGCGCCGGTCGCGGTACGCGTAGCGCAGGGAGTGCATCACCTGCTCGTTCGCGGCCCGGTGGTGGCGTCCCCTGCTGCCCCGGTAGCCCTTGGCGAGGTCCATGGTGGTGCGCTTGGCCTTGGCGCCGTGCACCGCCCGCTTCACTCTTGCCATCGGTAACGCTCCTGGTCGTCAGGGTGCGACCCGGCCGGGGTAGCCCGGTCGCACACTTGGTCGGGCCCGGCGCGGCCGGGCCTGGTTCAGATGCCGAGCATGCGGCGGACGCTGCGGCGGTCGCCCGGTGCCACGGGCGCCTCACGGCCGAGGCGGCGCTTCTGCGCCGGCGACTTCTTCTCGAGGATGTGGTTCAGCTTGGCGTGCCTCCGCCGCAGCTTGCCGTTCTTGGTGACGGCGAAGCGGCGCGCGGCACCCTTGTGGGTCTTCATCTTGGGCACGGGGTCTCCCTGGTGGGTGCTGGCCGTTACGGGGCGCTCACCGGCGCGGTGCTCCGGCTGGTCGCCCCCTCGGCCGGAGGAGCGGTCGAGCGGGCCGGCTCCTGGCCGCCGCGTTCGGCGGCGCCGCGGCCCTGGCCGGGGGTGGCCCGGCCGGCCTGGTGGGCGCTCCGTGGGGCGGTGATGGCGCTCTTGCGCGGCGAGAACACCGCGATCATGTTGCGCCCGTCCTGCCTGGCGGGGCTGTCCACCTGCGCGAGTTCGCTGATGTCGGTGGCGAGCCGCTCCAGCAGCCGCCGCCCGAGCTCGGTGTGGGCCATCTCGCGGCCACGGAACATGATCGTGACCTTGACCTTGTGGCCTTGGCGGAGGAAACGCTCGACGTGGCCCTTCTTGGTCTCGTAGTCGTGCTGGTCGATCTTGGGCCGCATCTTCATTTCCTTGAGGACCACCAGGCTCTGCTTCCGCCTGGCCTCCTTGGCCTTGATGGCCTGCTCGTACTTGAACTTCGAGTAGTCCATCAGCTTGCAGACCGGCGGCCGCTCCAGCGGCGCGACCTCGACCAGGTCGAGGTCGAGCTCGTTGGCCATCCGCTGGGCGGCGGTGGTGTCCATGACGCCGAGCTGCTCACCGCGGGCTCCGACGAGCCGGACCTGGGGGGTCCGAATCCGGTCGTTGATCCTTGGCTCTACGCTGATGCTCTATCCCTCCTCACGGTCGCTGCGACCGAGAAACCTAAAGAAAGCGGCCCCGAAAAGGGCCGCTCACCACCGTGTTCGGTGGCCTGCGCCAACCCCCATAGACCTGGATCGCCTGGAGGTGAGAAGCCCTTGCTCCTACTTCGCAATACCGTTATGCAGTTGTCCACCCAACTGTCAACGCGGTGGTCCGCTCGCGCATTCCGCGGCGATCTATCGCCTGACAAATCGTCGACGAGCCCGTCACCGGGAACGGTCAAGTCTCGAATCGTTCGATCGCGACGGTACGCACCGGTCGGCCTGTACTGTAGCAGCCGCATCGTGGCAGTGTCGACGCATGCGGCGGCCCCCCAGGAGCGCCGCCGCGGCGTCAGCGCAGGTCAACGGCCGCCCGACGGCGGTCGGTCAGGTACCAGGAGGCACCCGCAGTGAGCGACCGCCTTCCCGACACCGGTCCCGGGTCCGGCCGTGAGCCAGGGCCAGACGATCAGGCCGCCAGCGAGGTGCTCGAGCAGATGCGCGAGCAGCTCGCCTCGGTGTCGCCGGGCGACATCGTGGCCGAGGCCGCGGTCCCCCTGGTGACCCTCGCCTACGTGCGGCTCGGCCTGCCGCCCAACGAGAACGAGCGGTACCGCGACCTGGACGCCGCCCGCCTGCTGATCGACGCGCTCAACGGCCTGCTCGACGGCGTCCGTGGCCGCCTCGGCCCGATCGAGGGGGAGCTGCGCAAGGCCCTGGCCGACCTCCAGCTCGGCTACGCCGAGGTGCAGCGCCACCAGGGCGCCCACGCCGACCCGTCGGGCGGCCCACCGGCTTCCGAGCCGCCCGACCCTGGCCAGCCGCCGTCGGGCCTGTGGGTGCCCGGCCAGCCGTAGCACCACCGGGCGCGGCGGGCCGGCGGAACGGCGAGGGCCCCGCCGTGGCGGCGGGGCCCCTGAACTCCCAGGTCCCGGTGGGGGCCGGAACGCGTGGAACGCCTGTCGGGCTCTGGCCCGTCAGTTGACCGGGCGCACGTTGGACGCCTGTGGCCCCTTGGGGCCGTCGGTGATCTCGAACTCCACCGCCTGTCCCTCGACGAGGGTCTTGTAGCCCTCCATCTCGATCGCGGTGAAGTGCACGAAGACGTCGTCGCCGCCGTTGCGGGCGATGAACCCGTACCCCTTCTCGTTGCTGAACCACTTGACGGTGCCTTCTTGTGGCAACTGCTTCGCCTCCCTGTCACGCCGCCCCGGCCGGCACCGGCGCCGACTGCCAGATCGTCACGGCCAGGCGCGCGGACTTTAACGCGGTCGACACCGGTGTACAAACACGTACCTCAATCGAGCTGCGCTGGAAAACGGGCTCGTATGCACCCCTACTCGACGATTTTCGCGATCGGCAGCTCGAGAATGTCGAACGCGCCGGCGTTCTTCAGCGTGGGAATGAGGCGGTTGACCACGCTCTTGTCGACCACCGTCTCGACCGCGTGGTAGCCGGAGTCGGCCAGCTCGGTGACGGTGGGCGCCTTCATCGCCGGGAGCACGCCGATCACCCGGGCGAGATCGCCGTCGGCGACGTTCAGCTTGATGAGCGTCTTGGACCGCGCCCTCGCCGCGCCCGACAGGAGCGTGACCAGGTCGTCCATGGCCTGGCGACGGGCCGGCTCCGCCGCCGCCTCGGGGTTGGCGACCACCTCGGTGAACGAGGTGAGCAGGGTGGCGATCACCACCATGCCGTGGCTGCGCAGGGTGGAGCCGGTCTCGGTGAGGTCGACCACGGCGTCGACGATCTCGGGGACCTTGGCCTCGGTGGCGCCGTAGGACGGGAACACCCGCGCGGCCAGGCCGAGCTCGTCGAAGAAGCGGCGGGTCAGGTTGGGGAACTCGGTGGAGACGCGGAGCCCGGGCGGGAGCTCGTCGGGCCTGGTGACGCCGAAGTCGCGGTGGACGGCGAGCACCACCCGGACGGGGTTGGCGGTCTGCTTGGAATAGGGCAGTTCAGCCAGGCTCACCACTTTGGCGCCGGTCTCCTCGATCCAGTCGCGGCCGGTGATGCCGAGGTCGAAGAAGCCCTCTTCCACGTAGCGGGGGATCTCCTGGGGGCGGAGCAGGGACACGCGCTCCACCCTCGGGTCGTCGATGGTGCCGTGGTACTCGCGCTCGCTGCCCCGCTTGACCGGCAGGTCGGCCGCGTCGAACAGGTCGAGGGTGGCACGCTCCAGGCTGCCCTTGGGCAGCACCAGCTTCAGCACGTCGGCACCGTCCTCCTCCAGGGCCGGCCCTCATCCCTTGTCGATCGCCTCCAGCAGGCTCGCCATCTCCAGCACGGCGAGCGCCGCCTCGGCGCCCTTGTTGCCCGCCTTCCCCCCGGCCCGGTCCAGCGCCTGCTCCATGGTGTCGGTGGTGAGCACACCGAAGGCGACCGGCACCGAGGCGTCGCGGGCGACCGCCGCCAGGCCGGCGGCCGCCTGGCCGGCGACGTGGTCGAAGTGGGCGGTGTCGCCGCGGACGACCGCCCCGACCGCGACCACCCCGGCGTAGTGGCCGCTCGCCGCCAGCCTCGCCGCCACCAGCGGCAGCTCGAACGACCCGGGCGCCCAGGCCAGGTCGATGTCGGCCTCGGCGACGCCGTGGCGGCGCAGCGCCTCCACCGCGCCGGCCACCAGCGGGTCGGTGACCAGCCGGTTGAAGCGGCTGGCGGCGATCGCGACGCGGCGGCCGCTGCCGTCCAGCGCACCCTCGAACGTCCTGCCCATGACGCTCCTCCCCTGCCGGCGACTCATCCTACCTTCGGCCTGCGCTGCTCCTCCTTGGAGGTCCCGTCGTCGCCGGCGGGCGGGGCGATGCCGGGAAGCGACGGCGGCAGGTCGAGCAGGTGGCCCATGCGCTCGCGCTTGGTCCGCAGGTACTCGAGGTTCTCGGGGTTGGGGTTGGTCTCCAGCGGCACCCGCCCGACGATCTCGAGGCCGAAGCCGCCCAGGCCGGTGTACTTGGCCGGGTTGTTGGTGAGCAGACGCATGGTGGTGATGCCGAGGTCGACCAGGATCTGCGAGCCGATGCCGTACTCGCGGTCGTCGACCGGCAGGCCCAGCTCGAGGTTGGCGTCGACCGTGTCGCGGCCCTGCTCCTGCAGGTTGTAGGCGGCGATCTTGTGGGCCAGGCCGATGCCGCGGCCCTCGTGGCCGCGGAGGTAGACCACCACGCCGAGGCCCTCGTCGGCGATCCGGGCCAGCGCCCCGTCGAGCTGGGAGCCGCAGTCGCAGCGGAACGAGCCGAACACGTCACCGGTGAGGCATTCGGAGTGGACCCGGACCAACACCTCCCGCTCGCCGGCGACCGCGCCCCTGACCAGGGCGAGGTGGTGCTCGCCGTCGAGCACGGACTCATAGGCGTAGGCGGTGAAGTCGCCCCAGCGGGTCGGGATGCGGGCCTCGGAGACGCGCCGCACCAGCTTCTCGCGCTGGCGACGGTAGCGGATCAGGTCGGCGATCGAGATCAGCTTGAGGTCGTGCTCGCGGGCGAAGCGCTCCAGCTCGGACAGGCGGGCGACGCCGCCGTCCTCGCTGACCAGTTCGCACAGGACCGCCGCGGGGGTCCGGCCCGCCAGGCGGGCGAGGTCGACGCCGGCCTCGGTGTGCCCGCCCCGCTTGAGCACCCCGCCGTGGCGGTAGCGCAGCGGGAAGACGTGGCCGGGCCGGGCCAGGTCGGTGGGGCGGGTGGCCGGGTCGACCAGGGCGGCGATGGTGGTGGCGCGGTCGGCGGCGGAGATGCCGGTGGAGGTGCCGAGGCGGGCGTCGACCGAGACGGTGAACTGGGTGCGGTGCTTCTCGGTGTTGGCCGCGACCATCAGCGGGAGCTCGAGCTGGTCGAGGCGCTCGCCGAGCATGGGCACGACGATCACGCCGGAGGTGTGGCGGACGAAGAAGGCGATCTTCTCCGGGGTGGCCGCGTCGGCCGCCATGATCAGGTCGCCCTCGTTCTCGCGGTCGGCGTCGTCCACGCAGACCACCATGCCGCCGTCGGCGATCACCTCGATGGCCTCGGGGATGCTGGCGAACCCGGTCATGGCCTAACCTCCCTGTCCGGCACGAGCGGGCCGAGCAGCCGCTCGACGTACTTGGCGAGCACGTCCACCTCGAGCTGGACGGCGTCGCCCGGCTGGCGCCGGCCGAGGGTGGTGACCGCCAGGGTGTGCGGCACCAGCGCCACCGAGAACCAGGGGTGATCCGGACCGGAGCCCCCGGTGGACGCCACCGTCAGGCTGACGCCGTCGACCGCGATCGACCCCTTGACCACGACGTAGCGGGCCAGCGACGGGCCGAGGCCGACCCGCAGCTCCACCCCGTCGCCGACCGGCTCGCGGGCGAGCACCTCGCCGACGCCGTCGACGTGGCCCTGGACCACGTGCCCGCCGAGGCGGCCGTCGGCCGCCAGCGGCCGCTCCAGGTTGACCAGTTCACCCTGGCGGAGGTCGCCGAGAGCGGTACGGCGTAGGGTCTCGGCCACCAGGTCGGCGGCGAAGCCGGCGCCGGTGGTCCGGGTCACGGTCACGCAGCAGCCGTTGACGGCGACCGAGTCGCCGGTGGAGAGCTGCCCTGCCAGCCAGGCGGCGTCGACCCGTAGCGCGGCGCCGCTCCCGTCGGCGGCGGTGCGCAGCTCGGCGACGGTGCCCTGGCCCTCGACGATCCCGGTGAACATCACGACCTCGCAGGGATCGGGTCCCGGGGCGTGATCCGGGCACGCCCGCCGCCGACGGCATGCCGCCAGCGTGCGCGCGCGCTCCGTCTCCTCCCGTCCGGACTGTGACCGTCGGCCCCTGGGTTGCACAGGGTCGGCCCCGGGCTCACCGCCCGGGGTTCGCGGGCTCTCACCGCCGGTGGGGAATTCCACCCCGCCCCGGAGACGTACGTACGATGCACGAGCAACACTACTCTACTGCCCCGCAGGCAGGGCGACTGGGAAGGCTTGGTGGCGGGGCGAGTCGTTGTGCTGGGGGCGGGGGCGACGCCCATTCGTGGCGGGCGGCTGAGGACCGTGGTGCGGGCTGCCTGTTCGCCTGAACAGCGGACTGCCCCGCAGGCAGGGCGACTGAGAAGGCTTGGCGGCGGGGCGAGTCGTTGTGCTGGGGCGGCCGGTCCGGTCAGGGGGGGCGGAGGCGGCCGCGGCGGTCGGTGGCCCAGGCCGAGCGGGGTTCCCGCTTGGCGAGGTTCTTCAGCTCGGTGGCGACGGCGACCAGCTCGCGGTGGTCGTCGACCTGGCGGAGCGCGGTGGAGGCGATGCCGAGCGACACCGAGACCAGCGGGAAGCTGCGGGGCTGGCCCTGGCGGTCCTCGACGGTGATGGTGCCGGCGCTGGCGTCCTCGGGGTCGTAGAGGCTGCCGATCCGCTCGTCGAAGGCGTCGACCACCATGCGGGCGAACTCCTCGGCGACGGTCGGCTGGACGATCACCACGAAGTCGTCGCCGCCGATGTGGCCGACGAAGCCCTCCGCCCCGGCGGCCTGGTAGGCGGCGCGCCGCAGCACCTGGGCGGCCATGGAGATGAGCTCGTCGCCGCGGAGGAACCCGTACCGGTCGTTGTACGACTTGAAGTTGTCCAGGTCGACGTAGCAGACGGCGATCTCGACGCCGGCCTCCATGCGCTGCTGGATCTCCCGCTCGATGCGGTGGTTGCCAGGCAGCCCGGTGAGCGGTGACAGGGCGCGCATCTCGCTCGCCCGCCGCAGGGTGGTCTTGACCCGGGCGATCAGCTCCATCGGGTCGAACGGTTTGATGATGTAGTCGTCCGCGCCGGCGGTGAGGCCGAGGACCTTGTCGGCAGAGAGCGACCTGGCGGTCAGCATCAGCACCGGGATATGGGCGGTGCGCCCGTCGGCACGGAGCCGCGTGCAGACCTCGTAGCCGTCCATGCGCGGCATCATCACGTCGAGCAGGATCAGGTTGGGCTGCAGTTCGAGCGCCTTGCCGAGCGCGTCCTGGCCGTCGTGCGCGGTGGTCACCTGGAAGCCCTCCAGGCGGAGGTTCACCTCGACGAACCGGACGATGTCGTAGTCGTCGTCGGCGATCAGGACCATCTCGTCCACGTTAGGCCTCGAACCCCCCCAGGTGGTCGAGTTCCAGGAGGTCGCGGAAGGACTTGGCGGTGGCCGACGGGTCGTCCGCGCCGAAGATGGCGGTGCCGACCACGAACACGTCCGCGCCGGCGTGGCGGCAGCGCGGCGCGGTGGTCGCGTTCACGCCGCCGTCGACCTCGAGCGCGACCGGCCGCTCGACGCCGTCGAGGGCGCGGCGGGCGGCGGCGATCTTGGGCAGGACGTCCTCGCGGAACGGCTGACCGCCGAAGCCGGGCTCGACGGTCATCGGCAGCACCAGGTCAAGCTGGTCGATCCACGGGAGCACCGCCTCCAGCGGGGTGCCGGGGCGGAGCGCCAGGCCGGCGGCGAGGCCGTGGTCGGCTGCTGCCGCCAGCGCCCTCGCGGGGTCGTCGAGCGCCTCGACGTGCATGCTGACCAGGCCAGCGCCGGCCTCGGCAAGGGCGGGCAGGAGCGCGACGGGGTCGGCGACCATGAGGTGGCAGTCGAAGAACAGGTCGGTGTAGGGGCGCAGCGCCGCGACCACGGGCGGGCCGAAGGTGAGGTTGGGGACGAAGTGCCCGTCCATCAGGTCGAGGTGGAGCCAGTCGGCCGCCTCCTGGACCAGCTGGACCTGGTCGGCCAGGCGGGCCAGGTCGGCGTTGAGCACCGATGGAGCCAGGCGTCGGGTCACATCGCTCCTTTGTCCATCTGGGGCTGGTGTCCATCTGGGGCTGGCTACCGCTCCGCTCCTTGAGCCTGGAGCCCGGGACGCGTCCTGGGAATGGTATCGGCCATGGCCCCACTCAGGTGAGACGCTTGACCATCCGGGCGAGGAACATGCCGTCGCCGCCGTGCACATGGGGCCAGAGCTGGCACCTCGGCGCCGGGCCCAGCGGCCCGGCCAGCGGCGCCGGCTCCAGCTCGGCGTGGTCGGCGAGCACCGCGTCGACCACCTCGTCGGTCTCGGCCCGGGTCCAGGTGCACACCGCGTACAGGACGGCGCCGCCGGGCCGGACCGTCCGGACGGCCGCGGCCAGCAGGCGGCGCTGCAACGCGGCCAGGCCGGGGACCTCGCCGGCGTGGTGGCGCCAGCGCGCCTCCGGACGGCGGCGCAGGCTGCCGAGGTTGGAGCAGGGCGCGTCCACCAGGGCGGCGTCGGCGCGGCCGTCGGCCAGTGGCGGCCGGATGGAGTCGGCCACGACCGTCAGGAGCCGGTCGGTCTGGCCGAGGCGGACGGCGGTCTCGCGGACCAGCCGGGCGCGGCCGGGATGCAGTTCCAGCGCGACCACGCGGGCACCGAGCGCGGCCAGGTGGCCGGCCTTGCCGCCGGGCCCGGCGGCCAGGTCGACCACCAGGTCGCCCGGCCCCGCGCCGAGCGCCGGGGCGACCAGCGCGGCGGCCGGGTCCTGGACCACCGCCCTGCCTTCCCGCACCGCCGCCAGCTCGCGCGGATCGCCGCGGCCGAGGACCACGCAGTCGGGCGCCAGCTCGCTCGCGGTGGCGGGGACGCCCGCCGTGACCAGCTCGGCCAGGAGCTGGTCGCGGGTGGTCCTGCCAGGGGTGGCCCGCAGCGTCACGGCCGGCCTGGCGTTGTCCGCCTCGACCAGCCGGACCAGGCCGTCGGGGCCGAGCCGGTCGAGCGCCTCCTGGACGATCCACTCGGGGTGCGAGCCGCGGGTGGTCGCCCAGGCGACCGGGTCCCGTGCCGGGTCGGGCCAGCGCGGCGGGCTGGCGGCGAGGCGGCGGAGGACCGCGTTGACGTAGCCGGCCTGGCCCTGGTTGCCGGCCCGCCGGACGGCCCCGACCACCTCGTCGAGGGCGGCGTGGGGCGCGGTGCCGGCGAACAGCAGCTCGTAGGCGCCCAGCCGGAGGCCGTTGCGGACCAGCGGCTGGAGGTCTTCGAGGGGCTGGCGCGAGAGCGGCGCGAGCGCGGCGTCGAGCGCCCCTCGCAACCGCAGGGACCCGTTGACGAGGTCGGTGACCGCGGCACGGTCACCCGCTTGGAGCCCGGAGCCGGCGAGCAGCCCGGGCAGGACCAGGTTGGCCCAGGCGTCGGCCTGCTCGACGCGGCCAAGGGCGGCCAGGGCGACGCCGCGGGCGCTGGTGGTCAACGTGAGCGCGGGCCGAGGCGCTCGCCGGGGACGAGCCGGGCGCCGCGGGCGAAGTCGCTGCCCGACATCGCCCGCCTGCCCTCGGGCTGCACGCTGACCAGCTCGACCACGCCGTCGCCGGTGCCGGCGAGCAGTTCGCCACCTGGGCCGACGGCCAGCTCCCCCTGGGCGAGCCGATCCAGCCCGTCGGCGGCCAGGTCGGGCGCTTGCGCACCGGTGTCCGGCCCGGCCGCGGTGAGGCCGGGGCCGGTGGCCGCCGGCTCGACCGGGCGGGCGCGGAGCACCTTGAGCCGGCGGCCGTGCAGCGTGGTCCACGCGCCGGGCGCGGGGTTGAACGCCCTGACGGCGTTGACCACCCGGCCGGCGGGCGCGGTCCAGTCCAGGCACGCCGCCTCGGGACGGAGCTTCGGGGCGAGGGTGACCCCCGTCTCCGGCTGGGGGCGGGGGGTGACCGTGCCCGCCTCCACCGCGTCGAGCGTCTCGACGGTCAGGCGGGCGCCCACCTCGGCGAGCCGCGCGGTGAGCTGGCCGGCGTCCTCGTCGGGCTGGACCGGCACCTCGGTGGAGAGCAGCAGCGGGCCGGTGTCCATCCCCTGGTCGATCACAAAGGTGGTGACCCCGGTGACGGTCTGCCCGTCGAGCAGGGCGTGCTGCACCGGCGCCGGGCCGCGGTACGCCGGCAGCAGGGAAAAGTGCAGGTTGAGCACGCCGCGGGGGAAGGCGGCCAGCACCTCGTCTGGCAGCAGGTAGCCGAACGCGCAGGTGAAGCCGATGTCGGCGCCGAAAGCGGCGAGCTGGTCGGGCAGCTCCGGGTCGCGGCCCCTCGGCGGGGTCAGCACCGGCAGCCCGGCGGCGAGGGCGGCCTGCTTGACCGGTGAGGGCGCCGGCGTGCCGCCGCGGTGGTCGCGGGGCTTGTCGGGTCGCGTGACCACCGCCACGACCTCGTGGTCGGAGGCGAGCAGGGCCTCGAGCGGCGGCACGGCCGCGGGCGGCGTGCCGAGGTAGACGACGCGCACGGCGGGCAGCTCCTCGTTGGCGTTGGAAATGGGGCGCTACGGCGTGGGGGTGGCGTCGGAGCGGTGCAGGTGGGGCGGCATCCCGGGATGCTCCAGGTCCAGCTCGCGCTCGCGCCACTGTTTCAGGGCACGCTTGCGGTCGCCACGGGAGAGATGGTCGATGAACAGCACCCCGTCGAGGTGGTCGATCTCGTGCTGGAAGGCGCGGGCGAGCAGGCCGGAGCCTTCCAGCCTGAGCGGTTGGCCGGCCACGTCCTGGGCGTCGACGGTGACCTCCATCGCCCTGGCGCACTCGTAGTACAGGCCGGGGAAGGAGAGGCAGCCCTCCTCGCCGAGCTGCTCGCCGGAGCGGCCCACGATCACCGGGTTGACCACCACGCCGAACGGGTGCTCGCCGGTCTCCTCGTCCACGCCGACGTCATAGGCGAACATGCGCCGCAGCACGCCGACCTGCGGCGCGGCCAGGCCGACGCCGCGGGCGGCACGCATGGTCTCGAGCAGGTCGGCCCCGAACCGGGCCAGCTCGGCATCGAACTCGGTGACCGGCAGAGCGCGTTCGCGCAGCACCGGATCGCCGAACATGCGGATCTCGAGCAGGGCCACCAGCACTCCTCACAAATTCTCTATGCCGTCCCGGCTCGCCGGGTGGGCGCGGGCGCCTGCCTCCGGGTGTCCCGGCGAGCGGGGGCCGCGGCGAGCACCTCGAGCGGCTCGACGTCGACCGAGAGGTGCGGCCCACCGGATCTGGACGCCTCGGCCAGCATCGGCCGCAGGGCGCGGGCGGCCGATTCGGCGTCGGAGACCTTGGCGATGATACGCCAGCCACGGCCCATGGCCGCCGGGCCGAGCAGCTCCGCGGCAGGGCCGAGCGCGGCCTGCATGGCCGCCAGGGCGTCGGCCGCCTCGGCGGGCTCGGGCCCCTCGGCCATGACCAGGCTGCGGGCGGGAGGGAAGCCCAGCTCGACCCGGCGTGGCAGCTCGTGGCGCCAGAAGAACCCCGGGTCCCAGCGGACCAGCGCCTGCACGGCGTGGTGGCCGCCCTCGCGGGCCTGCAGCACGAAGCGCCCGACCCCGCCCTGCGGGCCGCACCAGGCGGCCGCCCGGCTCCAGGTCCGGTAGGCCTCCTCGGCCGCGCGCACCTCCGCCTGGACCAGGGCGGCGTCGGCGCCGACCACCACCACCGTGCGGCAGCCGGTGAGCGGCGGGGGGTCCTTCACGCCGGCCACCGTGCCGACGATCACTCCCGGCCCGCGTCCCGCCCAGGGCGGCACCGCACCGGGGTCGAGGACCTCCCGGTCCAGCCGCCAGACCTGCGTCCCACCCAGGTGGCGGGCGAGCTCCTCGGCGACCTGGCCGGCGGTGCGGAGCGCCGGCGCGCCCGGCTGCGCCGGGCCGCGCCTGGGGACCAGCACGTAGGCGCTCTCCCCGCGGGCCAGCGCGGCCCCCACCGCCGCCAGGGCGCGGCGGTGCAGCCCGGCCGCGCCGGGGCCCGCATCCTGGTCGAACGGATCGACCACCTCGACGACCGGCCGGGCGCGGCGCTCGACCGCCCGGTCGGGGGCGAGCAGCCGCACCCGCCCGGCACGCACCGCCGCGACCGCCTCCGCCGACGGCACCGTGCCGGTCAGTACGCAGGTCGCGCCTTCGACCGCCGCCCGCCGCAGCGCCACCTCGCGGGCATGGTAGCGGGGGGTGCGCTGCTCCTTGTGGGCGCGGTTGGCCTCGTCGTCGACCAGGATGCAGCCGAGCCGCGGCACCGGCGCGAGCACCGCCGAGCGGCCACCGACGGCCAGCCGCTTGCGGCCCGTCCGCAGCTCGACCCAGGCCCGGTAGCGGCGCCGGTCAGGCAGGTCGCTGGAGAGGTCGGCGGCCTCGGGGAAGCTCTTGCGGACGGCGTCGCCGACGTCCGAGCCGGCGGCCACCTCCGGCGTGATCACCAGCGCGCCCTTGCCGGCGGCGAGCGCCGCCTCGACCAGGGCGACCGCACGGGCGCCGCGGTCCTCACCCGGCAGGGGCCGCCACAGGACCGCGCCCGCCCAGCCCCGCGCCACCAGGGCGGCGAGCGGGTCGTCGGGTGCCGGGCCGGGGCGCTGGCCGTCCGGGCCGCCGGCGACCGGGCCGCCGACGACGGCCTCGGCGGCCGCGACCCGGGGCGGCACCGCCAGCCGCAGCACGTCCGCCAGGGTGCCCGCCCAGCGGTCGGCCACCCAGCGCAGCAGCGCGAGGTCGCGGGGGCCGAACACCGGCACCGGAGAGACCAGCCGGATCAGGTCGCGCGCGCCTGGAGGGAGCTCGTCGGCGAAGCCGACCACCCAGCCGTCGACCCGCCGGCGCCCGCCGAACGGGACCTTGACCCGGGAGCCGAGCCGCACCGTGTCGAGGAGCGCCTCGGGAACCCGGTAGGTGAACGGCCGGTCCAGGTGGAACAGGGGCACGTCGACGACCACGTGGACGGCGCTCATGGCGCCGTCCGCCGGGCGGTCTGGTTCCATCCGGGGCCTAGCCCCCGGGTGGAAGCCCCCTGGTGTGGCGGGCCGCTACAGCGTGGCGGCCGCGCGGGCCAGCTCCTTGGCCCGGTCCGTCGACTCCCAGGTGAACTCCGGCTCGGTCCGACCGAAATGCCCATACGCAGCCGTCTTGCGGAAAATCGGCCGGCGCAGGTCGAGGTCCCTCAGGATCGCGGCCGGGCGCAGGTCGAAGAATTCGGGGATCAGCTTCCCCAGCTTCTCCGGGTCGACCCGCTCGGTGCCGAACGTCTCCACGAACACGCTGACGGGGTGGGCCACGCCGATCGCGTAGGCGACCTGGACCTCGCAGCGCTCCGCGAGGCCGGCGGCGACCACGTTCTTGGCGACCCAGCGGACCGCGTAGGCGGCCGAGCGGTCCACCTTGGTCGGGTCCTTGCCGCTGAAGGCGCCGCCACCGTGGCGGGCCATGCCGCCGTAGGTGTCGACGATGATCTTGCGGCCGGTCAGGCCGGTGTCGGCCTGCGGGCCGCCGAGCTCGAAGCGGCCGGTCGGGTTGACGAACACCCGCAGCCCGTCGACCGCCAGCCCGTCGGGGATCGACGGGTCGATCACGTGCTCGCGCACGTCCGGGGTGAGCAGCGTGTCGAGGTCGACGTCGGGGCCGTGCTGGGTGGAGACCACCACCGTGTCGAGGCGCACCGGCCTGCCGGCCTCGTACTCCACCGTCACCTGGGTCTTGCCGTCGGGTCGCAGGTAGGGCAGCAGCCCGGACTTGCGCACCTCGGCGAGGCGGCGCGCCAGCCGGTGGGCCAGCGCGATCGGCAGGGGCATCAGCTCCGGCGTCTCGTTGCAGGCGTAGCCGACCATCATGCCCTGGTCGCCGGCGCCCTGGGCGTCGAGCGGGTCGGTGTCCCCGGCGCGCTCCTCGAAGGCGTGGTTCACGCCCTGGGCGATGTCGGGTGACTGCTCGTCGATCGCGACGGTGACGCCGCAGGTCGACCCGTCGAAGCCGTACTTGGCCCGGTCGTAGCCGATCTCCTGGATGGTGCGGCGCACCGTGGCCGGGATGTCGACGTAGGTGGAGGTGGAGATCTCCCCGGCGACCACCACCAGCCCGGTGGTGACCAGGGTCTCGCAGGCCACGCGACCAGTCGGATCGGCCAGCAGGATCTCGTCCAGGACCGAGTCCGAGATCTGGTCGGCGATCTTGTCGGGATGGCCCTCGGTCACCGACTCGGACGTGAACAGGTAGCGGTTCGCCACTGGGATTCCTCCAGGATGCGCTTCGAGACCCGGCGCGAAGCAGGGTTCCCGGAAGGGTAGCCGGGCCGGCGACGCGGAGGCAAACAGCGATGGTTCGCCCCGACTTCGGCCAGGGAACGATACCGTATCGATTCGGCCGAGATCGACTTGCTGCTCCGGGAGGACCGCCGTTGGACGAGCTCAGCGCGCTTCCGCCCGACGCCCGCCGCAGGGTGGCGCGGGCGGTCGCCCAGGGCGCCGCCCTCACCGACCGCGCCGAGGCCCGCGCGGCGGTCGCCCTGGCCCGCCGCGTGCAGACCGAGACGGTGCGGCGGCCGTGGGTCCGCCGGCGGCTCGGCGTCACCGTGATCAGCCTGGCCGCGCTCGCGGTGGTGGTCTGGTTCCTCTCCAGGCAGGTCCTGATGGCGGTGGCCGCGCCGCTGATCGCCGGTGGGGTCCTGCTCCTCAACGACGGCTGGACGACCCGCCGCATCGCGCTCGCCCGGACCGCGGAGCAGCGCAACGCCGCCGTCGCGGCCCAACCGCCGGAGGCGTCCGCGCCGGGAGCGTGACGCTCGCCGCCCTACCCCACCGGGGGCGCGTGGCCGGCCCGTACCTGCTCGACCCGGTCGAGCAGGCGGCTGGCGATCTCGTCCTTGGCGCTGGGCAGCTGGTCGACCTGGGTGGCGTCGACCAGGTAGGCGGTGGCGTCCTCGGCGTCGAAGGCGCTCCCGGCGGCTTCGACGTGGTTGACCACCACCAGGTCGAGGTGCTTGCGCTCGAGCTTGCGGCGGCCGCCGGCGATGTGGTCGGTGGTTTCGGCCGCGAAGCCGACCAGGACCTGGTCGGGGCGGCGGGTGCGGCCCAGCTCCGCCAGGGTGTCGGGAGTGGGCTCGAGCACCACCTCGGGCACGCCCCGCTCCTTCTTGAGCTTCTCCGCGGCGGCCGCCTTGGGCCGGAAGTCGGCCACGGCGGCGGCCATCACCACCACGTCGGCGTCGGGTGCGGCGGCGAGGACGGCGTCGTAGAGCTCCTGGGCGGTCTCGACCTCGACCATCCGAGCCCCGGCGGGCACCTCGACGCGGACGGCGGCCGCCACGGCGGTGACCTCGGCGCCGCGCCGCAGGGCCTCGGCGACGATCGCGGCGCCCATCCGTCCGGAGGAGCGGTTGCCGATGTAGCGGACCGGGTCGAGGGGCTCGCGGGTGCCGCCGAGGCTGACCAGGACGCGCACGCCGGCCAGGGAGCGCGCCGGGCCGAGCGCGGCGGCCAGGCCGTCGACCAGGTCGGGCAGCTCGGCCAGGCGTCCGGGCCCGACGTCGCCGGAGGTGAGCGGACCGCTGGCCGGGGGCACCACCTGCACGCCACGGTCGATCAGGATCTCCAGGTTGCGGGTGGTGGCCGGGTGCAGCCACATCTCGGTGTGCATCGCGGGCGCCACCACCACCGGCCCGGCGAAGGCCAGGGCGACGTTGGTGACCAGGTCGTCGGCGAGGCCGGCCGCCATGCGGGCCAGCGTGTGGGCGCTGGCGGGGGCGACCACCAGCACCTGGCCCCAGCGGGCCAGGGCGACGTGCTCGACCGCGGCCGGGTCCTCCCAGATCGAGGCGGGGACGCGGCGGCCGGTGAGGGCGGCGAAGGTCGCCCGGGTGACGAACGCCTCGGCGCCGGTGGTGAGCAGGGGCTGCACCTCGGCGCCGTGGCGCATCAACTCGCGGGCCAGCTCGGCCGCCTTGTAGGCCGCGATCCCGCCGCTGACGGCGAGCAGCACCCTGGCGCCGGCGAGCGGGCCGGAGGGTTCGGTGTCCTGGCGGTCCTGGCCGGGCATGGCTACCGCCTCTTGGCTGGTGCTACTTGAACGACTCGGCCACCTCGGCGGGCCGCTCCCACTGCAGCTTGTCCTCGACGATCTCCTGCAGGGCGACCGAGAGGGCCTTGCGGTTGGGGCCGGCGTCGACCATGGGCGGCACGAACTCGCCGATGCCCTCGCCGAGCTGGGCGTAGTAGCCGTTGATCTGCCTGGCCCGCTTGGCGGCCAGGATCACCAGGGTGTACTTCGAGTCGACCCGGGCGAGCAGGTCGTCGATCTGCGGTTCGATCACGCGTTGGGCTCCTTCGACTGGCTTCGCTACCGATAGTAGGTGGCCTCAGCGGCGCTCGCACACCCGCCTGACGATCTCGATCACCTCGCGGGCGGCGGTCTCCAGGTCGTCGTTGACCACCGAGACGTCGAATTCGGGCTCGGCGGCGAGCTCGTCGGTGGCCTTGGCCAGGCGCCGGCGGACCTGCTCGTCGGTCTCGGTGGCGCGGCTGCGCAGCCGCCGTTCCAGCTCCTCGAGGCTCGGCGGCTTGAGGAACAGCATGAAGGCGTCGGGGGTGGCGGCGCGGACCTGCCTGGCGCCTTGGACGTCGATCTCGACCAGGACGCAGCGGCCCTCGGCCAGGGCGCGCTCGACCGGTTCGCGCGGGGTGCCGTAGCGGCTGCCGAAGATGTCGGCCCACTCGAGGAAGCCGCCTTCCGCGACCATCTTGGAGAAGACGTCCGGCTCCACGAAGTAGTAGTGCCTGCCTTCGTCCTCGACGGCACGCGGCGACCTGGTGGTCGCGGAGATCGACAGCTCGAGGTCAGGGAGGGCACGAAGCAGCCGCGAAACGACAGCGCCCTTGCCGACCCCTGACGGACCGGCAAGGACGATGAGGCGGCCGCGGCGCTCCTGCAACCCTCCGCGGGACGCGGCGTGCAGGGCGTTACTTCTTGCCGGAGAACTCAGCGAGCAGGGCGTCCTTCTGCTTGGAGCCGAGGCCCCTGACGCGGCGCGACGCCGAGATGTCGAGCTTCTCCATGATCTTGCGCGCACGGACCTTGCCGACGCCTGGCAGGCTCTCCAGCACGCTGGCGACCTTCATCTTGCCGACGGTGTCGTCGCTGTCCTTGTTGAGCACGCTGGCAAGAGAGACATTGCCGCTCTTGAGTTGCGCCTTCAGCTCGGCGCGCTTGCGACGAGCCTCGGCAGCCTTCTCGAGAGCCTGCTGACGCTGCTCGGGTGTCAAGGTGGGCAGTGGCATGGTTCCTCCTCGCGACCGGGTAGCCAGGGCGGACGATGCGCACGCCCCCCAGGTGCTGGTTTCGAAGAACGCGCGGATTCTACGCACACCTCGGCCCAGGTCTCAATCGATCGGCCCATGATTTTCGCAGGTCAGAACTTGTCCTCTAGCTATTTCCCGATAAACCGGCCGAAACGAGCGCGCCTCGGTCGGTCACGGTGTGTGGCCGGCGAGGCGGCGCGAGCCGGGCGACTCCGGCGCGTCCCCGGCCTGGCAGAGGGGGCAGTCGGCAGGGTCCCACGCGGCCGCGGCGACCCTGGCGAGGACCACCGCTGACAGTGGTCCGGAGGCCGGCTCGAGCCGGCGGTCGACGATCGCGGCAAGCCCGACCGGGACGGCGCCGGCGGCGCCGACCAAGCTGGCCACCTCCCTGGCCGAGCCGCCGGTGGTGACCACGTCTTCGGCGAGCAGGGCGCGCTCGCCCTGGACCAGGGCGAAGGAGCGGCGCAGCCGCATGACCCCGCCGGCCCGCTCCGCAAAGACCATGCGAACGCCCAGCTCACGGGCGATCTCGTGGCCGATGAGCAGGCCGCCGATGGCGGCGGCGGCGACCACGTCGACGCGGCCGGCGAACGGCCCGGCGAGCGCCCGGCCGAGCGCCCCGGCCAGCCTGGGCCACTGCAGCACCAGCGCGCTCTGCAGGTAGGTGTCGGAGTGGCGGCCGGAGGAGAGGATGAAGTGGCCGCGCCGCAGCGCGCCGGCGGCCAGGTAGAGGTCGAGCACGGCCGCCTGGTCGAGCGGGCCGGGCGGCAGGGCCGGACCGGCGCCGGCCGGGCTGGTGGTTGCGGCGCCGGCCTGGCTACCGGCTGGCTGGCCACGCTGCGCGCTCGCCTCGCTGCCCTTCGGGCCCGCGATCTCGGCATCAAAGGGACCTTTGAAGGACCCTGTGGGTTGGCCGTCAGGGAAGTTCATCTCGGCGGCACCGCCCGGGCGGCGAGGGCCTGGTCGCGCAGCGCGCGGGCGGCGGCGGCCGGGTCGGCCGCGCGGGTGATCGGCCGGCCGACGACCAGCCAGTCCGCCCCTGCCCTGACCGCCTCGGCCGGCGTGGCCACTCTGGCCTGGTCGTCGCCCACCACGCCGCGGGGGTCCGGGGTGTCTGCCCCCGCGGAGGATCGGGGCCGGACGCCGGGGCAGACGAGCTGGACGTCCGGGCTGGCCAGGGCGCGCAGGCTGGAGGCTTCCCGTGGGGAGCAGACCAGGGCCTGGCAGCCGGCGTCGAGCGCCAGGCGGGCGAGCCGCTCGGCCAGGGCGGGGGCGCCCTCCAGGCCGATGGCGCCAAGCTCGGCCTCGTCGTGGCTGGTCAGCACGGTCACCGCCGCCACCGCCGAGCGGTCGGAGGCGGCGGTGACGGCCGCGGCGAGCATGGCCGGCCCGCCGAGGGCGTGGACGGTCACCAGCTCGACCTCGAGGTCGGCGGCGGCCCGCGCGGCCCGCGCGACCGTGGCCGGGATGTCGTGCAGTTTCAGGTCGAGCATGACGCGGTGGCCCTCGTCGGTCAGGGCCCGCACGGCGCGGTCGCCATGGGCGCAGAACAGCTCCAGGCCGACCTTGACCATGCCGATCGCCGGGCCGGCGCGTTCGGCCCAGTCCAGCGCCTGGTCCAGGTCGTCGGTGTCCAGCGCGAGCACCACCGGGGAGCGGGTTGGGGCCGGGTGCTCGTCGCCCCGGCGGAACACGATGCTCGACCTCATCCTCACCTTCCGGGTTTGAACAGCGCGGGCAGGTCGCCGACGGTGGCAACACCCTGGGCTCGCAGGTAGCCGGCGAGACCGTCGGCGACCTCGACGACCGCCCTCGGGTCGACGAAGCTGGCCGTGCCGACCGCCACCGCGGTCGCCCCGACCAGGAGGAACTCGGCGGCGTCCTCGGCGGTGACCACGCCGCCGGTGGCGACGATCGGCACGCCGGGCATGGCGGTGGCGACCTGCCAGACGCAGCGGACCGCCACCGGGCGGATGGCCGGGCCGGACAGGCCGCCGGTGACCGCGGCCAGGCGGGGCCGCCGCCGCTTGGTGTCCACCGCCATGCCGAGCAGGGTGTTGATCAGGGTGAGCCCGTCGGCGCCGGCGTCGACCACCGCCCTGGCCACCGCGACCAGGTCGGTGACGTCGGCGGTGAGCTTGGCCAGGACCGGCACCCCGGCGGCGGACTTGACGGTGCGGATGACCGCCGCGGCCGCCTCCGGGTCGGTGGCGAACACCTCGCCGCGGTGCTCGACGTTGGGGCAGGAGAGGTTGACCTCGAGCAGCCGGACGGCCGGCTCGGCGGCGAGCCGGGCGGCGACGCGGCCGAACTCGTCCGCGCTCCGCCCCACCACGCTGGCCACCACGCGGGCGCCCGCCTCGGCGAGGAACGGCAGGTCCACCGCGCAGAACGCCTCCACCCCCGGGTTCTGCAGGCCGATCGCGTTGAGCATGCCCGACGGTGTCTCGGTCACCCTCGGGGTCGGCCGGCCGCGGCGTGGCTCGAGGCTGACCGACTTGGTCACCACCGCGCCGATCCCGGCGAGGTCGACGAACCCGGCCATCTCCCGGCCGAAGCCGAAGCAGCCGGAGGCGGCCAGCACCGGCGTCGGCAGCCGCACGCCGCAGAGGTCGACGGCGAGGGGGCTTGCCCCGCGCGAACCCGCTCCTGGGGGGGCGTGGAGGGGAGCGGGCTCCCCCCCACGCCGATCAAGCTTCATGGGGTCAGCTCTCCGAGGCCGAGCTCGGCCCAGGCCACCGCGGCGCCGTCGAAGACCGGGCCCTCGATGCAGGTGCGGGCCATGCGGGTGACGCCGGGCGCGCCGTCGAACAGCGGGACCACGCAGGAGAAGCAGATGCCGGTGCCGCAGGCCATCTGCTCCTCCACCGCCACCTGGCAGGCCACCCCGGCGGCGGCGGCGGTCCGTGCCACCGCCGCCAGCATGGCCATCGGCCCGCAGGCGTAGACCACCGTGCCGCCCGCGCTGGCCAGGAGCGCCGGCATCGCGTCGGTGACCACGCCGCGCCGGCCGGCCGAGCCGTCGTCGGTGGTGATCGTGAGCGAGTCGCCCACCGCCGCGCTCTCGGCGGGTTTGAACAACCGCTCGGCGGTGGCCGCGCCGGTCAGCAGGTCGACCCGGCAGCCGCGGGCGCGCAGCTCCTCGGAGAGCAGGAACAGCGGGGCGGCGCCGTAGCCGCCGCCGACCAGCAGGCAGGCGGTCGGCGTCGCCGGTGGGCGGAAGGGCCGGCCGAGCGGCCCGAGTACGTCGAGCTCCTCGCCCTCCCGGAGGGCGGCGAGGGCCTGGGTGCCCGGGCCGAGCACGGCGAAGGAGAACTCCACCGTCGCCGGGGTGCCGCCGGAGCGGCCGACCCGGTGGACCGAGAACGGCCGGCGCAGCCGGAAGGTGTGGTCGGTGCCTGGCAGGACGGCCAGGAACTGGCCGGCGCGTGAGGCCGTGGCGACCCGGGGCGCCGCCACCGTCAGGGTGTGGTAGACGCCGGACCGGCCCTGGCCGAGCACCTGGCAGCGCTCGCGCACCGGCCCGCTCACGACGCCGCCGTCCCGGTGCCGGCCGCCTGGACGCCGCCCGCGTCGGCACCGGCCGGCCCCGCGTGCCAGGCCTGCAGGGAGCGGACGGTGAAACCGCCGGCCTGGCGGGCCTCGACCCCCTGGACCATGGCGGTGAGCCCCGCCAGGGTGGTGACGCAGGGGATGTCGGCGGCCACCGCGGCGGTGCGGATCTCGTAGCCGTCGCCGCGCGGCCCCGAGCCCTCCGGGGTGTTGACCACCACGTCGATGCGGCCGGCGCGGATCCGGTCGACCACGTTGTCGGCGCCCTCCCCCACCTTGCGGACCACCCCGGCCGGCACACCGTTGCGGGCCAGCACGCCGGCGGTGCCGGCGGTGGCGACCAGCTGGAAGCCGAGGTCGGCCAGGCGCTTGGCGGGCAGCACGATCGCCCGCTTGTCGGCGTTGCGGACCGACAGGAACGCCACCCCGCCGGTCGGCAGCGCGCCGTAGGACGCCTCCTGGCTCTTGGCGTAGGCGGCCCCGAACGCGGTGTCCAGGCCGATCACCTCGCCGGTCGAGCGCATCTCCGGGCCGAGCAGCGAGTCGGCGCCCGGGAAGCGGGCGAACGGCAGCACCGCCTCCTTGACCCCGACGTGGGCGGGCTCGGGGGCGAGCACGCCCTGCCCGGCGGGGAGCATCCCACGGCCGCGCAGCGCGGCCAGGGTCTCCCCCACCGCCAGCAGGGCGGCGGCACGCGCGACCGGCAGGCCGGTGACCTTCTCGACGAACGGCACCGAGCGGCTCGACCGCGGGTTGGCTTCCAGCACGTAGAGGCGGTCGCCCTTGAACGCGAACTGCACGTTGATGATGCCGACCACGCCGAGGGCGCGGGCCAGGCGGGCGGTGGCGTCGCCGACCGCGGCGATCTGGTCGGCGCCGAGGGTGATCGGCGGGAGCACGCAGGCGGAGTCGCCGGAGTGGACGCCGGCCTCCTCGATGTGCTCCATCACCCCGCAGACCAGCACCTCGCCGTCGGCGTCGGCGAGCGCGTCCACGTCCACCTCGACGGCGTCCTCGAGGAAGCGGTCGACCAGCACCGGCCGGCCGTTGCCGTTGCCGCCCAGCGCCGGCGAGCGGGCCAGGGCATCGGCGTCGTAGCAGACCTCCATGGAGCGGCCGCCGAGCACGTAGGAGGGGCGGACCAGGACCGGGTAGCCGACCCGGTCGGCTACCGCCCTGGCCTCGGCCACGCCGGCCGCCTCGCCCCACGGCGGCGCGTCCAGGCCGCAACGGGCCAGCACCGCGCCGAAGCGGCCTCGGTCCTCGGCCAGGTCGATCGCCTCGCCCGGGGTGCCGAGCAGCGGTACCCGGGCGGCGGCGAGGCCGTGCGCCAGCGCCAGCGGCGTCTGCCCGCCCATGGTGGCGATCACCCCGACGAGGGTGCCGGCGCGGGCCTCGGCCCGGCAGACCTCGAGCACGTCCTCGCAGGTGAGCGGCTCGACGTAGAGGCGGTCGGCGACGTCGTAGTCGGTCGAGACGGTCTCGGGGTTGCAGTTCACCATCACCGTCTCGTAGCCGGCGGCTCGCAGCGCCTGCACCGCGTGCACGCAGGCGGTGTCGAACTCGACGCCCTGGCCGATGCGGTTCGGGCCGGAGCCGAGCACCACCACCCTCGGGCGGCCGCTCTCCGGGACCTCGGTCTCCTCCTCGTAGGTGGAGTAGAAGTACGGCGTCGACGCCTCGAACTCGCCGGCGCAGGTGTCGACCGAGCGGTACACCGGTTCGACGCCGAGCGCCCGGCGCCGGGTGCGGACCTCGCCCTCGGTCGCGCCGACCAGCGTGGCCAGCTGCCGGTCCGAGAAGCCGTGCCGCTTGGCGCGCCAGACCAGGTCGCGGTCGAGCGCGTCGATGGTGCCGGCCGCCTCCACCTCGGCGCGGACCTCGACGATGCGGGCGACCCCGTCGACGAACCAGGGATCGATCGCGGAGGCCCGCGCGACCTGGTCGACCGTGCAGCCGTGGCGCAGCGCACCCTCGACCGCGTCGAGCCGCCCCTCCCCCGGCACGGCGACCGCGTCGAGCAGGTCCTGCATGGACATGGCCGACGGGTTGTCCACACCGAGCCCGTCGCGGCCGGCTTCCAGCGAGCGCCAGGCCTTCTGCAGGGCCTCGGGGAAGGTGCGGCCGATCGCCATCACCTCGCCGACCGACTTCATGCGGGTGGTGAGCACCGGGTCGGCGCCGGGGAACTTCTCGAAGTTGAACCGCGGCACCTTGGCCACCACGTAGTCGACCGTCGGCTCGAACGCGGCCGCGGTCCGGCCGGTGACCTCGTTGCGGATCTCGTCCAGGGTGAAGCCGACCGCCAGCAGGGCGGCCACCTTGGCGATCGGGAACCCGGTCGCCTTGGAGGCCAGCGCCGAGGAGCGCGACACCCGCGGGTTCATCTCGATCACCACGCGGCGGCCGGAGGCCGGGTCGACCGCGAACTGCACGTTGGCGCCGCCGGTCTCGACCCCGACCGCCCGGAGCACGGTCACGGCGTCGTCCCGCATCGCCTGGTACTCGGCGTCGGACAGGGTCATCTGCGGCGCGACCGTGACCGAGTCGCCGGTGTGCACGCCCATCGGGTCGAGGTTCTCGATCGAGCACACCACCACGGCGTTGTCGGCGCGGTCGCGCATCACCTCCAGCTCGAACTCCTTCCAGCCGAGCACCGACTCCTCCAGCAGGACCCGGCGCACCGGGCTGGCGGCCAGGCTCTGGTCGAGCAGCTCTTCCAGCTCGGCTCCGGTGCGGGCCACGCCGCCGCCCCACCCGCCGAGCGTGTACGAGGGGCGGAGCACCACCGGGAGGCCCAGCTCGGCGGCTGCGGCGCGCCCCTCGGCGGCGGAGCCGACCTCGATGCCGCGGGGCATGGCCAGCCCGGCCGCCTTGCAGGTCTCGGCGAACGCCCGCCGCGACTCGGCCCGCTCGACCGCCTCGACGGTGGCGCCGATCAGCCTGGTGCCTGCCCGCGCCAGCACGCCGGTCCTGGCCAGCTCGACCGCGAGGTTGAGGGCGGTCTGGCCGCCGAGCGTCGGGAGCAGGGCGTCGGGCCGCTCCGCGGCGACCACGGCGGCGACCCGCTCGGCGGTGAGGGGCTCCAGGTAGGTGGCGTCGGCGACCTCGGCGTCGGTCATGATGGTGGCCGGGTTGGAGTTGACCAGGACCACCCGGAGCCCGAGGCGGCGGAGCGCGCGGCAGGCCTGGGTGCCCGAGTAGTCGAACTCGGCCGCCTGGCCGATCACGATCGGCCCGGACCCGATGACCAGGACCGAGCGGAGGTCGCCGCGGAGCGGCACTAGCCGGCCGCCCCGAGCCTCGGCTCCTTGACCTCGCGCGTCTGGCCGGCCTGGTCGGCGCCGCCCGCCACCGGGGGCGGCTGGTCGCCGGCCGGCTGCCCCGCGGTGGCGGCCGGGTGGCCGTAGGCCGACTGCCCCGCCTCCCAGCCGTCGAACAGCCCCCGGCCCATCGCCTCCGCCCACAGCGCGCGGACCTCGGCGGGGGTGAGCAGGCCGAGCCGGATGGCGAAGCGGCTGGCGCCCTCCACGCTGGCCGCCAGGGTGCGGAGCTTGGCCTCGTCCGCGGCGGTCGAGCGCCGGCCGGTGGGCGAGACGCCGCCCTCGCCCCTGAGGCTCTCGGCCAGGGTCAGGGCGCGGTCGAACTCGGCGCGGAGCGCGTCGGCGGCGTCGCCGTCCGGCGGCGGGCTGCCCCGGTCGACCCCGCCGAGGGCGCGGAAGGTGCGCTCGCTGGCTGCCATGGTGGTTCCTCCCTTGCTCAAGGCGTCCGCTCGCGGGCCCGCATCAGTGTGGCGAAACGGTCGAACAGCGGCCAGGCGTCGTGCGGGCCGGGCGCGGCCTCGGGGTGGAACTGCACCGAGAAGGCCGGCGCGTCGAGGCACTCCAGCCCTTCCACGACGCCGTCGTTGGCGTTGCGGTGGGTGACCCGGACGCGGGCTGGCAGGCTGTCGCCGTCCACCGCGAAGCCGTGGTTGTGGCTGGTGACCGCGACCCGGCCGGTGTCCAGCTCGACCACCGGCTGGTTGATGCCGCGGTGGCCGAAGGGCAGGCGCACGGTGCGGCCGCCCACCGCCTGGCCGAGCAGCTGGTGGCCGAGGCAGATGCCGAACAGCGGCACCTGGCCGAGCAGGTCGGAGGCGGCCCGCACGCCGTCGCCGACGGTGGCCGGGTCGCCGGGGCCGTTGGAGAGCATCACCCCGTCCGGTTCCCAGGCCAGCGCCTCGCTGGCCGGCGTGCCGGCCGGCACCAGCAGCACCCTGGCGCCGAAGGCGCCGAGGCGCCTGGCGATGTTGGCCTTGGCCCCGAAGTCGTACAGCACCACCCGGTGACGCTCCGGTCCTGGCGGTGGCAGCTCGAGCGGCTCTGACCTGGTGACCTGGTCGACCATGGCCAGGCCGTTGGGGTCGGGCGCGTCAATGGCGACGCGGCGCAGCGCGTCGGGGTCGGCGGTCTCGGTGGACAGCGCCCCGCGCATCGCCCCCGCGCTGCGCAGGTGCCGCACCAGCCGGCGGGTGTCGATGCCCTCGACGCCGGGCACGCCCGCGGCCTCCAGCTCGGCGGCGAGGCTGCGCTCGGCCCGCCAGCTCGACGGCCGCCTGGCCGCCTGCCTGACCAGGAACGCCGCCACCTGCACCCGCTCGGACTCGGCGTCGGCGCCGGTGGTGCCGTAGTTGCCGACCTGCGGCGCGGCCATGCAGACGAGCTGCCCGCGGTAGGACGGGTCGGTGAGCACCTCCTGGTAGCCGGACATGGCGGTGTTGAACACCACCTCACCGGCGACCGTGCCGCCGCCCGCGAACGCCTCGCCGCGGAAGGCGCTGCCGTCCTCCAGGACCAGCAGGGCCGCCCGGGTCACCGTGGCACCAGCTCGCTCAGTGCCGCGGCCCAGGCGGACACGGCCGGGTAGTCGAGCACGAAGCCGGAGCGGAGCCCGGTCTCCCCGAGGATCCAGTCGACCACCAGCACTCTCGGCGCGCCCACGGACTTGCCGGCGTGGTGGGAGGCGACCTCGGCGCCGCGCAGCGCCGCGGCCGGGATGCACCAGGCCGCCCGCCCGCCCCGCTCGACCCGCAGCCCGGCCCGGTCGAGGGCGAGCCCGACGACCCCCCTGCCGAGCAGCCCGTGACCGGCGTAGCGGCGCAGGGTCGAGGGCGCGAGGGTGGTGCCGAGGTAGCGGGCGCCGGCCACGGCGAGTCGCGGCTGGCCCGCCGGCGGGCAGGGTGGCAGGGCCGGCACGCCCTGCTCGTGCCGGCGCACGGTGCGGCGCACCGCGCCGAGCACCAGCCATGCCGCCAGCGTGGCGGTCAGCGCCACCGCCAGCCCGCCTTCCACCCAGCTCACCGGGCCGACAGCCCCTCGCGCACGGTGAACGCGCCGCGCAGCAGCACGTGGACCACCCGGCCGCTGAGATGGCGGCCGTGGTAGGGGGTGTTGCGGGCGCGGCTGGCGAGCGCGGCCCGGTCGACCGTCCAGCGCGCCCGCGGGTCGAACACGGTCAGGTTGGCCGGCGCGCCCGGCTCGACCGGCCCGCCGTGGCCTGGCACGCGCCGGCAGCGCGCCGGGCCGGCGCTGAGCCGCTCCACCGCCTGCGCCAGGCTGAGCCAGCCGGGCTCGACCAGCTCGGTGATCACCATCCCGAGCGCGGTCTCGAGGCCGAGCATGCCTGGCGGGGCCGCCGCCCACTCGACCTCCTTGTCCTCGCGGGCGTGGGGCGCGTGGTCGGTGGCGACCGCGTCGATGGTGCCGTCGGCCAGGCCCTGGCGGACCGCTTCGACGTCGGCCTTCTCGCGCAGCGGGGGGTTCACCTTGTACACCGGGTCGTAGCTGCGGGCGGCCTCGTCGGTCAGGGTGAAGTGGTGGGGCGCCGCCTCGGCGGTGACCCGCACGCCGCGTGCCCGTGCCGCCCGCACCAGCTCCACCGAGCCGCCGCTGGACAGGTGGCAGAGGTGCAGCCGCCCGCCGGTCAGCTCGGCCAGGAGCAGGTCCCTGGCGACCACCATCTCCTCGGCCGCGGCGGGCCAGCCGCGCAGGCCGAGGATGGCGGAGACCTCGCCCTCGTGCATCTGGGCGCCGTCGGTCAGGGAGGCGTCCTCGGCGTGGTCGGCGATCACCGCGTCGAAGGCGCGCGCGTACTCCAACGCCAGGCGGAGCAGGCGTGCCTCGCGGATCGGGTGGCCGTCGTCGGAGAAGCAGTCGACCGCGGCCGCCGACCGCGCCATCGCGCCCAGCTCGGCCAGCTCGACCCCGCGCTGGCCGAGGGTGACGGCGCCGACCGGGAAGACGTCGACCAAGCCGACCTCGCGGCCCCTGGCGGCGACCATCTCGACCACGCCGGCGTTGTCGGCCACCGGGTCGGTGTTGGGCATCGGGCAGACGGCGGTGAAGCCGCCGAGCGCGGCCGCGCGCGAGCCGCTCTCGATCGTCTCCGCGTCCTCCCGGCCCGGCTCCAGCAGGTGCACGTGCAGGTCGACGAACCCGGGGCAGACGACCAGCCCGTCGCAGTCCACCACCTCGGCACCGCCGCGGTCGAGGCCCTGGCCGACCCCGGCCACCTTGCCGCCGGTCACCAGCACGTCGGCGGTCCGGTCGACCCCGGCGGCCGGGTCGATCAGGCGCCCGCCCGCCAGCAGCAGCGTCTCAGGCACCGCGCCCCACCTCCAAGGTGTGCACCGGGGGGCTACCGCTCCGCTCCTTGAGCCCCCCGGACCCCCCGTCCACCGGGGGGCTAATGCTCCGCTCCTCGGGTCCGGTGGCGGCCGGTGCCCCTGCCACCGGTGGGCCGCCGAGCAGCAGGTAGAGCAGGCCCATGCGCACGCTGATGCCGTTGGAGACCTGGCTGGCGATCACCGAGCGTTCCAGCGAGTCGGCCACCTCGGCGGCGATCTCCACGCCGCGGTTCATCGGCCCAGGGTGCATCACGATCGCGTGCGGGGCCATGGCGGCCAGCCGGCCCGCGTCCAGCCCGTAGAGGCGGGCGTACTCGCGCAGGCTGGGGAAGAAGCCGGCCTGCTGCCGCTCGAGCTGCACCCGCAGCATCATCACCACGTCCTGCTTGGGCAGGACCGCGTCCAGGTCGTAGGAGACCGCCACCGGCCAGGCGCCCACCCGTGCCGGCAGCAGCGTCGGCGGCGCCACCAGCGTCACCTCGGCGCCCATGGTGGTCAGGGCGAGCACGTTGGAACGGGCCACCCGCGAGTGCAGCACGTCGCCGACGATCGCCACCCGCAGCCCGTCGAAGCTCGGGAAGTGCTGGCGCATGGTGTAGAGGTCGAGGAGGGCCTGGGTCGGGTGCTCGTGGGTACCGTCACCAGCGTTCACCACCACCGCGTCGACCCACTCGGCCAGCCGCCACGGCGCGCCGGAGGCGCCGTGCCTGATGACGATCGCGTCCACGCCCATCGCCTCGAGGGTGATGGCGGTGTCCTTGAGGCTCTCCCCCTTGGACACGCTCGACCCCTTGGCGGAGAAGTTGATCACGTCGGCCGAGAGCCGCTTGGCGGCCAGCTCGAACGAGATCCGCGTCCGCGTCGAGTCCTCGAAGAACAGGTTGCAGACGGTGCGCCCGCGCAGGGTCGGCACCTTCTTGATCGCCCGGTCGGTGACCGACGCCAGGTGGGCCGCGGTGTCCAGCACGCGGGTGATGTCCCCGGCCGTCAGGTCGGCCGCCGACAGCAGATGCTTCTTCACGCCCGCCTCCCCCCGTCCGCCCTGAGGGCGCTCGTCCTCGGACCCCCTGCCAGCACCACCCCGTCCTCGCCGTCGACCTCGGCCAGGCGTACCCGCACCGCCTCGTCGGGCGCGGTGGGGACGTTCTTACCCACGTAGTCGGCGCGGAGCGGCAGCTCGCGGTGGCCGCGGTCGACCAGCACCGCGAGCTGGATGGCGCGCGGCCGGCCGAAGTCGACCAGGGCGTCGAGCGCGGCCCTGATGGTCCGCCCGGTGTAGAGCACGTCGTCGACCAGCACGACCACCTTGCCGGTGAGGTCGAACGGCAGGTGGGTGAGGTGCCCGGCGGCGGGCGGGCGGAGGCCGATGTCGTCGCGGTACATGCTCACGTCGAGCGCGCCGAGCCCCACCGGCCGCCCCTCGATCTCGGCCAGCCGCGCGGCCAGCCGGCCAGCCAGGGGCACCCCGCGGGTGTGGATGCCGACCAGGACCACGCCGTCGACGCCCTGGTTGCGCTCGGCCACCTCGTGGGCGATGCGGGTCACCGCCCGGCCCATGTCGGCCGCGTCCATGATCGCGGTCGCGATCCCCCCGGACATCAAAACGCCCCCGACCCGCTCGGGGTGGGGGCAGTGCACGGCAGCATCGACCTCGCTCCCTTCCAGGCCTCACGGGGCCAATCCTTAAAGGGTGCTTCGGCCCGGATGCTAACCGCCTGCCGGCCCGTCGGCAAGGCCGACCGGCGGCACGGCCACGCCGAACCGCTCGGCGAGCAGCGCCAGGTCGTGCCGGTCGCTGGCGCCGAGCGGGTAGCCGAGATGGTGGCGGACCTGCAGCTCGGCGGTGAGACACCGCACCTGCCGGCCGCCGACCGTGCCGACGCCGGTCAGCCCCTCCGCCGGGTAGACGCCCCAGCCGCCCGCATCCAGCTCCTGCCAGCCGTTGCCGTGCCGGTCGAACACCACCGGATGCAGGTCGAGCGGCCTGCCGTCGGCGTCGGCCAGCACCAGCCGGGCCGGCAGTCCGGGCACGGCGGTCAGATCGTGGCGGAACCCAAGCCCGTTGAGCGCCGCTCGCGCCGCCGCCAGGTCGTCACGGGCGATCACCAGGTCCAGGTCGACGTGCGGCCGGCTGTGGCGGCCGAGCAGCGCGTCGACCCCCCAGCCCCCGTCCAGCCACACCACCAGCCCGGCCCGGTCGAGCCGGTCGAGGATCAGCAGCACGTCGT
The DNA here is from genome assembly GCA_035535495.1 of Actinomycetota bacterium. Taxonomy (GTDB): domain Bacteria; phylum Actinomycetota; class CALGFH01; order CALGFH01; family CALGFH01; genus DASUZB01. Next base: position 3,941 of record DATLQA010000266.1, on the reverse strand, counting down.
CGGCGTCGAGCATGGCCGCGGCCCGCTCAGCCGGAAGCCGCGCAGCCGGCGCCGCTCTGGCCGGTGACGTAGCGGACACCGGCGGAGAGGTGGGCCAGGAACAGCGGCTCCTTGAAGCTCTCGTTGGTGTGGCCCATGCCCGTGTACCAGCTCCGCCCGCCCTCGTAATCGTGGCACCAGGCGATCGGGTGGTCGGCGCCCATGCCGCCGCCGGTGTAGGTGGTCTCGTCGACGGTGGCGAGGACGCGGACCTTGCCGCGGGGGTTGGTGCGGAAGTCGTACCACTCGTCGGTGCGCTGCCAGCGCTGCGGCACCGGGCCGACCAGGGTGCGCCCGATCGGGTCGACCACCACGGTGGCCTGCTGCACCGCGGGGTGGCGGCGGAACTGCGCGCCGACCAGCCCGGCGTACCACGCCCAGCGGTACTCGGCGTCGGCGGCGGCGTGGATGCCGAGCCAGCCGTGACCGGCCCTGACGTAGCGCTGGAGGGCGGCCTTCTGGTCGTCGTCGAGCAGGTCGCCGGTGGTCGAGAGGAAGACGACGGCCTGGTAGCGGGCGAGGCTGGCGTCGGCGATCCGGCTGGCGTCCTCGGTGGCGTCGACCTCCAGGCTGAGCTGGGCACCGATGTCGCGGAGCGCGCCGATGCCATCGGGGATGGACTGGTGGCGGAAGCCGGTGGTCTTGGAGAAGACCAGCACGCGGCCGGACCCGCCGCTGGTGGTGGCGGTGGTGGCCGGTGCCGTGGTGGCCGGGGCGGTGGAGGTCGCGGCCGGGTCGGCGCGGCCCCCGGTCTCGCCGCAGGCGGCCAGGGGCGCGGCGAGAGCCAGGCCGAGCGCGAGCGGGGCAGCCAGGCGCGGCCGTGCACGGGCGCTCGTCGCGGTCACCTCCTGCCGGCGATGAAGGGCTCGCCGGGCATCCACCCGGGCGACGGCTCCGGGACCCGGGCGGATCCTGCGTAGGATAGTGCCTCCCAGCCGGTTGGGCCGGCGCTGGGCCGGTTGAGAGGGAGGTTGGCATGTGCACCGCCGTCCGGGTGGTGGTCGCCGCCGCCGAGCGCGAGCGGCGCCTGGCCCTGCGCCGCGCCGCCGTGACCGCGGAGTGGGAGGTGGTCGGCGAAGCGGCCGATGCCGCCGGCGCCTACAGCGAGGCGATCGAGCGGCGCGCGCGCTTCCTGGTGGTCGAGGCGGACCTGGCCGGCGACGGCTGGGACGCGCTGCTGCGGCGGCTCCGTTCGTTCAGCCCGAACCTGCTGGTGGTCGGGGTGGGCGAGGTGGCGGGCGCCGACGCGAGCGTCCCGCCCGCAGGGCTCGACGACCTCCGCCCCACCATGCGCGACCTGCTCCACGACCGCGGCGACCACCAGCACGCCGGCTAGGTGTACTGCTAGGCGAGGCTGTCCGCGCCGACCTGGTCAGGCCTGGTGAGCGGTCGTCCGGATCACCTGAGTAGGGTCCTCAGGCGATAGTGGATACGCGGGCATCGGCCGATCTCCTCCGCTATGCGTGGATAAGGTGGAGAGCCACGACCGTCGCGCGTGATACGTTTGTGACCACAGATCCCGTCAGCGGCTGGCTGTGACGGTGCCGGCTTTGGAGGGGGGCTGGCCGTGGACGCGAGCGAGACCAGTGCCCTGGTCCGCGCCGCCGCCGGAGGCGACGCTCGTGCCTGGGACAGGCTGGTCCAGCAGTACAGCGGGCTGGTCTGGGCGGTGATCCGCACCTACCGGCTTGCCAGTACCGAGGCGTTCGACGTCTTCCAGGTCACCTGGCTCCGGTTGGTGGAACACCTCGACCGCATCAACAACCCCGAACGGGTCGGTGCGTGGCTGGCGACCACCGCCAGGCACGAGGCGCTGCGGTCGCTGCTGTCGGGCAGGCGAGAGATCGCCACCGACCCAGCCGACCTGGACGCGGCGCAGCCGTCGGTGGCCTCGCCCGAGATGGCCGTCCTGCGGTCTGAGCGCTCGGAGCTGCTCTGGAAGGCGTTCGGCGAGCTGCCGGACCAGTGCCGGACCCTCCTGGCGATGCTGCTCGCCTCCCCCCCGCCGAGCTACGCCGACGTGGCGGTGGCCCTCGGCATGAAGATCGGCAGCATCGGGCCGACCCGTGGCCGCTGCCTGGACAAGCTCCGCGAGCTGCTCACCAATCAAGATGTATCAGCGGCGCGGTCGGGTGCTCCAGTCTCCAGCGACGACAGGAGACTGGCCACGTGACCACCGATTCGGACCCGCAGCGCGACGTCAGCGACGAGACCCTCCTGCGCGAGCTGGGCTCGGTGCTCGGCGCCCGTAAACCTCTGCCGGCCGAGGCCGTGCGGGCCGCCAAGGCGAGCTTCACCTGGCGCACCGTCGAGGCCGAGCTGGCCCAGCTGACCTACGACTCCGCCGACGACCGCGGGGGCCTCGCGATGATCCGCGGTCCGGCGCCGGCGCGACTGCTGACCTTCGAAGCGGATGGACTGACCATCGAGGCGGAGGTGGCCACCGTTGACGGCCACCGGCGGCTTGTCTGCCAGCTCGTCCCCCCGCAGGTCGCCGAGGTGGAGGTGCAGCACGCCGAGACCACGGTCCGCACCACCGCCGACGAACTGGGACGGTTCGTGGTCGACGGCGTCCCGGCCGGTCCGGTCCGGCTGCGCTGCATCCTGGCGTCCGCGCCGCAGCGGCCGGTGGTGACCGAGTGGATGCCGATCTGACTTGCCCTCGCACAGCTGGTCAGCCGTGCATGGGAGTGTGCCCGCCGCAGCCGCAAGGAGGCCTCGCCTGTCCAGGGCCCCCCTCGTGGTGGCCGGCCTCACAGCAGGCCTGTCCGGGGTAGAGCGCAGCGCCGACTCCGGGGATCGCCTGGCTACGGGCAAGTCGCAGCAACGAGTCCGCCGCCTGCTGCCCGTTCTCCCCGGTCGCGGACATCCGGGCTGCGATCAACCCGGCGACGATGGGGGCGGAGAACGACGTCCCGCTCCACTGGGCCATCCCGTGGAACTCCCGCTGCTCCCCGACCGGAGGCTCGTTGCTCACGAAGTTTCCCTCCGGGAAGGCATTGACGAGGTTCTCGCCCGGCGCGAAGACGTCGACCCAGCCACCGAAGTTGCTGAAGTGCGCCCGATCTCGCCAGCTTGCCGAAAGGGCGCCCACGGAGACCACCCAGCGGTAGGCGGCCGGGAACATCGGGCGCCGCTGCCCGTCGTTGCCGGCGGGCGCAAGCACGACGAGACCCTTCATGTGGCGGATCCGCCGTTCGTAGATGTCATCGAAGGTGAGCAGGGACTGGTCCTGGCGGTTCGAGGTGGTGAAGGTGAACACGAGGATGTCCGGGCTCCGGTCCAGGGCGTGCTCCAGGCTCGGCGCGAGGTTCGACTCGAAGGCGGCGCCGCTGGCCGCGATCTCGAGCGCTCTCTCGACGAAGACCGCTGTCCTCGGGGCGGCGCAGCGCAGGCATCCGGCGACGAACGTCCCGTGACCGGCGTACGCGCGGATGTTACCGCCGCCGCCATTCGCGTTCTCTTCCACGCCTTGCACCCCGACGAGCCAAGGGTGGCTTGTGGCGACGTCTCGTAGCAGGCCGGTGTCCACGACGCTGACGAAGACGCCGTCACCGTCGCATCCCGACCGGGGGACGCAGTGGCCTGGACAGCGTGCGTCCAAGCCGGGGGGCGGGAAGGGATCCACGGTACCTGGCGGAACCTCGACCGGCTCCGTCGCCGGGCAGGCGTGCGGGCACACGTAGATCACGGGGTCGATCCTGCCCACGCCGCGCAGCCCGGTCTCGTCGAGTCGGTCGAGAACCTCTGGTACCGGTGGCAGGCCGTCCGGCAACGTGATGCGAAGGACCCCGGCAGTGACACGTTCGCGTCCGAATTCCGGCGGCCCTTCCTCCTCAGGGACATAATCGCCACCTGGCCGAAAGATCCGTGTGAGCGCGTCGACGAGGCGATCCGCGTCC
>DATLQA010000265.1:0-24966 GCA_035535495.1 Actinomycetota bacterium | reverse complement strand
TGAGGGCACGTTGCTCAGCGTCCACGGGCCGGTCGCGGTCGACGCCGCCAGCGTCTCGGAGAAGGTCGCCTTGACCTGGTCGACCTTGCCGTTGGCGTTGCTGTCGAACAGCTGCAGCGACTGCAGCGCCGGCGTGACCGTGTCGGTGGTGAAGGTCGCGGCCGTGTAGGAGCCGGCCGGCGTGGTGTTGGCCAAGGTGTCGGTGGCCCGCACGTGCACGGTGTAGGAGCCGTCGGCCGGGCGGGCGAACGCCAGCGACCAGGTGGTCGTGCCGGTGGCCGCCACGAACGTCTCGCTGGCCTGGTTGAAGGCGGAGCCGCCCCACCACAGGCCGGTCGAGGCCTGCCTGACGGACAGGGCCACCGAGGTGACGCCGCTCGGGTCGCTGGCCGAGCCGCAGAACCCCACCGGCACGCAGCCGCCGCTCCAGCCGCTGGCGTTGTACGCCGCGGCGTCCTGCGGGAACGTCAGCGTGACCGCCGGCGCGGCGGTGTCGGTCACCACCGTGACCGTGTTGCTCGTGCCGCTGGCCGCCGTCCAGGTCTGGTACACGGCGGTGATCACGTACTGGTAGGTGCCGGCCGGGACGGCCAGGTCGTCGCAACTGGTCGCCGAGGTCAGCGCGGACGGCGAGGTGCCACAGGCGGCGGCGGTCACGCTGTCGCTGGTGCGGACCCGCGTCGCGTAGTAGCCGGTCGGGGTCTGCCCGGTCGAGAGGGTGGCGCCGCTCCAGGTGACGTGCACGTTGCCGGAACCGGTGGTGGCGCTGGCGGTCACGGTCGCCGGCGCGTTGAGCGTGCCGGCGCTGGCGCCGGCGGCGCCGGCTCCGGCGGCGCTCCAGTACGCCCAGGCGGCCGTCGCGGCGGCCAGGGCGGCGGCGATGCCCAGCAGGACGAGGTAGCGTCGGGTCATCGGTTCGCCTTGGTTGCCGTGGCGGCGTAGTCGAACATGAACGTGGTGTCCTTGCAGGCGTCCTGGTTGACCGGCAGGTCGGGCATGCGCAGCTGCGGCCACTGCGACTGGGGCACGCCGGCCTCGGACAGGGACAGGCTGCGGTCCCTCGGCACCCGAAGCCGCGACGGGCCGCCGTACTGCCGGGCGACCGTCAGGTTCACGCTGCCGTCGCAGGCCGGGTTCGGCTGCCCGTTCCTGGTGGTGCGCTGCCGCACCGTCACGGTGAGCTGCGCCACGTCGATGTCGAAGTGGTGCGGGTTGGTGATGCGCACGTCCAGCGCGGCGGTCGCGCCCGGGTGGAGGAGCGGCGAGAGGTTGCCGTCGAGCGTGACGTCACCCACCCGCTCCTGCACGGTCCATGACCAGGAACGGGTCTGGCTCACGTTGCCGGCGGCGTCGACCGCCTGGATTCCGACGGTGTGGGTCCCCGGGTGGAGGTCGGTGTAGGTCTTCGGGCTGGCGCAGCCGGAGAACGGGCGGTCGTCGAGGCGGCAGCGGAAGGCGACCCCGGCCTCCGGGTCGGTGAACCCGAAGGTGGCGGTGGTGTCGCTGGTCGGGTCGGTCGGGCCGGAGTCGAGCACCGGCGCGGGCGGCGGGGTCGTGTCCACCGTCCAGGTGTAGGAGGTCGCGGCGCTGACATTGCCGGCGCGGTCGACCGCTCTGACGGTGAAGCTGTGCGAGCCCTCACCGAGGGGGCCGGCGTACCGCTTCGGGCTCGAGCAGGCGGCGAGGGCGCCACCGTCGAGCTGGCAGGTGAAGCTGACGCGGCGTTCGCTGTCGGTGAAGGAGAGCTCGGCATTGGTCTGGTTGGTGCGCGCCGCCGGCTTGGCGGTCAGCGCCGGCGCCGGCGGGGGGGTCGTGTCGATGGTCCACTCGTGGACGGCGCTGGCGCTCTCCTCCCCCCGGCTGGTGCGGGCTCGCACCTGGAACCGGTGGTCGCCAGCGCTGAGCCCGGCGTAGCTCGTCAGGCTCGTGCAGGCGGAGAACCCGGCGCCGTCGAGCGCGCACTGGAAGCTGACCCCAGCCAGCGCGTCGGTGAAGGTGAAGGTCGCCGACGTCGACCTGGTGAGACTCTCCGGCGCGGCACCAATCACCGGCGTCGGCACGGCGAACTTGTTGGACTGGGCCGCGAAGTAGGTCCCGCCAGCCAGCGCCAGCGTCATCGCCACCAGCGCAGCCACGATCAGCGTCGTGGCTCTGCTCGTCGGCGTGTCGGTGATCGGCTGCATGAGTCCTGACCTCGTGGTTGTCGCGGGACGACGGCCGGCCGGTGGAGGGCGCGTGGGCCCTCCACCGGCCAGACCGGTCAGTTGCTCGTGTAGGTGATGTGGACCGTGGCGTTCTTGCAGTTGTCCTGGTTGGCCGCGGTGTTCAGCAGGCGGACCGTCATCCCGGACCACGAGCCCACGCCGTTGCCGGAGGGGACGTCGGTGTCGAGGGTGACCGGGCTGCCGGTCAGCGCGAAGTCCGCGGTGGTGCAGGCCGGCAGGCTCGAGTCCTGCGCGCCGCCGGTGACCGAGGACAGGACCGCCGAGACCCGGTGCACGAAGATCGGGCCGTCGTTCGGGTTGTCGAAGTCGCCCGACAGTGGAGCCGCGGGCCCGCCCGGGTAGAGACCCGTCACCGCCGACGTCTGGTTGACCGTGATCGCGGTGGTGGTGCCGGTCGAGGCGCTACCGGAGCCCGAGCCGCCGTTGGTCCAGTACGCGAACGCGATGGCGCCGGTGGCGATGACGAGCGCCAGACCGGTGGCGACCGCCGCGACCCGCTTCCTGTTCATGCGCATGCAGTTCCCTTCCCTCGATGGGAGTCACGAAGCGTGGTTGCTTCGATGCTCTGCGTGTTGACAGGAGCGTAGGGATCGAGGGGATCGGGGTTGAAGCGCAGTCCCGCCGACGCAGGCTCCGCCGTTCTACGCAGAGGAGGTCAGGGGCGACTATCCCTGCTGACCCGAATGAGTCAGCCTCGGCTATCCGCTCTGATCAGGAATTCGGTTTGAACCTCTCCAGCCTGTCAGGCGTGGCCGCGGACCGGGTGAGGCCGGTACGGCGCCTCCAGCCGGGTGACGTCCTCGTCGCTGAGGACCACGTCCACCGCCGCGATGGCGTCGTCCAGGTGGGGCAGCTTGGTGGCTCCGACGATCGGCGCGGTGACCGCTGGCTTGGCGAGCAGCCACGCCAGGGCGATCTGGGCCGGTGGCAGGCCGTGCTCGCCGGCGACCGCGCGCACCACGTCGACCACGTCGAAGTCGGCGTCGTCGTACAGCCCCTCGGCCACCGGGTCGCTGCCGGCCCGCACCGTGCGGCGCCCGCCGCCCCGCTCCCAGGTACCGGCGAGCAGCCCGCGCGCCAGGGGGCTCCAGGGGATCACCCCGACGCCCTGGTCGGCGCAGAGCGGGATCATCTCCCGCTCCTCCTCCCGGTACACCAGGTTGTAGTGGTTCTGCATCGACGCGAACCTGGTCCACCCGGCCAGCCGCGCGGTGTGCTGTGCCTTGGCGAACTGCCACGCGAACATGCTGGACGCCCCGATGTAGCGGGCCTTGCCGGCCCGCACCACGTCGTGGAGCGCCTCCATGGTCTCCTCGATCGGGGTCTCGTAGTCCCAGCGGTGGATCTGGTAGAGGTCGACGTGGTCGGTCCCGAGCCGGCTCAGCGAGGCGTCGATGCCGGCCAGGATGTGCTTGCGGGACAGCCCGCGGTCGTTCGGCCCGTCCCCCATGGGGAAGTAGATCTTGGTGGCGAGCACGTAGGAGTCGCGGCTGGTGAACAGCTTGTCCAGCAGGCGGCCGGTGATCTCCTCGCTCACCCCGTCCGAGTAGATGTCGGCGGTGTCGAAGAAGGTCACGCCGGCCTCGACCGCCCGCCGCACGATCGGCTCGGCGTCGTCCTCCCGCAGGTGCCACGCCCGTGAGGCCGGGTCCCCGTAGCTCATCATCCCCAGGGCGATCCGCGAGACCTGCAGGCCAGACGAGCCCAGTCGCACGTAGTCCACGCCATCTCCTCCCACTCGGTCCTTCCGCGCCTAGCGGCGGCGCGCTTCGGAGTATTCCTCGTGTACGGGCACCTGATGCAGCGCCACCCCGGCGATCACCATGCCGATGCCCAGCAGGTCCTGGACGGTCGGGACCTGGTGGAGGACGACCGCGCCGGTGATGGTGGCGAACATGGGGAGCAGCGCCAGCATGAGGGCGAAGCTGGCCCGCGGCAGCCTCGCCATCGCCAGCTGGTCGGTGACGTAGGGGATCACCGACGAGCAGATCCCGACGGCCGCGCCGGCCAGCAGGAGCTTCGGATCGGAGAGCGTCCGGAGGGCTCCGCCCAGCCCGACCGGGGTCACCACCACGGCGGCGACGAGCATCGACGCGCCCAGCTGGTCGATCCCGCGCATCCGCCCGCGCTCCGGGCCGTCGCCGCCGGTGTTGGCGATCCGGTGGCCCCAGATCACGTAGAGCATGAACAGCGCGCAGTTGGCGAAGGCGAACAGGAACCCGAGCGGCTCCCCGGCCAGGCGGACGTCGGTGATGGTGGCGACGCCGAGCGTGGTGAGCGCCAGGGCGGCGGCGTTGCGCCAGGTCCTGGTCCCGAGTGCCGCCAGCAGCACGGTCGCCAGGAACTCGACGGCGCCGACGGTGGCCAGCGGCAGCCGGTCGACGGCGAGGTAGAAGAGCGAGTTCATGGCGGCGAGCACGGCGCCGAGCTCGACCAGCACCAGGCGCCCGCCGCGGTCCAGTGCCAGCCGCCAGGGGCGTCGCCAGAGCGCGAACACCGCGGCGGCGGTGGCGATGCGCAGCCAGGCGACGCCGAGCACGTCGACCTTGGCGAACAGCAGCACCGCGAAGGACGGGCCCAGGTAGTGGAACACGGCGCTCACGACGAAGAACGACGGTGGCGGCAGGCGGTCGAGCAGGGGGGGTCTTGGGCTGCCCGTCCGGCTCGGGGGGGTGGCGGATTGCGTTCTGTGCGTCACCGGAGCAGCATACGAAGGCGGGGTCCTCCCGATGAATGGGCAAGCACCGGAGCTGACCATGGAACTACCTTCAGAACGAAGGAATCGCGCGCCGAGGACCTTCGAACCGCTCGACGCCATCGACCGGCGCATCGTCGCGGAGCTCCAGGGCGACGCCAGGCTCCGCATCGCCGAGCTTGGCCGCCGCGTCGGGCTCTCCCCGCCCGCGATCGCCGACCGCATGCGACGGCTCGAGGACGACGGCGTCCTGTCCTACCGCGCCGAGGTTGCGCCGCGTGCCCTGGGCTACTCGATCTGCGCGATCGTGCGGGTCAGTCCCCAGAGCCGCGACATCCAGGTGATCCCCGACATCGCCCGGGAGGTGCCCGAGGTCACCGAGTGCTACCGCATCACCGGGGAGGACTGCTACTTCATGAAGCTCTACCTGCGCGAGATCGACGAGCTCGAGCCGATCCTCGACCGCTTCACCCCGCACGGCCGCACCACCACCTCGATCGTCCACTCGGCGCCCGTCCCCCTACGGCCGCTGCCGGTGATAGACAGGGACGCGATCATCTGAAGGGGCGCCACCCCGACCGACCCCAGACCGGAGACAGGACATGGAGATCGGCACCGGATTGCCAACCACCATCCCCAACGTCGAGGCCCAGCAGGTCTTCGGCTGGGCGCGCAGCGCCGACCGGCACGGCTTCAGCTCGCTCGGTACGATCGACCGCACCGTGTACGGCAACCTCGAGCCGCTGGTGGCCCTGGCGGCGGTGGCGGGGGTGACCGAGCGGGTCAGGCTCGTCACCAGCATCGCCCTCGCCCCCCTCCATGGACCGGCGGCGCTGCTCGCCAAGCAGGCCGCCAGCATCGACCACCTCTCCGGCGGCCGGCTGGTGCTCGGGCTCTCGGTCGGCGGCCGCGAGGACGACTTCCAGGCCGCCGGCGTCTCCTTCAAGGACCGGGGGCGCCGGTTCGACGAGATGCTCGACGAGATGCACAAGATCTGGGCTGGTGAGGCCCGCGGCTACGCCGGCGCCATCGGGCCGACCCCGCCGAAGGGCCGCGTGTCGGTGGTCATCGGCGGCACCGTCGACAAGGCGTTCGAGCGGGCCGCCACCTGGGGCGAGGGCTGGATCGCCGGCGGTGGCGGGCCGGACATGTTCCGGCAGGGCGCCGAGAAGGCACGCGCGGCCTGGGCCGCGCGTGGCCGCGAGGGCGAGCCCCGGCTCATGGGGCTCGCCTACTGGGCGCTGGGACCCGACGCGCGCGAGCACGCCGACCGCTACCTCCACGACTACTACGGCTTCACCGGCCCCTGGGCCGACCGGATCGCCGACAGCGCGCTCACCGACGAGGGGTCGATCCGGGAGGCGGTCGCCAAGTTCGAGGAAGCCGGCTGCGACGAGCTGCTCATGTTCCCCTGCAACCCCGACCCGAAGCAGGTGGACCTGCTCGCCGGCGTCCTGCTGTAGCCGCCGGGGGTCAGCGGGCGGGCCGGACCTCCCAGGTGACGGCCCGCTCGGGCTGGTAGGAGCAGAACGTGCCGGTCCGGATCGAGGCGCGGAGGTGCCGGCCGAGCGCGGCGTGCTCCGCTTCGATGCGGGCCATGGCGTCCCTGATCCGGTTGGTCACCGCCTTGCGCGCCCGCTCCGCCGGGTCGTCGAGCCGGCGCGCCGTCCCGCCGAGCCCGTAGGCGGCGGCGAGCTCCCGCTCGATGAACCCCAGTTCCTCGCGGGCTCGCGCCGCCCGTTCCGCCTCGCCGCCGGCCTCGGCCTCGTCGATGACCTCCCTGAGCTCCTCGACACGGCGCCGGTAGGCGTCGCGCGCGGTCGCGTCGATGGCGGCGCCCGCGTCCGAGACGGCCACCTGGCCGGGCGCCGGCGCCGCCAGGTCGAGGGCGTGGAACTCACGGCCGGGGTCGGCCAGGAGCCTGGCGACCAGGTGCAGCCCCCTGCGGTCGTGCAGGCGCACCACCCGGCCCTCGTACCGCAGGGTCCAGACGTCACCCTCCAGCGCCATCGCGGGCGCCGTCGCCAATGGCGCCTCGCCGGTGGCTTGCGGCACCGTCTCGGCGCCACCGAGGGCGAGCGCGACCGCCTCGTCCCAGGAGAGCGCGCGGCCCCGGCCCCACTCGACGGCGAAGTGCTGCTCGCCGAGCGCTGCCCGCGCACGCTCCCGCCGGGCCTGGTGGCGGACTGACGCGGGCGGGAGCGCGGGCGTCCCGAACTGCTCCCGCAGCGCCGCGGCGGCGCCGTACAGGCGCGCGGCGGTTGGCGCGCGCTCGGCCGCGGCCGCGGCCGAGATCTCCAGCGCGGCCAGCATGCCCGGCAGCTTGCCCGCCTCGCTCTGCACCCGCAGCGCCGCGCGCGCCGCCTGCAGCGCCTGGTCCATATGGCCGAGGTCGAGCTCCAGCTCGGTGAGCATCACCAGCCCGTCGCCCTCAATGGAGCGTTCCCCCAGCCGCCGTGCCAGGCCGATGCCCTCTTCGCACAGCGAGCGGGCGCCGACCAGGTCGCCCCTGGCGTGCGCGACCCGCGCCCGGTACACGCTCACTTCGGCGACCCCGGCGTGGTTGCCCAGGTCGCGGGCCTCGTCGAGGCTCTGCTCCAGCAGGTTGGCCGCCTGCGCGAGGTCGCCCTCGGCGAGCGCCAGCCGGGCGAGCAGATCCACCGACCAGCGCGCCCGCTCCCGGTCGCCGGCCTTCCTGTACTCGGCCAGGCTGTCCTCGGCGAGCAGGCGGGCCTGGGCCAGGTCTCCCTTGGTCATCGCGATCGAGCCGAGGCCCATCAGGGCCGAGCCGATCCGCACCGGATCGTCGATCGCGCGCCCGACCGCCAGGGCCTGCTCGTCCAGCGATCGCGCGAGCGCGTACTCGCCCAGGTACTCGACCGTCTCCGCCCAGCGCGTGAGGGCGCGGGCCCGGTTCACCGACGGTGGCGCGTCGGCCACCCTCGCCATCGCCTCCTCGAACCACTTCCGGATCTCCGAGAAGTTGCCCACCCACCACCAGTACTGGTGCAGCAGCCAGACGAGGTCCAGCGCCGAAGTCGGATCGCCCGCGGACAGGCCCCAGCGGACGGCGGCGCGGAGGTTGTCCTCCGCGGCTCGCAGGCGCGCCAGCCACTCCGCCTGGCCGGGCCCGAGGAGCTCCTGGTCGGCGCGGACGGCGAGCGCGAGGAAATGGTCGAAGTGACGCGCCCGCAGCCGGTCGAGGTCGTCGTGCTGGGCGCAGCGATCCAGGGCGAAGTCGCGGATCGAGTCGAGCAGCCGGTGCAGGGCCCTGCCCGCCTGCTCGCCGCGGACCACCAGCGACTTGTCGACCAGTCCGGCGATCAGGTCGAGCATCTCCTCCTCGTCGAGCCCGTCGCCGGCGCACACCGCCTCGACCGCGTCCGTGCCGAACCCGCCGGCGAACGCCGAGAGGCGCCGGAAGAGGCGGCGCTCCGCTTCGTCGAGCAGCTCGTAGGACCAGTCGATGGCGGCCCGCAGGGTGCGCTGCCGCTCGGGCACGCCGGCAGCGGGCACGCGGCGGAGGAGGCGGAAGCGGTCGGCGAGCCGCTCGTCGATCTCCGCCACCGCGAGCACCTTCAGCCGGCTCGCGGCCAGCTCGATCGCGAGCGGCAGCCCGTCGAGGTTGGCGCAGAGCCGCGCCACGGCACGGGCGTCGGACGGCGAGATGGCCAGTCCGGGCACGGCCCGCTCGGCGCGCGCCAGGAACAGCCGGGTGGCGTCGAACGCCCGCAAGGTCTCCTGGGAATCCGCATCCTCCGGCGGGATCCCCATCGGAGGGACGGGGAAGACCGTCTCCGACGGGAGGCCGAGCGGCTCCCGGCTGGTGGCCAGAATGGCGACCTCGGGGCATGCCGCCGTCAGCGCGGCGGCGACCTCGCCGCAGGCGGCGAGGAGGTGCTCGCAGTTGTCGAGGATCAGCAGCGCGCGCCGCGAGCTGAGGCTCCGGGTCAGCGCCGGCAGGGCCTCCTGCCCCGGGCGCTCGCGGACCCCGGCGGCCGACGCCACCGCCCCGCCGACCAGCTCGGGCTCGTGCAGCCCGGCGAGGTCGGCGAAATGCCCGCCGTCGGGGAAGCGTGCCGCCTGGACGGCGGCGACCTCGAGCGACAGGCGCGTCTTGCCGGCGCCGGCCGGGCCGTGGAGGGTGACCACCCGGCCGCCCGCGAGCATCGCACCGACCGCGCGGAGCTCCTCCGCGCGGCCGACGAACGAGGTGGGAGGACGAGGCAGGTCCCCCCACCCGGCTGGTGGCAGCCGCCCCCGCTCCGCCATGGACGTCCCCTGGTGACCCTCGCCGACTCACGCAGGCAGAGGGTAAGGGGCCGTCCAAACCGCCACAAGCCTCCCGTCCGACGGTGCGCCCCGGGCCGGTCTCCCGCCCGGGCGCACCGGCCCCCCCGGTGGGCCTCAGCGCCGCGGGCGCCAGGGCTTCCCTGGCTCGAAGTACACGCCGTGCGGGCGGCCGCCGCCCGGGTAGGCCCAGGTGGCCACGACCTTGGCGCGGCGGTTGTCGATCACCGCGACGCCGGGTGGCAGCGACGCGCCGGCGGCGCTCTCGATGGCGACGAACGTCCACCTGCCGTCCGGCGACAGCCACTGATGCCCGGTGGTGGTCGCCCCGGCGATCCAGACCGGCGTCGTCCGCAGGTTCCGCGTGTCGACCAGGTCGACGCGTGCCGCCACGCCGGTGGCGGTGGTGAAGGTGCCGCGGACCGCCACCACCAGGGTCTTGCGGTTCGGGGTGAGCTGGAGCGTGTCGGGCTGGTCGCCGACGGTGACCTCGCCGGTCTTGCGCGGCGATCCGCCGGCGAGGTCGTAGACCGTGATCTTGTCCTCGCCGCGGATGCTCAGGTAGGCGGTGCGGCCGTTCGGCGTCACCAGCACCTCGCTCGGCTGGTCCCCGACCGGGAGGTCGAACCAGCGCGGCGTCCCGGTGGCGGTGCGGAGCGCGGTGAAGGTGTCGGCGATGGAGTTGACCGCGTAGACGGTGCGGCCGCTGCGGCCGATCCAGACGGCGTGCGTCTTCGCGCCCGGATCCGCCGACGCGACCAGGTGCCGGTAGCCGCCGCTGCGGGTGTCGATCACGCCGATCGTGTTGGCGTTGAACTCGCCGAACCAGACCGACCTGCCGCTGGCGCTGTGGACCATGTGATGGGGTCCGTCGCCGACCTTGATGGTGGACGTCGCGCCGGTCGCCTTGTCGAGCACGGAGATGGTGTCGTCGCTCTCGTTGGAGACGTAGACCTTGCCCGTCCCCGGCGGGGCGACGACGCCGATCGGCTTGGCGCCGACGGCGACCGTCCCCAGCAGCCTCCCGGTCCGGGCGTCGTAGGCGGCCACCGTGTTGAGCGTCTGGTTGGTGACCCAGACCGTCCCCCTCGGCCCGCCTCCGTTCGACAGCAGCCGTGCGCCGGCCGACGGCGCCACCACCAGCGACCCGCCGACCGCGGCCAGGATCAGGACGAGGAGCCGGCGGCGTACCCGCCGGCGGTCTCCGAACGCCTTCGCATGCCAGCTTCGCACCGCAGTGCACCTCCTCGATCGAGCACGCCGTCAGGCAGGACGTGCCTCTGCCCGACAGAGGCGCTACGAAGCGCGTAGCGATGCTATGCGGGCGGTTGCCGAGGGTCGGTGGCGCGGGCTCACCGTGGCGGCTCGAGCGCGCGCAGCAGCACCGGCAGGGCCCGGTGCAGGCCGCGCTGCCAGTAGGGCCAGTCGTGGGTCCCCGGGCCGTAGGCATCGACCCGAGCCGCGATGCCGAGCGCGCGCAGCCGCTCGACGAACCTGAGGTTCTGGGCGTGCAGGCGTGCCTCGATCGAGCTCGCGGTGGTGCTGGCCGCGCCTGGCTGGTCGAGCGGACCGGGGCGGCCGTCGCCGAACGCGACCAGCACGGCGGTGCCGCGCAGCCGGGAGGCCAGCTCGTACGGGTCGTGGTCTCGCCAGACGGCCGCCTGGTCGACCGGGTCGCCCCAGAGCGCCGGCGGGTCCGCGCCGTTCGAGCGCAGCAGGTCGAGCACGAACGCCCCGCCGTCTCCTCGCGTGTCGACGATGCCGCTGAAGCTGGCGGCGGCCTGGAACAGGCCGGGATGCCGGGCCGCGTAGGCGATCGCGCCGAGCCCGCCCATCGACAACCCGGCGACGGCCCGCCGCCCACCCGCCCGGTAGTTGCGCTCGAGGAGCTGGTCGAGCTCGACCAGGTGGAACGTCTCCCAGCGGGGCGGGCCGCCACGGCCCTGGTTGTACCAGTCGGAGTAGAACCCGACCGCTCCGCCCTCCGGCATCACCACCAGGAGGCCGGCGGTCGCGGTGAGCCGCTCGACGTCGGTCGAGCGGGACCAGCTCACGTAGCTGTCACAGCAGCCGTGCAGCAGCCAGAGCGCCGGCCAGCGGCGGCCCGGCTCGGCCGCGAAGCGGCCTGGCAGGAGCAGCCGCACCTTCCCGTCCCGCCCGAGCGCCGGGGAGGCGACGGTCAGGTCCAGGATGCGGGGACCGACCTCCTCGACCGCGACGATCCGGGCGCCGTCGTCGGCGCGGGCCTCGGGCACGGGCGCCGGCGTCGAGGAACGGAGCACCGACGCCAGCACGACCACCGCCACCAGGCCGGCCAGCGGCCGCCACCGCGGCCGAGGCCGGCGGTCCCGCCGCGCCCTGGAGCCGGGCTCCGTGGGCGCGAGCGACCGGCGCCATGGCGCCGGGCGCCGCGCGAGCTCGGCCCTGGCGCCCGCGAGGCCGCTTGCCAGGCGGCGTTGCAGGAGCAGCAGCACCACGACCACCGGGCTGGTGACCAGGACCCCGGCGGCCATGGCGATCCCGAAGCCGCCGTAGCCCGGCAGGAAGGTGATCGCGACCGTGACCGGCTGGGATGCCGGGGTGAGCGTCATCGCGGAGGCGAACAGGTATTCGTTCCAGGTCGCCACGAACACCACCATCGCCGCCGCCGCCAGACCAGGGGCGGCCAGGGGGACCACGACGCGGCGGAACGCCGCCCAGCGGCTGGCGCCGTCGACGCGCGCGGCGTCCTCGAGCTCCCAGGGGAAGTCGGCCAGCGTGCGAGCCAGCAGCCAGGCGGCCAGCGGCAGCGCGAAGCTGACGTCCGGGAGGACGACCGCGTGGTAGGCGTCGAGCCAGCCGAGCGCCGAGAACAGCTGGTAGAACCCTGGCAGCAGCGAGACGCCCGGGAACATGGCGAGCGCGAGCAGCCCGGCCAGGATCAAGGGTTTGCCCCTGACCCGCAGGCGGGCGAGCGCATAGCCGACCGCGGCTCCGATGACGACCGTGATCAGCGTGGTCGCGGTCGCGATGACCAGGCTGTTCCGGATCGCGAGCTGGAAGCGGTAGGTGTCGGAGAGCAGCAGCCGGTAGTTGTCGAGGATGGGGTGGAGCGGCAGCAGCCGGTGCGCGAAGATCTCCGGCTCCCGCTGCAGGCTGGCGACCGCCATCCACCACAGCGGGAAGAGGCAGAACAGCAGCACGAGCGCGGTGGCGGCAACGCCGGCCAGGCGCTGCGCCGGGGTGCGTCCGCTGGGCATCGCGATCCTCCGCGGCCGTCTGGCTGGACGGGGCGGTCACCCCGAAGAGCTCACCATGGCAGCTCGTCCATCGCCCGGTAGATCCGCCGCTCTGAGACCGGCTGGGGGGTCCCGAGCGCTTCGGCGAACAGGCTGACTCGCAGCTCCTCGATCATCCAGCGGATCCGCTCCAGCGCCCGCGCGGCCTCCCCGCCCGGCGGCAGCTCGTCCCGCAGCTGCTCGTAGGCGTCCCGGACCTCCTCGACCCGGCGCATCCGGTCCTGGTCGCGCCGCTGGTTGCCCGGGAGCTTCTCCAACCGGTACTCCATCGCGCGCAGGTAGCGCGGCAGGTCACCGAGCCGCTGGAAGCCGGTGGCGGTGACGAAGCCCGGGCCGACCAGCTCGGACAGCTGCGCGGCGACGTCGGCCACCGCGGGCTCCAGCGCCGGGCTGTCGGTGGCGGCCAGCAGCCGCCTGACCTGGTGCGTGGCCATCAGGATCTGCTGGACCTGGGTGAAGATGCCGACCGCGGTGTCGTGGAGCTCCGCGCGGACGAGGTCACGGAGCCGGTTGAACCCGTCCTCGTCCCAGGCTGGCCCGCCGGCCTCGGCGATCAGCTTGTCGGCGGCGCAGACGACGCAGTCGTCGAGCAGCTCCGCCATGGTCCCGTGAGGGTTCTGGCTGAGCGCGAGCTTGGCCTTGGTGGTCAGCCGCCCCTGGAGGGCCTTGATCGGGGACGGGATGGTCAGTAGCAGGAGCCGGCGGGTGCCCTCCCACATGGCGCGCTCCTGCGCCGCCTCGCTCTCCAGCATCCGGACGGCGACGCTGTCACCCTCGTCCACCAGCGCCGGGTAGGCGGTCACCAGGTAGCCGCCCTGCCGCCGTTCGAAGGTCCGCGGCAGCGTCCCGATGGTCCAGCCGCGCAGCCCCTGCCGCTCGATCGAGCCGGCCTGGGCGGCGAGCGCGGTGCGCAGCTTCGGTGCGAGGAGCCGCTTCAGCGCCTCCAGGTCCTTCCCCTGGGCGAGGGTGCGGTCCCGCTGGTCGTGCACCCGGAAGGTGACCTTGAGGTGGTCGGGCACCCGGTCGGGCTGCCAGGCGTCGCGCGGCACCTCCACGCCGCCCAGACGGCCCAGCTCGTCGCCGAGCGCGTCCAGCAGCGGCGCCCGCGGCGGCGCCACCCGCTCCAGCACCGTCCGGGCGGCGTCGCGGACCGGGACGAAATTGCGGCGCAGCGCCTTGGGCAGCGTCCTGATCAGGGCGGTGACCAGCTCCTCGCGGAAGCCGGGGACCTGCCAGTCGAAGCCGCCGGGGTCGACCTGGTTGAGCACCGGCAGCGGGATGTGGACGGTGACACCGTCGGCGTCGGTGCCCGGCTCGAACTCGTAGGTCAGCCGCAGGCTGAGCCCGTCCTGCCGCCAGGTGTCCGGGTAGTCCCACGGGCTGAGCTCGCCGGTGCCCTCGTTGACCAGCATCGACTTCGTGAGGGTGAGCAGGTCCGGCTGGTCGTGCCCGGCCCGCTTCCACCAGCTGTCGAAGTGGCGGGCGGAGACCACCTCGGCGCCGACCCGCTGGTCGTAGAAGTCGAACAGCACCTGGTCGTCGACGAGGATGTCGCGGCGGCGGGCGCGCTCCTCCAGCTCGGCCACCTCGGCCAGCAGCTCGCGGTTGGCGTGGAAGAACCGGTGGTGGGTCTGCCAGTCGCCCTCCACCAGGGCGCGGCGGAGGAACAACTCCCGCGACAGGGCCGGGTCGATGCGGCCGTAGCCAACCTTGCGCCGCGCCACGATCGGCACCCCGTACAGGGTGACCCGCTCGAACGCCATCACCGCGCCGCGCTCGCGCTCCCAGTGCGGCTCGCCGTAGCTCCGCTTGACCAGGTGCAGGGCGAGCGGCTCCACCCACTCCGGCTCGATCCGCGCCGCCATCCGCCCCCAGAGGCGGGTGGTCTCCACCAGCTCGGCCGCCATCACCCACCGCGGCGACTGCTTGAACAGCGCCGAGCCTGGGAAGATCGCGAACCGCGTCCCCCGCGCCCCCTGGTACTCGCGCGTCTCGACGTCCTTGACGCCGATGTGGGACAGCAGGCCGGCGAGCAGCGACAGGTGGACGCGCCGCTCGGAGCCCGGCTGGCTGTTCAGCCGGATCCCCAGCGGCTTGACCGTCTGCCGCAGCTGGCCGTAGATGTCCTGCCACTCGCGGATGCGCTGGTAGTTCAGGAAGTCGCTGCGGCACAACCGGCGGAACTGGCTCGACGACAGCTCCTTTTGCTGCTCCCTGAGGTACTGCCACAGGTTCAGGTAGGCCAGGAAGTCCGAGCCGGGATCGGCGAAGCGGCGGTGCTTGGCGTCGGCGGCCTCCTGCTTGTCGGTGGGGCGCTCGCGGGGGTCCTGGATCGACAGGGCGGCGGCGATCACCATGACCTCCCGCACGCAGTCGTTGCGGTCGGCCTCCAGCACCATGCGGGCCAGCCGGGGGTCGAGCGGCAGCTGGGCGAGCTTGCGGCCGACCGGCGTGAGCCGCCCGCGGGCGCCCCGCCTGGCCTGCCCGAGCGCGCCCAGCTCCTCGAGCAGCTGCACGCCGGCCTTCACGTCGCGCCGGTCTGGCGGGTCGATGAACGGGAAGGCGACCTCCTCGCCGAGGCCCAGCGCGGTCATCTGCAGGATCACGGAGGCCAGGTTGGTGCGGAGGATCTCCGGGTCGGTGAACTCCGGGCGCGATTGGAGGTCGTCGTCGGAGTACAGGCGGATGCAGATCCCGGCCGACACCCGCCCGCAGCGGCCCTTGCGCTGCTCGGCGGACGCCTGGGAGATCGGCTCGATGGGCAGGCGCTGCACCTTGGTGCGGTGGCTGTAGCGGGAGATGCGCGCCGTCCCCGGGTCGATCACGTACCTGATGCCAGGCACGGTCAGCGACGTCTCCGCCACGTTGGTGGCCAGCACGATCCGGCGGCCGGTGTGCGGCTTGAAGACCCGGTGCTGCTCGGCGGCTGACAGCCGCGCGTACAGCGGCAGGACCTCGGTGAGCTGCCGGTGCTGTCGCCGCAGCGCGTCGGCGGTGTCGCGGATCTCCCGCTCGCCGCTGAGGAACACCAGGATGTCGCCTGGCCCCTCGGCGCACAGCTCGTCGACCGCGTCGCAGATCGCCTGCGTCTGGTCGCGGTCGGCGTCGGCCGCGTCCTCCACGATCGGCCGGTAGCGGACCTCCACCGGGTAGGTCCGGCCGGAGACCTCGATCACCGGCGCGCCACCGAAGTGGCGGGAGAAGCGTTCCGGGTCGATCGTCGCGGAGGTGATGATCAGCTTCAGGTCGCGCCGCCGCGGCAGCAGCCGCTTGACGTAGCCGAGGATGAAGTCGATGTTCAGGCTGCGCTCGTGCGCCTCGTCGACGATCAGCGTGTCGTAACGGCGCAGCATCCGGTCACGCTGGATCTCCGCCAGCAGGATGCCGTCGGTCATCACCTTGACCAGCGTGCCGTCGCCGACCCTGTCGGTGAACCGCACCTGGTAGCCGACCGCGCCGCCGAGCGGCGTGTCCAGCTCCTCGGCGATGCGCTCGGCCACCGTCCTGGCCGCCAGGCGGCGCGGCTGGGTGTGCCCGATCAGCCCGTCGACGCCCCGGCCCAGCTCCAGGCAGATCTTGGGCAGCTGGGTGGTCTTCCCCGAGCCGGTCTCACCGGCCACGATCACGACCTGGTGGTCGCGGACGGCGGTGAGGATCTCGTCCTTCTTCTCGGTGATCGGCAGCGACCGCGGGTACCGGATCTCGGGCACGCCGGCACGCCGCGCGGCGCTGCGCTGCGCGGTGGACGGTCTGGTCTCGAGCGGCGTTGCCATGCCCTGAAGAGGATAGGGGAGCGCCGCCGCCCACTCTTCAGAATCGCTCGGTGGCTCCTCGGTCCAGCGGGCGTGTGGCTACGGGCCGACTCGCGCTTCGGGCTTGAACGCCGAGACGGTCGAGTACCAGCCGAATGCGGTCGGGCAGCGGGCCACCTCGGTGACCACCACGGGAGCCTGGGCGACGGCCCGCGGCGGGCCGTCCCAGCGTGATGCTCGCCGGCGGCGCCGCCGGCTGTCCCACCCGCGCCGGTCGCTGTCACCGCACGCCAGGAAGTCCGCCACCACCATCCGGCCGCCGGGCCGGAGCACCCGCGCCATCTCGCGCACCGCCCAGGCGGGATCGCCGAAGTGGCGCAGCGCCGAGGTGGACAGGACCGCGGTGAAGCTCCCCGCCGGAAACGGCAGGTGCCCGGCGTCGGCCACCACGAAGGCCGTGCCTTGCAGCGCCCCCGCGAGCGTCCGGGCTCGCCGCACCATCGCGGCCGACCGGTCGACCCCGACGGCGAGCGCGACGGTCGCGGCCGCGTCGCGGACGGCGGCGCCGGTGGCGCAGCCGACGTCCAGGAACTGGTCGGCGCCGGCCAGGCGGAGGCGGGCGGTCGCCCGGTGCTGCAACGCCGCCAGCAGTTGGGACAGGACGTCGTCCTCGTACTGCGACGCCCACCGTGCGAACACGTCGTGGCCGCGGTCCGGCACGGCGGGAGCCGGCCGCGGGGGAGTGGGAACGGCGGCATGGCGCCATCCGGGATGGCGTGACACGAGAGGATTCCCTCCAGCCTGGGGCCGCGCCACACCGTGGGTGGGCGCGGACAGCCGAACTAGCCTGGCTGGACGGCGGGTGGAGCCCGGGATCCCTGCCCAGGAAGCGGGAGCAACCCTCGGCCGCGCGTGACCTGGCGGTCCCGGCACCGGCGGCGCCGCGGCACGGCGGCGAGCAGTGCGGCGACGGCGCCGGCGGCTGGGACCCGCCAGCCGCCCTTGCCGCCGCGCCCGACCACGGGATGCAGGCCGGGCCGCTGCTGGCGGAGGGCGGCGGGGCCGATGCCGAACGCCGGCGAGTCGACCGCGCGCCGGTCGTCGCCATGGCTCGCGGCGATGCGCCCCTGGTTCGAGAGGCTCGCCGTCGATCCGAGGGCGAGCAGCACGGCCACGGCGACGGCTGCCCTGGTGGCGTGCTTGCGAAGCGTCCTCATGGCAGCTGCGACGGTATCGCACCCCGGCACGCGGCGGAACCGGCTCTTGACATAATAGCGTTATCGAAATAACGTCGTTATCACCATGGCAGCCACCGTCCGACTCACCCGCGCCGAGAGCAAGGCACGTACCCGTGCCGAGCTGGTCGAGGCCGCCCGGCGCGTGTTCCTCCAGCGCGGCTATCACGGCGCGTCGCTCGAGGCCGTCGCCGAGGCGGCGGGGTTCTCGACCGGCGCCGTCTACTCGACCTTCACGGGCAAGGCCGACCTCTTCCTGGCGGTGCTCGACGCGCACATCGCCGAGCGGACCCGTGAGATGGAGCGCACCGGCGAGGAGGCCACCACGGTGGTGGACCACGCCGAGCGGCTCGCGCGCCAGTTCGCCGCCGTGACCAGGCACGAGCGTGCCTGGTCGCTGCTGGTGATCGAGTTCTGGGCGTACGCGGCGCGCGATCCCGAGCTGCGCCACCAGTTCGCCCTCCGCCACGACGAGCTCAAGGCGGCGATCGAGCGCGTCATCGGCGACACGCTGGATCGCACCGGCGAGCGGCTGGCGTTCAGCTCCGCGGAGGTGGCGATGACCGCGATCGCGCTCGGCAACGGGCTGACGCTGGAGCGGCTCGCGCACCCCGAGCAGATGCACGACGAGCTGTTCCCCAGGGTCGCCGCACGGATCATGGACGGCCTCAAGCTGAAGGTCTGAAGGGACGGAGTTCGATGAGCCAAGGCCACGCCGCCAGGCGGATCTCCGATATTCCGATCGCGCTACGGCGCTCCCGCGAGCTGATGCGGCGCGACCGCTGGACCGACGCGCGGCTGCGCGCCCATCAGCGTGCCCTCCTCGGCGAGCTGGTGCGCCACGCCAGCGCCAACTCCGCCTTCTACCGCGAGCTGTACCGCGGCATCGACCTCGGCGGCGAGGTCGAGCTCGAACGGCTGCCGGTGACCGACAAGGCGGCGATGATGGACCGCTACGACGAGCTGGTCACCGACCAGCGCCTGCGGCTCGCCGACCTCGAGGCCCACCTCGACGGGCTCCGCCGCGACGAGCTGTACCTGGGCCGTTACCGGGTCATGTCCACCGCGGGCACCACCGGCCGCAAGGGGGTGTTCGTCGCCGACCGCGGCGAGTGGCGCGAGTACCTGGCCGGCCTGCTCCGCGCCAACGAGTACATGGGGCTGCGCCCGCGGCTGCCCCGCCGCAGGCGGGTCGCGACGGTCGCCGCCGCCCGCCCCCTGCACGTGACCTACCGCATGTCCAGGAGCCTCGACGTCGGGATCCACCGGGTCCTGCGGCTCGACGCCACCGCGCCGGTCGAGGAGCTGGTGGAGCCGCTCAACCGCCACCAGCCGGAGTTCCTCTACAGCTACCCGTCGGTGCTCTGGCTGCTCGCCGTCGAGCAGCTCGAAGGGCGGCTCTCGATCGCGCCGACGACCATCGTCTCCTCCGGCGAGACCCACACCGACGACATCGAGCGCACCGTCCGGGCGGCCTGGGACGTGCCCTGGTTCCAGATCTACGGCACCACCGAGGTCCCGCTGCTGGGCGTGCACTGCTCCCACCACACCGGCCTGCACCTGTTCGAGGACTTCGCCATCGTCGAGGTCGTCGACGAGCGCGACCGGCCGGTCGCGCCGGGCCAGCCCGGCCACCGGCTGCTGGTGACCAACCTGGTCAACCGCAGCCAACCGCTGATCCGCTACGCGCTCTCCGATATGGTCACCGAGGCCACCGGGCCCTGTCCGTGCGGGCGCCCGTTCCGCGTGCTCCGCGCCGTCGAGGGACGCAGCGACGACATCCTCCACCTGCCGGGTACGAACGGCGGCGAGGTCACCGTCCACCCGCTCGCGCTGCGCAGCGTGATGGCCGGGGTGGCCAACCTCAAGCAGTACCGGATCCTCTACGACCACCCGCGGCTGCGCGTGCGGGCCGCCCTGCGAGCGGACGGCGCGGCGGAGCCGACCAGGGCAGCGATCGCGACCGGCCTGCGCGACCGGCTCACCACCCTCGGCGCCGCCGCGCTCGAGGTGGAGGTCGCGCTGGTCGACCGCATCGAGGACGGCCGCGACGCGGCCGGCAAGCTGCGCATCATCGGGACGCGGCCCTGAGCCAGGTACGCGGCCGGGCGGCACCGATCCCCGGCGACCAGGGAGCCGGCCCGTCCGCGGGTCACGGCGTCAGGGCCTCCCGGTCGCGCTGCGATCCATGGCGTCGAGCAGCGCCAGGACCTCGTCGGCTTCCGGCATGTCGAGCGGCTGGAAGATGGCCAGGGCTTCACTCCAGCAGGCCCGCGCCCGATGGTGCCGCCCGTGCGCGTCCAGCGCCGCGCCCAGGCTCTTGAGCTCCACGCCCTCCGAGTAGCGGTCACCGACGTCGTGGTGGATGGCGATCGCCTGCTCGAAGCAGGCCACCGCGTCGTCGAAGCGGCCGAGCTGGTGGTAGAGGTCGCCGAGGTTCCCAAGCCCGCGACCTGCGCTGTGAGCGTCACCGACGTCGTGGTGGATGGCGATCGCCTGCTCGAAGCAGGCCACCGCGTCGTCGAAGCGGCCGAGGTCCTGGTAGACGCCGCCGAGGTTCCCCAGCACGCGACCGACGCTTGCATGTTCGCCGGCCTGGCGGAGGATCGTCAGGCTCTGGTCGTAGCAGGCCAACGCCCTGTCGAGCTGACCGACCGCGTGCCAGTGAACCCCAAGGTTGCTCAGCGCCTGCCCTTCGCCGACCCGGTCGCCGAGCTTGCGCCGGATCGTGAGGGTCTGCTCCGAGTACACCACCGCCTGGTCCAGCCGACCGAGCCGGTAGTGGGTGGCAGCGAGGTCGTTGAGGGCTTGGGCCTCGCCGTGAAGGTCGCCGACGCGGCAGGCGGTCTGGAGGGCGAGCTGGTTGAGGGCCGCTAGGTCGTGCCAGGAGCCGCGCGTCTCGAGGAAGCGGAACAGCGCGGTGGCGAGATGTCCGACGACCTCTGGCGGCACGCACGGGTTGCTGGCTGCCTGCCGAGCGGCGGCAAGCAGGTTGACGCGCTCGGCCTCCAGCCAGGCAAGCGCCTCCGCCCGACCGTGGAGTGGCATGGGGTCCTCGGGGACGTCGACGCGCGCGACCCGCCGCTGGTCAGCCGGGTACAGCAGCCGGCTTGCCCGGGTGGCGACGGCCAGGTACCAGCGGAGGGTCCGGTTCAGCGCCTTGACCCGCACGGCCTCGGGCTCCTCCGCGGTGCAGCGCTCACGGGCGAACAGCCTCAGCAGGTCGTGCATGCGGTAGCGGCCGGGAGTCGGAGTCTCCAGCAGATGCCCGTCCACCAGCCGTTCGAGCGCCTCCTCGGCCGCCACCGGCGGCTGCTTCACCAGCACGGCGGCCACGGGCGCGGTCACGTCGGGAAGGTCGAGCAGGCCGAGCAGCCGGAACAGGCCCGCGTCGCTGGATTCGCCGGGCCGCCCGACGGTCCGGAGGCTCTGGTAGCTGACCTCGAAGCTGGCCCGCACCGCCTGGTCACCAACTGCCAGCTCATCCAGCCGGCGATGGCTGGCGGCGAGCCGCCGCAGCAGCGTCTGGACCGTCCAGGCGGGGCGGGCCGCCAGGCGAGCGCCGGCGATCCGGACCGCCAACGGCAGGTGCCCGCACAGCCCGACGAGTGCGTCGGCGGAGTCAGGTTCGGCGGCGATCCTGGCCGGGCCGGCCAGGTGGCCGAGCAGCGCCACCGCCTCCGCCGGGTCGAGCACGCCCAGTTGCAGGTGGCCGGCGCCGTCCAGGCTGGCGAGGGTCTGGCGGCTGGTGACCAGCGCCCCGCACCCGGGGCCCGCGGGCAGCAGCGGACGGACCTGGTTGACGGTGGCGGCGTCGTCGAGCACGACCAGCAGCCTCTTACCCGCCGCCAGCGAGCGGAACAACGCGGCCGCCTCCTCCAGGCCGGCGGGAATCTGCTCGCGGTCGACGCCGAGCGCGCGCAGGAATCGACCGAGTACCTCCAGCGGCTCCAGCGGCGCGAGCCCGGCGGTGGCCCCGTGGAGGTTGGCGTAGAGCTGCCCGTCGGGGAAGCGGCCGGCGAGCTCGTGAGCCAGGTGAACCGCCAAGGCGGACTTCCCGATCCCGGCAGCCCCGCCGATCGCCGAGATCACCACCGGTCGGTGTCGGTCCAGCCCGTCGAGCAAGGCCCGGAGCCGCTCCAGTTCGTGGCCGCGGCCGACGAAGGTGGCCACGTCCGGGGGGAGCTGGGCGGGGACCGGCGGCCGCCGCCCGGCGTCGACCCGGGTGCGCTCCGGCAAGGCCAGCGACGGATCGGCGGTGAGGATCGCGCGCTGCAGCTGCTGCAGCTCGGCGCCGGGCTCGACGCCGAGGTCCTCGACCAGCACCTCCCGGATGTCCTGGTAGGCCCGCAAGGCCTCGGCCTGGCGATCCGACCGGTACAAGGCGACCATCAGCTGCCCCCGCAGGCGCTCCCGCAGCGGCAGCGCCGCGGTCAGCGCCTGGAGTTCGCCGACCAGCTCGCGGTGCCGGCCCAGCAGCAGGTCGGCGTCGACGCGCTCCTCGATGGCGGTGGCCCGGAGCTCTTCCAGCTTCAGCGCGGCCGTCTGGATCGAGGGGGTCGCCACCACGCCGTCCAGGGCCGACCCTCGCCACAGCGCCAGCGCCCCGCGTAGGCGATCGGCAGCCTGGCCGGGCGCTGCCTCGTCCATCGCCGCTCTCGCCTCAGCCAGGAGGTCCTCGAAGCGGTGCAGGTCCAGCGCTCCCGGGGGGATCTGGAGCAGGTAGCCGGGCGGGCGGGTGGTCACCGCGCACCCCGAGGCTCGTCCGTCGGGCTCGCATCTGAGGGACCGGCGCAGCTGCGCCACGAAGCCCTGGATCATGTTGACCGAGCTACGCGGGGCCCGCTCGCCCCACAGCTGGTCGATCAGCCGGTCCGTCGACACCACCTGGCCGGCCTGCAACAGCAGGATCGCCAGCACCGTCCGGGCCTTCGGACCGCCCAGGCCGACGGACCGGTCGGCGTCCCAGACCTCCACGGGCCCCAGGATGCGAAACTCCATGCCCGCTCCGTGGGCTTCGGGGATCACCAGAACGCTAGCAGGTGGCAGGAGACCGTTCCAGCCCGCCTCTCACCGGACCAAGATTAGGCGGACAGCCCCGGGGAATCCGCCCGGCACAGGCCGAGACGGCGGTGGTAGGTTGCAGTCGTGCCGAGCCGCCCTCATATGGAGGTCCGCGATGAGCGCTGACAACCCACCTCTCCGGGACGACGACATCACCACCTCGCAGGGCGGCTCCACCGGGCCGGGGACCGGCGACACCGTCGACCAGACCGACTCCGCCGGCCGCGACAGCGACGGCAGGGACGCGGACGGCACCGACCGCGCCGACGGGGTGGACGGCACCGACACCTCCGACAGCGCCGGTGGCGACACCGACGGCGCCGACATCTCCGACAGCGGCCTGGGCGGCGATGCCGACGGCACCGACCGGTAACGCGCTACGCCGCTGCGTCGGCGATCCCGAGCGGTTCCTCCACGAGTTCTGGGCCCGTGTCCCGCTGTACCGGGAGCGGGACGGCCAGGACGGGTTCGCCGACTTGTTCGGCATCGCCGACGTCGACCACCTGGTCGCCGCCGCGTCACTCCGCGCCCCCGCCTTCCGCATGGTCAAGGACGGGGCGCCGCTGCCACCGGCGAGCTACACCAAGTCCGGCAGGGTCGGCTCGAAGCCGCTCAACGACCTCGCCGACCCTGGCAAGGTCTTCGACCAGTTCGCCGGTGGCGCCACCATCGTGCTGCAGAGCCTGCACCGCTCCTGGTTGCCGCTGACCCGCTTCTGCCGCGACCTCGAGCTCACCCTCACCCACCCGGTGCAGGTGAACGCCTACATCACTCCGCGGTCCTCACGAGGTCTCGGGTTGCACGCCGACGGCCACGACGTCTTCGTGCTGCAGTTCCACGGCCGGAAGCGCTGGGAGGTGTACCTGCCCGGCCCGGGAGGCGACCCGAAGGCCCCAGGTGCGCGCCTGCTCGACGTCACCCTGGAACCAGGCGACTGCCTCTACGTGCCGTCCGGCTTCCCGCACGCGGTCTGGACCGAGCAGTCGGCCTCCGCGCATCTCACCGTCGGCGTGCTCACCTACGGGTGGCGCGAGCTGCTGCGCCAGGCGGTGCAGCGGGTGCTCGACGACCCCGCGTTCGAGCAATCCCTGCCGCCCGGGTTCGCCGACGACCCGGCGGCGCTCGCCTCGGCAGTGACCGAGCAGCTCGGCGAGGTGCAGCGCCGCCTCGGCAAGCTCGATCCCGGCCAGCTGGCCGAGGAGGCGGCAGGGCGGTTCTGGTCGTCGCGGCCGCCGATCCTCACCGGGCAGCTGCGGCAGCTGCTCGCGCTCGACGAGATCTCCGACGCGACCGTGGTGCGGCGGCGCGCCGGCTCGGTCTGCCGGCCGCACCGCGACCGCGGCGGCCGGCCGGTGCTGCAGCTCGGCGACCGCCGGCTGACCTTCCCGGCCTGGGTCGGGCCGGCGCTCGACGCGCTGCTGCGGCGGGAGTCGTTCGCGGTCGCCGAGCTCGCCGGGGAGCTCGACCCGGAGAGCCGGCTCGTCCTGGTCCGCCGGCTGGTCCGTGAGGGCTTCCTGGAGACCGACGTCGTTGGGTGACACCTGCAGTGTGGTCTCCCGCGCCCTGGACGAGCCGCTGTACGCCACCGCCTCGCGCGTGCGTGCCTGGGTGCTGATCGAGCAGTCCGGCCCGTGGGGGCGCGAGCCGCTGGTGGAGAGCCGCCTCGACCCGACCGTGGGCAGGGCGATCCATGAGCACGCGCACGCGACCGGGGTCCGCGCGCTGCTCA
This sequence comes from Actinomycetota bacterium, assembly GCA_035535495.1. Lineage (GTDB taxonomy): Bacteria > Actinomycetota > CALGFH01 > CALGFH01 > CALGFH01 > DASUZB01. Next base: position 698 of record DATLQA010000265.1, on the reverse strand, counting down.
TCCGTCGCCCTGGCCGGGGCGTGCCCGGCCCGCGCCACGTCTTCCTCGCCCACACCGGCAGGCAGGCACGCTGGCTCGAGGAACTCACCCTGGAGGACCCGGGCGAGCTGCTCGACCTGGACTGGACCCGCCTGGCGGTCGGGGAGCCGCCCGGCTACGGCGTCCAGGTCACCAGGCCGATCTACCTCGCCTGCACCAACGGGCGGCATGACCAGTGCTGCGCGACCTGGGGCCGGCCGTTGGCCCAGGGACTGGTCGCGGTGGCTGGCACGCGCGCCTGGGAGTGCTCGCACATCGGCGGGGACCGCTTCGCGGGCAACCTCGTCTGCCTGCCGGAGGGGGTCTACTACGGCCGCCTCGGCCCGGCCGAGGTGGCCCGGGCGGTGACCCTGCACGAGCGCGGCCAGCTCGACCTGGAGCACTACCGCGGGCGCTGCTGCTACCTGCCGGTGGTGCAGGCCGCCGAGCACTTCCTCCGCCGCGAGCAGGACCTGACCGACCTCGACGGCGTGGTGGCCGAGTCACGCAAGGACGCCGCCGACGACGTGGTCGCCGTCCGCTTCGCCGCCGAGGCCGGCGCCCGCTGGCTGGTGCGCCTGCGGGTCACCCCCGCCGACCCCGACCGCCTGCTCACCTGCCAGGCCGTCGAGCCGCACCGGCCGCCCGTCTACCACCTCCTCGACCTCACCCGGCTCTAG
>DATLQA010000264.1:0-41161 GCA_035535495.1 Actinomycetota bacterium | reverse complement strand
CCGAGATCGGCGGCCACGACCAGGCGGTCCTCGAGGCCTGCCTGCGCCGGTTGGAACGCAAGGCGTTCGTGGACCGGGCCAGCCGGTCACGCGTCGCCGGCGAGGCCGAGTACACCTTCCACCACGTGCTGGTGCGCGACGTCGCCTACGGCCAGATCCCGCGCGCGCGGCGGGCGGATCAGCACCGCCGCGCCGCCGCATGGGTCGAGCGGCTCGCGCCCGGGCGAGCCCAGGACCGGGTCGAGCTGCTCGTCTACCACTACCAGGCAGCCCTCGGGCTGGCCCGGGCGGTCGGCGAGGAGAGTGAGGAGCTTGCCCGGCGCACCCGCGCGGCCCTGCGGCAGGCCGGCGAGGCGGCATCGGCCCTCGGCGTGGACGCGACCGCCGCGCGCTACTACGCCAGAGCCCTTGACCTCTGCCCACCGGACGACCCCGAGCGGGCGGACCTGCTGCTGCTCCTCGGCCGGGCGCGGTGCCAGGCCGAAGGTGGCGGCGGGGAGTTGCTCACCGAGGCGCGGGACGCCCTGCTGGCCAGAGGCGACCAGGTGCAGGCCGCCGAGGCCGAGATGCACCTGGCGGAGCTGGCATTCCTGCACGGGCAGGGTGACCAGCGGGCGGTGCACCTCGCCCGGGCCCAGGCGCTGGTGGCGGACGCGCCGCCGTCACGGCCAAAGGCCGCGGTGCTCAAGGGCTGCATGATGCACCTGGCCATCGCCAGCCGCCATGCGGAGGCCCTGGCGGTCGCCCGCGACGTCCTGGCCATGGCCAGGCAGCTCCGCCTGCGCGACCTCGAAGGCGACGCGCTCGGCACGATCGGCCTGGCACGGGTCGAGTCCGGCCAGACCGCCGGCCTGGACGACCTGGAGCGCGCCATCGCGATCTTCCAGGCGGCGAGCTCTCCCGGCGCGATGGTGTGGCACCTCAACCTCGCCTACGCCTGTGCCGCCGTCGGCGACCTGGACGCGTTCACGGCGGCACTCGGCAACGGCGGAGAAGCCGCCGAGCGCTTCCGCTCCGCCCGCCGGACCCGATCGGTGGCGTTGCAGCGGGTCGCCGAGCACTACTGGCGGGGCCGCTGGGACGAGGCCGTCGGCGTGGTCGACGAGCTGGTCTCGTCGTCGCGTCGCGGCGAACGGCACTACCTGGAATGGGAGTGCCGTACCTGGCGGGGCCGCATCCGCCTGGCGAGGGGCCAGCTCGCCGAGGCCCTCGAGGACGCGGCGGCAGCGCTCCACCTCGCCAGGGAGACGGCCGACCCGCAGTCGCTGAACCCTACCCTGGCGTTCCAGATCCGCGCCCTGCTCGCCGCCGGCCGGACCTCCTCGGCCGCCGAACTGGTCCCGGAGCTGCTGTCCGGGGTGAGTGGCAGCCTGCTCGGCCCCGACCTCGGCGTCGACCTGCCGCTGGCCCTGGCCGAGCTGGGCCAACCAGCCGACGCGCTGGACGCGCTGGGGATCCCGGCTTCGCCCTGGCTGGACGCCGCCCGTGCCTTGCTCGCGGGCGACGCCCGCCAGGCGGCGGCAGTGTACCGGGCCATCGGCGCCCGCCCGGACGAAGCCGACGCCCGCATGGCCGCCGCGCGCCAGCTGTTCGCCGCCGGTCACACCGCCGAGGCCGAGGTCGAACTCGACGCCGCCACCGCCTTCTGGAACGAGGTCGGCGCGACCAGCCGCCTGCGCGAGATCGCGGGATTGATGGGATTGAATCACCTTTGCTGAATCGACATCGTTCGGCGTCGCTCAGGATGCGGCGCCGCCGCCGGCCCGTGACAAGGCGAGCACACCCTGGTCATCAGAGTTCCCGGCTGCTGGGAACCGCGACCCGTCCGGGGGGAGTTGGTCGCCATGCGTCGTCCGCGAATCCTCGTCCTCGTTCCCATGCTCGCCGCGCTCGTGGTGGCCGCCGTGGCCGCGCCGGCCGCCGCCTCGTCCTTCAGCACCGCCCCACGGGTCAAGGAGCGCACCGTGTCCGTGTCCCGGCTGGTGGCGGTGCGGACCGGCCGCCATGCCGGCTTCGACCGGGTGGTGTTCGAGCTGAACGGCACGCTACCTGGCTATCGCATCCAGTACGTGCCCAAGGTCGTCCAGGACGGCTCCGGCTTCCCGGTGGCGCTCGCCGGCAAGGCCTTCATCCAGGTCGTGCTGTCGCCGACCAACGCCCACCTCGACAGCGGCGCGCCCAGCTGGCCCGGCCCGAAGCGCTTCAGCCCCGGGCTCCCGGCGCTCCGGCAGGTCGCCTTCGCCGGTGACTTCGAGGGCTACGTGACCTTCGGCCTCGGGATCTCGCAGCGCAGCGGCTTCCGCGTCACCGAACTGCGCAACCCCACCCGCATCGTGGTGGACGTGGCCCACCCGGCCCAGGCCGGCGGCACCGCGGCCGGCGGGGGCCAGGACGCTGCCGGTCAGCCGGCGGTCACCACGCTGCCGGCCGGCACGGGCACCCCAACGGGTGAGCTGCCGTTCACCGGCCTGCCCCTCCTGGCCGTGCTCGGTGGGGGCGTCAGCCTGCTCGGCGTCGGCCTGGCGCTGGTCGCCGCCGAGCGCCGGCGCCGGACCATGCCGACCGTGCCGTAGCGGGCAACATCAGTCGCGGAGCAGGCCGGCGACCGGCCGGCCTGCTCCCGCTTCGACGTGGGCGAGCGCCTTCCGGGACGCCGCGGCGTCCCGGAACATCTCCGTGGTCGCCTGCCGCCGCACGCGTGAGGCCTCGGGGTGGTGGGTAGAAGGTTCGCAGCCACGCGAGAACCTCCAGCGAGGCAAGCACGCCAGCAACACCCCATTAGCGATAGATTGCCCGTCCTCGTCACGTACGCCAGCTCCGAGCGAACTGGTCAGAACCGTCAGGAGGAGAGGGTCATGTCTCGTAGGTTCATGGCGGTGCTGTCGGTGGTCGTCGTCGCGGTGAGCATGCTGATCGGGGGTCAGGCGGCGGCGATCTCCGCACCTGGCGCGCTGACGGGCGGAGCCGCCACGCCGGAGCTGTCGGTGACCAGCCGGCTCGCTGACCGCCGCGAGGTCGCGGCCGGGACCCGCGCCTACTCGATCGGCTTCGAGGACGGGCGCTTCTACGCCAACGGCTGGCACATCACCGGCGAGATGGGTGGGGTGTGGACGCCGCCGCTGAAGCTCGTCGACGGGGTCTGGTTCGGGCTCGACGACCAGTGGGTCGGGCCCGCGACGAAGTTCTCGAGCGGGTGGGGCTACTCCCGCTACGACCTGCCGGACACCGCCGGCCTGAAGCTCGAGCGCACCGACGTCGCACCCGACGGGCGCCGCGGAGCGCTGTTCGGTCTCAAGATCACCAACCCGGGGGCGGCGCGGACCGCGAAGCTGTCGGTCGACGCCCACTCCGAGCTGATGACGCAGTACCCGTGGGGGTTCACCGGCGTCACCCCCAACGCCAGCGACAACATCGCCGACAAGGGCAGCTTCGACGGCCGGCACCTGGTGTTCACCGACGACGGCGCGCTGCCCGGCGCCCCTGAGCACCACTACGCGGCGCTGGTCGGCACCTCGCTGCAGCCCGACTCTGGCACGATCGGCGACCAGTTCTGGGGCGCGCAGCCCGGCCACCGCTGTACCGGCACGGAGCCGGGGGGGCCCGCCGACCCCAAGCCGTCGCAGTGCGACGACGGCCCGTTCGGCCGCGGCACCGGCGGCCAGCTGACCTACACGCTCTCCCTCCCGGCCGGCGGCTCGAAGACCGTGTGGCTCGGGGTCGCCGGCTCGGACGAGGGCCTCGCGACGGCGCGGCAGGAGCTGACCCGGGTGCTGCGGGACCCAGCCGCCGCGCTCGCCGCCAAGGTCGCCTCCCGCAGGAAGCTCGCGCGGATGACCAGGCTCTCCCTGCCGGGCGACCGGCTGGTGCAGGACTCCATCGAGTGGGGCAAGCAGAACATCGCCGACCTCACCCAGACCGCCGAGAACCTCCAGATCCGCTGGACCGACCAGGGCAAGCAGTTCCCGGCGCCGCTCGGCACCGTGGACCGGGCGACCTGGGTCGGCGCCGGCTTCCCGGACTACCCGTGGATCTTCGGCACCGACGCGGAGTACACCGCGTTCGCCTCGGTCTCGGTCGGCCAGTTCGAGGCCATCAAGGGGCACCTCCGAGCCCTCCGCGACATCTCCGACATCCTCAACGACCGCTCCGGGGTGGTCGCGCACGAGGCGGTGTCCGACGGCTCCATCTGGTTCGGGCACGACTCGCGCCGCACCAACCCCGACGGCACCGTCGCGTACGACTTCAACACCGACGAGACGGTCAAGTTCCCGAGCGCGGTCGCGCTGCTCTGGCGCTGGACCGGCGACGACCGCTTCCGCGACCAGATGTACGACTTCTCGAAGCGCAACTTGCGCTACGTCGTGCGCACCCTTGACGCCGACAACGACGGCTGGCCCGAGGGGCTCGGCAACGTCGAACGCACGGGAATGGGCCCGGAGAAGCTCGACAACGCCGTCTACTTCATCCGCGGCCTCTACGACCTGGCCGACATGGCCCGCTCCAAGCACGACGGGGCCACCGCCGCGTGGGCCACCAACCTCGCCCGCCAGGCGCAGCAGCGCTTCGACGGCACCTGGTGGTTCGAGGCCGCCCAGCAGTACGCCGACTCCCTGAACGACCCTGGCAACGTCCAGTCCTTCCAGAAGCACTGGATCGGCCAGACGCCGATGGAGGCGGAGCTGCGCGTCAAGGGCGAGACCGTCCCCGGCCTGGCCCCGTTCGACCACGGCAACACCGCGCTCGCCGGGCGGGAGACCCCCTGCTACAGCGGCGAGCGCCCGTTCAACCGGGGACTGTTCCACACCGGCTGCGGCGGCGGCCCTGAAGGCAAGGGCGAGCTGGTCATCTTCGGCCTGACGACCTCGATCCAGTCGATTGGTGAGGGCAACTACGGCCGCCTCGGCCCCGGCCAGCAGCAGCGCTACACGCACGCGCTGGCCGAGACGATGTTCTCCGAGCCCGCCACCGGCGGGACCCCTGACGAGCAGCCCGGAGCGATGCCGGAGATCTTCCCCTCGCCGGACCAGGGCGCGAACATCGACCGCTGCTGGACGTGCCGGTCGATGTTCATGCAGGCATGGGGCAACTACGGCACCGCGTGGGCGGTGGTCCACCAGTGGCTGGGCGTGCGGCCAGACCTCGGCAACGGGTTCCTCGAGTTCGTCCCGCAGGTGCCGCAGGGCCAGACCGAGGTGCGGGGACGTGACATCCGGCTCGGCAACGGATCCGCCGACGTGAAGGCCGCGCATGCCGGGGACTCCTACCGCACCGTGATCGACGTCACCAAGGGCGTGGGCGCCGACCGGGTGGTCATCGGTCACACGCTCCCGCGCGGCACGCAGCCGGCGACCGTGGTGCTCGACGGGAAGACCATCCACAAGTTCCAGGTCCGCCAGACCAACCGGGGCACCGAGGTGACGGTGTCCACGACCTCCGGACACCACACGCTGACCGTCACCGCCTGACCCAGGTTCGCGGAGCACGCGACGCCCCCGGAGGATCTCCGGGGGCGTCGCCGTGGCCGGTTCCGCGATCCGGCGCGGCCGGCCTGGTGCAGGTCTACCGGGCGGGAGCGGTCCCCCTGAGCGCACCCGACGCTCGCATCACCGCGTGCTGCACGACCTCGATCAGGACCGCCTTGCAGGACTCGCGCCGCCTGGCGTCGCAGAGCACGACCGGGATGTCCTCGCTCACCACCAGCGCCTCGCGCACGGCGTCGACGGTATGCAGCACTTCACCGTGGAAGCAGTTGATGGCGACCACGAAGGGGACGCCGCGCTGCTCGAAGTAGTCCACCGCGGGGAAGCTGTCGTCCAGGCGCCGGGTGTCGACCAGCACGACCGCGCCGATCGCCCCGCGGACCAGCTCGTCCCACATGAACCAGAAGCGCTCCTGGCCCGGGGTGCCGAACAGGTACAGGATCAGGTCGGAGTCGAGGGTGATGCGGCCGAAGTCGAGCGCCACCGTGGTGGTGGTCTTGTGTGGAAGCTTGGAGAGGTCGTCGACCCCGGCGCTTGCCGAGGTCATCGCCGCCTCGGTGGTGAGGGGCTCGATCTCCGACACCGAGCCCACCATGGTCGTCTTGCCGACGCCGAAGCCACCGGCGATGACGATCTTGACCGCCGTCGGCGCTCTCGGCTGGCGGGCGGGACCTGACTTAGCTTGCGCGAAGGCCATGGGGAACCCTCTTCGCATCCTTCGTGGTGGAGTTCATCGGGGAAGGGTGGCTTGCAACTCGGCCCGCAGGGCAGGGGTGAGGACGTCGCCGGCCCGGGCGACCAGCAGGGCCATCTCGTAGCCGATCAGGCCGATGTCGGCGTTCGGCGCGGCCAGCACCGCCAGGCACGAGCCGTCGCTGATCAGCATCACGAAGACGAAGCCCTTCTCCATCTCGACGACCGTCTGGTTGACGTTGCCGCCGCCGAAGTAGCGGGCCGCGCCCTGGGTGAGGCTCGACAGGCCGGAGGCCACCGCGGCCAGCTGGTCGGCGGTGGTGCGGTCGAGGTCCTCGGAGACCGCCACGGGCAGGCCGTCGGCCGAGACCACGACCGTGTGGATGACCCCGGACACCTTCCGCACGAAGTTCGTGACGAGCCAGTTGAGGTTCTCCGCTTCTCTGCTCAGTTCGACCATCTCAACTCCTCGGGGCGCTGGACACCGCGGCGCCCCGCTGCCGGTCAAGTCGGGGTCTGCTGGCTCCGGCACCGGAAGGGGAGGCTACCTGCCGGGAGGCGAAACCGCCGCCGCGGCTGTACTCCGGGGCCCCGACGCTGCCGTGGTGAGGAGCCGCGGCTGCGGAATGTGCCGGGGACAGAGTCCACGCATGCTTGTAACTATTGGTGATGCGTGGTTCCTAAGCAACCCGCGTGACGCTGACCAACTGGGCAATCGGCTTGATCGCCTCATGCGTCCGGCCCGCCGTATCGGGAATCCGACCGATCAGTCGCGGGTTGATACATCGAGCAGACGCTCTGCGACCCCGGGTGCCCCCACGCCCGCCCCCTCCCCGCGGAGATCAGACCCTTTGCGAGAGGCCGTCAGCTGGACGCCGCCTCGTCGGCGCCTCCCGCGCATGGCGCGCGGCTGGGCACTGCCCGCCAGCATGCCGCGCCGCCTGCTGATCCAGGCGCTGGCGGTGCTCGTGCTCGCCTTGGTGGCCATGGCCATGGCCACGCCGAGGCTCGACGCCCACACCCTGGTGAGCGCCACCGAGCCCACCGACGGCGCGGCGCTCGACCAGGTGCCGGCGGCGCTGGTGATCTATTTCGTCAGTCCGGTGGAGGTCCGAGCCGGCGCCGTCCAGGTGGTTGACCCAAGCGGCCGGCGGGTCGACCGGGGCCGCGTCGAGCGCCCGGGCGGCGACCAGCGCGTGGTGCGCGTGCCGCTCCGCCGCGACCTGAGCGGTCCCTACCTCGCCAGCTGGCGGGTGACCTCGGTCGACGACCACCCGATCACCGGCTCGCTCAGCTTCCTGGTCGCCGCCGACGCCGCCGGCACCGGTACGGGCGACCTCGCCGGCGTCCTGCTCGGCATCTGCCGGTTCAGCCTGTTCGCCGCGCTGGTGCTGCTGGTCGGCGGGTTCGTCTTCCTGATCGTGATCTGGCCGGAGGGGCTGGGGACGCCGCGGGTGCGGCGCCTGCTGGTCAGCGCCTGGACGGTCGCCGCGGCCGTCACCCTGCTCGGCATCCAGCTGCACGGTGCGGTCGAGGCCGGTGTGCCGCTGCCAAGGGCGCTCGACCCCGCGCTGCTCCGGGACGTCCTCGGCACGCGGTACGGCCTGGCGTCGGCCGCGCGTATCGGCCTGCTCGCCGCCGCCGTGCCACTGATCCTCGCCATGCTGCGCCGGCCGGAGCTGGTCCGGCCGGGCGGCCCCCGCTGGCTCGTCCCGCTCGCCTGCCTGCTCGGCGCGGGGCTGCTGGTCACGCCTGGGCTGGCCGGCCACGCGGGCAGCGGCGGCCTGGTCCCGCTGGGCGTGGCCGCCGACCTGCTCCACCTGGCCGCCATCTCCGTGTGGCTCGGCGGTCTGGTGATCCTGGTGACCTGCGTGCTGCCGCAGCCCGAACCGGCGGAGCTCCGCCAGGTGGTGCCGCGCTTCTCCGAGCTGGCCTTCGACGCGGTGGTGGTGGTCGTGATCAGCGGGCTGTTCCAGGCCTGGCGGCAGGTGGGCGGGCTGAGCGCGCTGACCGCGACGCCGTACGGACGGCTGCTCCTGGCGAAGGTGGCCGTGGTGGCGGTGCTGGTCGGCTTCGGCGTGGTCAGCCGCCGGATGGTGCAGGACCGGCTGGCGGCCACCAACGCCCTGGTCGCCCGGCCGGCCGGGCCAGGCACGGACCGTCTCGACCCTGACGCGGCGGCCGTGGCCCGCATGCGGCGGTCGGTCGCGGTCGAGGTCGGGATCGCGGCCGTCGTGCTCGCCCTCGCCTCGCTGCTGGTCACCACCGAGCCGGCGCGCGGCGCTCCCGTGCCGGTGCCGGCCGGGCCGTTCTCGACCGCGCTGGGCACCACCGCCGGCACGGTTTCGGTGGAGCTCGCGCCCGCGCGGGTCGGTGTCAACCAGATGGCGCTCGCCGTGGTGGATCAGCGGGGCAAGCCGGTGAAGGTCGACGAGCTCACCGCCGAGCTGCGTGAGCCGACCAAGGGCGGCACGCCGCTCAGCGCGACCCTCGCCGCGGCGGGCGCGGGCCGCTACAGCGGCACCGTGCGCGTCCCCACCGCCGGCTGGTGGCAGCTCACGCTCACCATCCGTCGCGGGGATCTCAAGGAAACCCAGGTCACGACCCTGTCGATCCACTGAACGAGGTATGCCATGGCCATCAAGGGACTGATCAGGGCCGCCAGGAGCCCGCGGCGCGGGCGGCCCGCCGGCCTTGCGGTGGCGACCGGTGCGCTGCTTGCGGGTGCCCTGCTCGGAGGCTGTGGCGGCGGCAGCGCGCCGGCGCGCTCCGCCCGCTCCGCCACGCCGAGCAAGCCGGCCGCGAACGCGCCGGTGCGCACCATGCAGCTGGAGAAGGAGTACCAGGACCCGGACGGCAACCGCTTCACCATCGACGTGGCCATCCGCCCGACCGACAACGGTGGCCGCTGCTTCGAGCTGGGGCCGCCCGATGGCTTCAGCCACACCATGGTGATGACGGTGCGGGCCAACGCCGCCAAGGGCAAGAAGGTCCGGCTCCCGCGGATCGCGACCAGAGACAAGCACGTCATCTTCGCGGCCAAGGACAGCACCGGCGTGTCGTGCAGCACGGTGGTCTCGACGACCGACAGGACCGTGCTCGGCGGTGGCCAGAAGAAGGACTTCGACGCCTACATCTCCCGACCCAAGAGCCTGGAAGGGATTCTGGTCCTGACCGTCTGGCCGAAGGGCAAGCCCCAGCAGGACCTGGTGCGCATCCCGTTCCGTTCCCTCCCCTAGAGCGCCGCCCCACACCCAACGGTCCGGCAAGGAGACAGCAACGATGAGCATGTACGACCCGAGCGACCCGCCCGCCTGGTACCGCCCCCCGCCACAGCCCGGCTACGACGAGCACGGGTACGCCGGCGACGGCGCGGGCTACGCCGAACTCGGCTACGACCCGCGCTACCGGCAGGCCGAGCCGCCGCCCTACGGGGGTATGGACGCGCCCTACGACGAGCTGGACGAGATGGAGGGGGACGACTCGGAGGAGCTGGAGGACGAGGACCTCGACGCCCCGCCCGAGCCGAACGGCGGCATCGCCGCGGCGATCATCGCCGCCGGCATCGCCTGTGCCGTGCTCGGCCTCCTGGTGGTCGGCACCGCGGCCAGCGGGCTGGTGAGCCAGTGGCTGACCTTCTACGAGCCCACCGGACCGCTGAGCGGCAAGGCGATCGTGAGCGTGGTCGTCTACCTGGTGGTCTGGCCCAACCTCCACTACCGCCTGCGCGACAAGCAGGTCGACCTGTACAAGGCGTTCATGATCACCGTCGCCCTGGTCGCCATCGGCGTGGTCGGCACCTTCCCACCGGTCTACCAGAGCTTCGCGAGGTAGCGGCGGCGGCCTCGCCGGGCCCGGCGAGCCGGCTCAGACGATCTGGCTGGGGCCGCGCCGAGCGGGGTGGCGCGCCGAGCGGGCCGCCCTGGGCGTGGGATCGGTCGAGGTGAGCGCGATGTCCCGTGCGAAGAACGGCGAGATGGCCCAGTCGATCAGGACCCGCACCCGCTTCTCGATCCCTGGCAGCTTGCTGAGGTAGATGCCGCGCCACATGAGCCAGGCGAGGACGCCGGAGAAGCGCATGCCCCGGATGTCGGCCACGGCACGGTGGTGGCCGACGGTGGCGAGGAAGCCGACGGTCCGGAACCTGAACGGCGTTGGGCGACGGCCTTCGAGTGCCCTGACGAGGTTGTCGGCCAGGGTCCTGGCCTGGCGGACCGCGTGCTGGGCGGTGGGCGGGCAGGGCCAGCCGTGGTTGGAGGCGTCGGGGATCTCCGCGCAGTCCCCCACCGCCCAGACGTTGGTCGTGCCCACCACCCGGAGGCTGGCGTCGGCCACCACCGCACCGGCGTGGTTGCGTTCGAACGGCAGGGTGGCGAGGACCGGCGCCGGCCGGTTGCCTGCCGCCCAGACCAGGGTCCGCGTCGGGAGTTGCTTGCCGGTGCTCAGCGCGATCGCGTCGGCCGTGGCGCTCTCCACGCGGGTGTCCAGCAGGAAGTGGACGCCGCGGTCCCCCAGCTTGCGGCGGGCGTAGTCGCCGAGCTCGGGGTTGGTCTCGGGCAGGATGCGGTCGCGCCCGTGGACGAGCACGAACTGGGTCTCGTCCTCGGTGAGGCTGGGGAAGTAGCGCCGCACGCTGCGGACCAGGTCGCAGAGTCCGGCCATGATCTCGACCCCGGCGAAGCCGCCGCCGGCGACCACGAAGGTGAGCTCACGCCTGCGCTCCCGCGGGTCCTGCTGGACGTCGGCGTGCTCGAGCCGGGCGATCACGTGGTTGCGCAGGGTGATCGCGTCGCTGATGGTCTTGAGAGGGACCGAGTTGGCGCGGACGCCCGGGAGGTTCAGGTAGTTGGGCACCGCCCCGAGCGCGAGGACGAGGTGGTCGTACGGCAGGGCCTCGGTCGAGGTCGCGCCGCGGGCACGCAAGTGGACCAGCTGCGCGGCGGTGTCGAGGCGCTCGACCTCGGCCAGCCGGAACCGGGTGCTCGGGCAGGCCGCCCTTACCGAGACACCGACGTGGTTGGGCTCCAGCGACCTGGAGGCGACCTCGGCCAGCATCGGGGTGAACAGCAGGGCGTTGCTCTGGCTGACGATCACGACCTCCAGGCTCGGCACGCGCGGCAGCAGCCGCTCCAGCCGGCGCGCGACCGTCACACCGCCGAAGCCCCCGCCGAGAACCACCACCCGGATCGGTGGTCGCGCCGGGTCGGGCGCGCCTGGCGGGGCGCCCCGCCCCGCGTCGAGGTGGCGGACGGCCGCCTCGTGGAACAGCAGCCCGGCGAGGGAGCCGAGCAGTGCCAGGGCGAGCAGCTTGGGCAGCTGCTCGCCGACGGTCGCCATGCCCCAGGCCGGTCGCCGGCCGTCCAGCAGCGGCATCAGGGTGAGGGAGACGGCGAACCACCACAGCAGGCCGAGGCAGAGCCCGGCGGTGAGGGCCCTGGCGTGACTGCGAGGCCGGTAGCGGAACAGCAGCGCCAGGAGGCGGGACTGCCGCGGGACCGGTGGCACGGGCCGTCCCACCGGTGGGACGACCACCGGGTGCCGCGGAGACGGTGCACCGCCCCGGGGTGGACGGGGCGGGCCCGGGTACCGGGCCGCTCCGGGGTCGGATGGCTGGGGAGCAGGCCGCGGGCGGTCCCACGGCCGGAAGGTCCGCGGATCGGGAGGCCGCGCCTGGACACCGTGGCCTGGCGTCCTCGGGGCGCCTGGCGGCGCGGCCGGGGTGGGCGGAGGCCTGCCGGGCGGGCGGGTCGGGAGCCGGCCGGGCATGGCGTGGCTGGGCGGCCGGTCGCCGGCACGCCCTGCCCTGCCTGAGGGAGACGGGACCGCGGGACGGCCGTCTGGAGGCGGTGGGAACGGGCCGCGCGGGCGCGGCACCGGTGGCAGCCCGTCCTGGTATCCCGTGCCGGGATCAGGCGGCCAGGCGGGGAAGCCGCCAGCGCCGGTGCTGGGCGGCGGGAGCGGCCGGGCGGGCGCTGGTCCCTGCGGCTCAGCGGGCCGCCGTCGACGGGGCAGCGGAGGCGGCTGGCCGGTGGTGGGGTCCTGGGTCATTTGAAAGGTGGATTCTCAGTGGTTCTCAAACGCGTGCTGGGGGGATTTGGCGGGGGAATTGCTCCCGGGACACTGTGGAGGATCCGTGGGCCGACCTCAAGCGCGGCTGCTTCCCCAGAACTACCGGTATTCCCTGGCAGCCGGATGGTCGCCGTGGGGGAAGCTGGGTGGCGAAATAGGAAAGGGCCTCCCGCCGGGCGGCGCGTGGTGCGGGTGGCACCACGACCGCCCGGCGGGAGGCCCTTTCCCGGCCGCGCCGGCGTTGTGGGGACCGCGCCCCCGACCGACGGGTCCTGTAGGTGTCAGCGGCGACGGGTGTGCGCACCGCCGACCGCGAGCCGGCGCGGCCGGTAGCGGACCATGGTCAGCAGGACGAAGCCGGCCGCCAGGACGCCGAACCCGAGCCCCAGCATGACCGGGGTCCTCTCGGCGCCGGTCAGCGGGAGCGCGCCGCTGGCGAATGCCAGCTGGCCGCGGATGGCACCCTGCGGGAACTGGGCGGTGTGGACGTTGACGTAGTAGTTCTGGGGGTTCTTCCTCAGGCCCTCGACCACGGCGAGATCCTGCACCTGGGCGCAGCTCTCGTCGATGCCCTTGCCGCTGGGCTTCTTGCCGTTGCCGAAGAACGGCACCACCACGTCACCGGGCAGGCCCTTCACACCCTTGTGGATGTGCGCGGCTGTCGCCGGCTGGCTCAGGCCGCTCCAGGTGACCTTGTAGCAGACGGAGTTGTCGGCCTTGACGGTGACCCAGGCCTGGCCGCTGCCGGCCGGGTCGCCAGGGCCTGGCTTCTCTTCGCTGCCGACCAGCGAGGTGGCGAGCTTGACCTCCTTGCCGGCGGCGGCGCTGGACTGGTTGCCGGCGCTCGCCTGGCTGGCGCTGTAGCCCTGGCCCTGCTGCTCCTGCCCCGAGGTGCTGGCGCTGCCCTGCTGCTGCCCGTACCCGTACGGGTCGCTCTGCTGCTGGTTGCTCTGCTGGAAGTTCACGTTCTTGTTGGCGCCGCTGTAGGCGTTCTTCGCCGGCACGGCCTGCGTCTGGGGTGCCGCGTACCCTGGCTGAGCGCTGGAGCGCTTGGCGGCCTTGGAACCGCCGTCGGTGTACTGCGTCGGTGCGACCGATGCGACCAGGATGGCCGCCGCAGCAGCGACGAGTGTCGCCAGGATGAGCTTTTTCACCACGGCATGACCCTTTCCTAGGGAGTTGCGAACCAGCGGGAGTGACCATTTGCAAGGAGGATGGCCGAGGCTGGGTCGTTCAAATTTTCGAGCCATTGGGGGATGGCTCTTGTGACCATACGGCTGGGAGGTCGTCGGGTCAAATTGTCGGGGTCGTCATCACCTCTCGGTGTGGCCGGATTGCGACGGGTGCACCGGGCGACAGCGGTGGATCTCCGAGCCCGGCGGGACCGGGACGCGGGCGGTGGGGGCCGCACCGACGTTCCGGGCTCGTAATGGGAACCATCCTGGGAGGCTCGCGATTCCTGCGATCACGACGCCTTGGCATGTTCCCCGGCCTCGGCGGCCTGCGCCTGCATGACCAGGATCTGCCGCAGGCGGCCGCGGGCTCGGTGCAGCCTGGAGAGGACGGTGCCGCGCGGGGTGCCCATGACCTCGCCCGCTTCGGCACAGGAGAGGCCGTGGATCTCGACCAGGGTCACCGCGTCCCTGAACGGGTCGGGAAGCTGGGCCAGGGCCCGGTGGAGGGCCTCACGGTCGAGGAGGCGCAGCGCCTGCTCCTCCGGTCCCGGGTCGTTCGAGGGCAGCTCGGCGACCAGGTCGTCCTCCTCGCCGACGGGGTCGACCCGTGGCATGCGCATGCGGCGCCGGTAGTCGTTGCACGACACGTTGTAGGCGATCCGCAGCAGCCAGGCGCGCAGGTTGGTGCCTGCCTCGAAGGAGTGGAAGGAACGGAAGGCGCGCAGGAAGGTCTCCTGCGTGATGTCCTGCGCGTCCGCCGCGTCGCCGGTCATCCGGTAGGACGCGTCGTAGACGACCCCCATGTACGGGAGCGCGGTCGCCTCGAACCGCCTGCGCATCAGCTCGTCCATAGCATCAGACCTCGGACTCATGGCCCTACCGCGAGGGTCGCCGGTGGAGGAGGGGGCGGTCATGGCTTCCACGGCCGGTGCATGAAGTCGTTGGGCGCGACCGTGTTGATGATGAAACCCATCATCGAGCCGACGATCGCGATGGCGAACGCCATCAGGAACAGGTTGGTGAGCATCCGGCGGAGCCGCAGGTCGCGGACGAGCAGGTGGTTGTAGCGCAGGACCACGAACGCGACCGCGGTGGCGAGGAAGGGGCAGAGCCAGCCGGAGTTGACCTTCCACTCCATGCCGAAGGTCTCCCAGAAGGCCAGGCCCTTGTCGGCCAGGAGGAACTTCTGCGGGTAGGCGTTGAGGTTGACGACCCCTGGCCGCGGCTCCGCCCGGTAGCCGGCGTAGCCGAAGAAGGTCCCGACGAACATGGTGACCCAGGCCGAGCCCGCCATGGCGATCGTGCTCCACTTCCGCACCAGCTCCTTGGTGCGGGTCTCCTTCCGCAGCACCAGGGTGGTGAGCCCGCCGCCGAAGGCGTGGACGCAGAGGATGCCGGCGGTGGCGTGGGTGGTGAAGAAGAGCTGCCTGGTGGTCATCATGCGGCCGGCGACGATCGCCAGCCCGACGCCGATGACCACTGCGACGATCCCGCCGATGATCGTCATGCCGGCCCCGTTGACCATCTCGCTCGCGCGGCGGCTTGCGGCCCGCCCGAGGCTCCGGCGGTGCAGCTGGTGGATGGGAAGGGAGAGCTCGTCCGGCCCGGCGTCCTCGTCGAACTCGTCGTCGTAGTACGCCGGCTCGGGCGGGGCGTAGGCGGGGCGACCCCAGCCGGCCAGGCCCTGGTCGAGGGGGGCGGGCTGCGGTGGTGCGTAGGCGGCTGGCTGGTAGCCGGGTGGCGGGCCATACCCGGCCGTATCCGGGCCGTAGGAGGAACCGTAGGGAGGCTGGGGCTCGGCCGGGCCGTACGGGGCGGTGTACCCGTAGGACGGGGCCGGCTCGCCGGCTGGCCCGTAGTAGGCGAGGTCGACCTGGTCGCGGTCGCCTGGCAGCGGGCCGGTGGTGTCAGGGCCGCCGTAGCCGGGGTGCGGCATCACCGAAGGGTCGTAGCCGAAGTCGCTCGCCGGCGGGGAAGGGTCGTACCAGGGCCCCTGGCGCCCGAGGGACGGGTCCTCCATCGGGGGCGCGGCCTGGCCCGGGTCGCCGTACATCGCGCGGGCGTAGGCCGAGCTGGCCAGGTCCGGGTCGGTGGCGTCCGGGTCGGTGTACCAGGGGTCGCCGTTCTGGGTCCGGCCCCAGCCCGCGTCGGTGTACCCGAGCCCGGTACCGGGACCGGCGTGGACCCCGTCGCCGCTGGCGCCGTTGCCATAGAGCGCGCGCGCGTAGGCTTCCTCGTCGAGCAGGGGCGTCTCGTAGCCCGCGTATCCCGTGTACCGCTGGTCGTACGACTGGTTGTACGACGCCCCGCCGGGAAACTGGTCCCCGTAGGGCAGCTCGCCTTCGCGGACACCATCGTCGGGAAGCGGCGTACCCGGCGGGTTGTTCGCTTCCGGGTGTCGGGGCGAGTGCCGCGGACTCGTGCGCATAGAGGATCACCCTCCGCCAGGCAGGGGGGCACCTAGTCGCGATCACGTCGAGGCCTGGCCTGTCGGGTGACAGGTGCTCCGTTTGGGACCGGAGCGCCCGCCGTCCCGTTGCACCAGACCTCCGGCATCGACGTCGACGCGATGTCGCTGCTGGAGGTGCGTGGGGTATGGGGACTCAAGACGACAGGACCCGTCGGTGAGTCCTGTCAGACGGCAAGATCCTGGGGGGTTCAGATCTGCCGCCAGATTCCCAGTGGGGGCTGGGTTTCCGTTCGAGCTCGTGGGGGACCGTGCTCGCGCCGCACGCTACGACAGGGTGGGAGCGTAGTCAAATCTTAGAGTTGCCGACACCATTTCGTAATCTTCGGCCTTGAACGCTCCCGCGGCGTCCGACTTCCGCCCGCCGAAGCCTACCCGCCCGCCAGGGCGCCCGCGCGAATCCGCCCGCCTACCAGCGCCGTCGGTCGCCTCCATGCGAGCGCGGGCAAGCGCCGCGAGAAGTGGACCTCCGGCACGCCGTATGGTCGCCGTCCAGGCATGCCGTCTGCACGCGACCAGAAATTGAAGGTTCTGCTTACCGGGTTCTCACCATTTCTACGGAGGCGTAATCAGCACGGAACCAGAGCCGAATCTTCATCCAGAGAATTATGGATCGCCGCGCGAACTACGCGCGCCCGCTCCACCGTCGGTGGCCGCACGCCGACCCAGCCGCTCGCCTACCGGCGGGGTCGCTGCCGGCTGCGGTAGGCACGCGCCTTCATGGCGTTGCCGCACACGTCCATCGTGCACCAGCGGCCGGACCGGTTCTTGGAGTGGTCGTAGAAGGCCCATCGGCACTCGTGGTTGCGGCATGCCTTGAGCCGAGCCCAGGTGCCTTCGGCCATGGCCGTGTAGACGATCGCCAGCAGGCGGGCGACGGCCTGCTCCACGCCGGCGGGCTCGGGCTCGAGGCCGGCACGACCGTCGTCGCCGAAGCGCACCAGCAGGCGGGCGTTGCGGGCGGAACGGTTGAGCGAGGCCACCGCCTCCGGGTCGAGGTCGGCGCCCGCGTTGGCGAGCAGCAGTCCGCGTAGCGCCTCACGGACCTCCACGGCGCGCTGCAGGTCGGCCGCGCCCAGGCGCTCCCCCCTGCCCAGCAGCTCCCGCTCGGCCAGCCAGGCGCCCAGCCGCTCGGGGTCGGCGAGCTGGTCGACGCCGTCCTCGACGTCCACCGTGTTCACGAACTCCTGCACCCGTGCCAGCCTCCCCGGCGCGGGCTGCCTGCCACCTGGCTCCATCGGGTCCATCGGGTCCTTCGGTTCGTCGGCTCGATCGCCGAGCCCACGGATCGCGATCGCGACCTCGGGCTGCGGCACCCTGTGATAACCAGCTTAGCCAACCTGTCAGTGACTATCAAGCATTTCTGGTCCCTAACATCACTGGCAAAACTTGTTAGCTGGTTGCGTAACTGGTATACTGGTGTTGGCAGTGACGAGGAAGAGGCCGACGGAAGGAGGCAACCGATGACCAGCAGCTACCGGGAGCCGGCCGTCAGACCGCGGCTCCATCTGGCCAACACCCTGACCTGGCTGCGCAGCTGGGCCGGAGCGACCCAGCTCCCCCACTCCGGCGCGGCCGCGGTCGCTCGCCACACCGGTGCCCGTTGCTGATCGCGGCGGGCGCCGCTCCATGTCCGGCCATCACGAGAGCCGGTGGCGCGGGAGCGAGCGCTCCGGTGGTGTCCACGCCACCTCCGTCGGTCGGCCTCAGGATGGTCCAGTTCCCTTGGCGCTCTCGGCCGTTGCCTGCCCTGGCTGGTGCCCGGCTGACCAGCGGGCCGCGTCGTAGGTTCGGAAGACCGGCATGGCCAAGGCGACCACGCCAACGCCGACCAGGCTGAGCAGGCCGCCCGACACCACCGAGACGCGCACCCCGAACACGGCCGCGGCCGCGCCGGCCTCGAGGTTGCCGAGCAGTGGACCGGTGGAGTAGCCGAGCAGCTCGATCCCGGCCAGCCGGCCACGCAGGTGGTCGGGGATGGTCTGGTTCCAGATGGTCAAGCGGAAGATGCCGCTCACCATGTCGGCCGCGCCGGCGAGCGCCAGCAGGGCGAGCGCCAGCCAGAGCCGCTCGGCGAAGCCGAACACGGCGATCGCCGCGCCCCACAGGCCGGCGGCCACCAGGATCGCCCGGCCGTGCCGGTGCACCCGACCGGTCCAGCCGCTGGTCGCGTTGGCCAGCAGGGAGCCGACCGACGGGGCGGCGTACAACAGCCCGAGCGCGCCCGCGCCGCCGTAGCGGGAGGAGATCGCCGGGAACAGGGCGGTCGGCATGCCGAAGACCATCACCACGATGTCGACCACGTAGGTGCCGAGCAGCTCCTGGCGGCCGCGGGCGTAGCGCAGGCCTTCCAGGATGCCGCGCAGGCTGGGCCGCGCGGCGTCGGGTGACGGCGGCACCGCCCGCATGAGCCGCAGCATCAGCAGGGAGAACATGAAGCTGGCGACGTCGACGGTGTAGGTGACCGCCAGCCCGAACTGCGCCACCAGCAGGCCGCCGAGGGCCGGCCCGCCGACCATCCCGAGCGACATGCGCAACGAGCTGAGCGCCGACGCCGCGGGGAGGTCCTCCCGCGGCACCAGCCGCGGCACCAGCGCCTCGAGCGAGGGGCGCTGCAGGCCGTCGAGGGCGGCCGCCAGCGAGGCGACCGCGAACAGCACCCAGACCTTGGGCTGGTCCGCCAGCGCGTTCACCACCAGCACCGCCGAGAGCACCGCCAGGCCCAGCTCGGTGAGCTGCACCATGCGACGCCGGTCGCGGGCGTCGGCCAGCGCCCCTCCGAGCAGGCCGGTGGCCAGCAGCGGCGCCAGCTCGACCGCCCCCAGCAGCCCGACGGCGAGCGACGACCGGGTGAGCTGGTACACCTGATAGGGGATGGCGACGTAGGTGATCATGCTGCCGGCGAAGCTGACCATCTGCCCCAGGGAGAGCAGCCGGAAGTCGCGGTAGCGGCGGAGCGGGGCGACCTCGACCGTGGCCAGCCGGAGCCAGCTCGTCCAGCGCCTGCCGGACGCCGGCCCACCCCGGCGACGGGGTGGCTCCGGTCCGGCCTGATCCGGTCGCGGCTGTTCCTCCACAGGTTCGGATGGTGGCAGCCGCCCCTGGACGGCGTCCATGGAATTGGCACGAGCCTGAACGGGTCTGGCGCGGGATGCCTCGTCCGCTCTACGGTGTTCGACCAGACCCGCTTTGACACCCTGCCGCCCAGCGGGGGAACCTTAGGAGGCAATCTGCCAGGCCGTACCGTATCGGCGTCCCCCACCCTCAGCCGGGCGGTCGGCGCGACGAACCGAGTAGCGGTTCCGGTCCTAGACGGCCACCCGTGTGGCGCGTGGACGGTGAGTCACATGCCCATCGACCGGCCCGGTCGCGGCTTGCCGAGCGCGCTCCGGAGCCATCGTCTCGCCGGGCCGACCAGGAGCTGAGCCAACGTGCCAGGCCCGCGCCCGACCTCCGGCGACTGGAATCAGCCGCAGCGCCGGTGGGTCGACTGGACCCACGCCTCGCAGCCGCCTCGCTCCCGCGAGGCGGACCAGCCCGACGGCCTCGCCTGGCTCGAGGACTATCTGGGCAGCGAGCCTCCCGCGAGCCAGCCGTGGCCAGCCGAGCCGGCCCCGACCCAGCCGTGGAGCGCCGAGCCGGCCAACGGCCAGCACAACGGCACCACCGCATTCCCCGGCCTGCCCTGGCAGGCCGAGCCGACCACCGGCGATTCCAACGGCGCCGCCCCACCTCCGAGCCTGCCGTGGCGGGCCGAGCCGGCCAACGGCCAGCACAACGGCGCTCCACCCCTGTCCGCGCTGCCATGGAGCGCCGAGCCGGCCACCGGTCAGCACGAGGGCGCGCCGACTCCGAGCCAGCAATGGGGTGCCGAGCCGCCGCCGACCCAGAGCTGGGGCACTCCGATCTCCCCGAGCTTGCCGAAGGGCATGGAATCGCCACCAGGCCAGCTGTGGAGCGCCGACCGGCAACCAAGCCAGGTATGGGGCGTCCGGTCCACGTCGAGCGCCTCCGAGCTGCCGCGCGCGCAGCGGGTCGACCCGCTCACCGACTCCGGCAGCGGCCCGCGCCACGACAGCAGGCGCCGACGCGGGCCGGTGGCGATCGCCATCGCCGTCCCCCTGATCGTCAGCCTGTTGCTGATCGTCACGGCCGGGCCGGGCCGCATCCTGCCGTTGAGGGACAAGCAGGCGGCCGCCAAGCGCGCGGTGACCGCGCCCGTCCAGCCAGGCAGCGCCAACCGGCTGGTGTCGCTGATCAACCAGGAGCGGGCACGCAAGGGCCTG
The DNA here is from genome assembly GCA_035535495.1 of Actinomycetota bacterium. GTDB lineage: Bacteria > Actinomycetota > CALGFH01 > CALGFH01 > CALGFH01 > DASUZB01. The sequence goes on along the minus strand of DATLQA010000264.1, from coordinate 20,991 downwards.
CCGGCGTTGCTGGTGCTCCGCCGCCTGAACGCGGTCGCCGCGGCGCATTCCGCGGAGATGGCCAGCCAGAAGCGCATCCATGCCGACCCCAACGTCGCGGCCAGCGCCAGGCCGGCGACCTCGGTGAGCCAGTACGTCGACTGCGCCAGCAACATCGACCAGGTGTACCAGCGGATGGTGGCCTCGGCGACCTTCCGAGCCAAGGTGCTCTCCCCCAACCTCAACGGCATCGGGCTTGGCACCGTGAGCGGCAACTGCCTCTGGGTCACGGTGCTGTTCGCGCGGGCGACCCCACCGGGGTCGGCCGCCAAGCCGGCGAGCCCGGTCGGCGGCGGCCCATTGCCCCAGCCGTCGTCGTCCGCGCCGACCGCCACCACCCGGCCCGCACCGGCGACCCAAGCCCCGGTCCGCCCGTCCAGCACCGCCGAGGCGATCGCCAGGGACCTGTTCACCCGGGTCAACGCCGAGCGCAAGGCCCGGGGCCTGACGCCGCTGTCCTGGAACGGCGACCTGGCTCGGCTGGCCACCGACTGGTCGGGCCAGATGGCACGGACCGGCCAGTTCGTCCACCGGGACCTGGATGCCGCCCGCAGCAGGCCGGGGATCGCGCAGTTCTCCGCCCTCGCTGAGAACATCGCGTGGGTCCGCGGGTATGCGGACGACGCCTACCAGCTCCATCTCGGCTGGATGCGGTCTGACGGCCACCGGCACAACCTGCTCCAGCCAGGCTTCGACTCGATCGGCATCGGCGTGGTCTGCTCGAACGGCAAGGCCTGGGCGACCCAGAACTTCGGCCGCCTCTCGGCGAACGGGCCGGCGCTGAGCACCACCATCCCGGCCACCGAGCCGATCGTCGCCACCGCCAAGGACGGGCTCACCTGCGAGTGACGCCGCCACTGCATCCCAACGTCCTGCCCCTTGCCGGCCTGATCGGCACCTGGCGGGGCGAGGGCGCGGGCACCTACCCCACCATCGCTCCGTTCCGCTACGGCGAGGAGATCAGCTTCCACTCCACCGGCAAGCCGTTCCTCGCCTACGAGCAGCGCACCTGGGCCATGGACGACGGCCGGCCCCTGCACGCCGAGGCGGGCTACTGGCGACCGCGGCCGGACGGCTCGGTGGAGGTGGTCATGGCCCACCCCACCGGGATCGTCGAGGTGCTCGAGGGGCGCCTCGAAGGTGGCCGCATCGACCTCGCCTCGACCACGGTGGCCACCACCTCCACCGCGGTCGAGGTCACCGCCCTGCGCCGTGTCTTCGAGCTCCGTGGCGACGTGCTCGCCTACACCCTGTCAATGGCGGCCGTCGGCCAGCCATTGCAGCACCACCTCAGCGCCGAGTTGCGCCGCACCGAGCCTGACGACAGGCCCTAGAACTGGAACAGCGGCGCGGTGATCGTGAACCGCAGCTCCGGACCGAACGCGGCGAAGCTCCCGAACATCACCAGCGCGGCCGCGAGCGCGAGCGCGTTACGCCAGAAGAGCTGCGTCTGCATGGTCTTCTGCTGCTCGTCCTCCAGCTCCCAGAAGCGGTGGAAGTACGCCGCGGCGATCACCACCCACACCGCCACCATCAGGGCGCCGACGTCGGGCCAGATCCCGAGGGCCACCGACACCGCCGCCACCGCCAGCCACGCCCCGGAGGGCCAGCCAGCCACCGCCGGGACGGGGAAGCCGCCCGCCCGCGCGCCACCTTCGAACATCGGGCTCATGCGGATGTGGGCACGGCCTGCCACCCATCCGAAGAAGACGGCGAACAGGACACGCCCTGCCAGGACCACGATCCCTGCTGCGGCACTCATGTGACTCTGCCTCCTTGCCCGTGTCCCGCCCTCGACGTCCATGTCGGGAGCGTGCGATGAGGATCGTGCACAACTGTAACGTTGCGAAGCGAAACGTTAAGAAGCAAACAGTCGAAGTGTCAACTGTATCTTGCTAGACTCGCCGCATGCAGCGGCGGGACGATGCGCTGGAGACCATGCACGCCGTGCTCAACACCCATCGCGTCCTCGCCGAGGCGATGGAGAGGCAACTGCGAGCCCGGGCGGGGCTCTCGCTCGCCCAGTTCGAGGTGCTGTCCCGGCTCCAGCAGGCTCCCGACACCCGGCTCCGGATGGTCGACATCACCAGGCGACTCTGCGTCAGCAAGAGCGGCGTCACGCAGCTGGTCGACCGGCTGGAGGAGGCCGGCCTGGTGGCCAGGGAGTCCTGCACCGAGGACCGGCGCCTGACCTACGCGAGGCTCACCGACCGCGGCAAGGAGGCCCTCTGGAGCGCCGAGCCCATCTGGGCCCCGGTCGTCGAGGAGCACTTCACCCGCCACCTCACCAGCGCGGACATGCGCTGCGTTCGTGCCGCGCTCGACAAGGTCCTGGAAGGCAACGGCTACCCAGGCGCCTAGGAGCGCCCGCGCGGCGGCACGCCGACTCAGGCGCCGTCACGGCGCTCCCACTCGGCCTGGTCGGCGCGGCCGAGCGCGCGCCAGGCCGGTGACATCTCCACGCTGCCGAGCTCGCGGGCGAGCCGGCGCGCGGCGAGGCCGACCACGGAGGTGAAGGTCGGGTAGGCGAGGTCCACCGCTGCCAGTTGCTCCACCCGCATGCCCGCGGCCATCGCCGTCGCCGCCACCTGCACCACCTCGACCGCCTGCTCGCCCACCACGTGGGCGCCGACCACGCGGTGCGTGCCGGGCTCGGCGATCAGCTTGCAGAACCCTTCGGTGCGGCCGTCGAGGACGGCCCGGTCGAGGTCCTTGTAGGCGACGGTGGCAACCGCCACCGACGCACCCGGGCGCCCCCTGGCGGCCTCCTCGGTGAGGCCGACGCCGCCGTACTCCGGATCGGTGAAGCCGCCGTGGGGCACGACCGCGTCGACGTGCGGCCGCTCGCTCCCGAGCAGGGCGTTCTCGGCCGCGAGCCGGCCCTCGGCGGTGGCGCTCTGGGCCAGCATCATCCGGCCGGTGACGTCGCCGGCGGCCCAGACGTGCCTCGCCGAGGTCCGCAGGGTGTCGTCGACCACGACGTAGCCCCCGTCGACTTCCACGCCGGCCGCCTCCAGACCGAGCCCGTCGGTGTTCCCGGGCCAGCCGACGGCGAGCAGCACCGCTTCGGCGTCGACGCCGCACTCGCCCGACTCGCGCAGGTAGGCGAGGCGCAGGTGCCCGTCGGCCGGGTCGATGCGCGCGATCCGATCGATGCCGGTGACCACCTCCACGCCCCTGGCGACCAGAGCGCGTTCGACTGCCCTTGCCACGTCGGCGTCCTCGCCGCCGAGCAGGGTCGGGGCGGTGTCAAGGACGGTCACCCGGCTGCCGAAGGCCGCGAACACGCTGGCGAGCTGGCAGCCGGTGGCGGCGCCGCCGACCACCACCAGCGCGGACGGGAGGCGTGGCAGGGACCAGACCTCCGAATGGGTGCGGGCCAGCTCCGCACCTGGGAAGTCGAGCCGCCGCGCGTGCCCGCCGGCGCAGAGGACGAACTGGCGGCCTTCGACGCGCTCCCCGTCCGGCAGGACCACGGTGTGCGGGTCCTGGAACCGCGCCGGTCCGGCGTCCGCGCGGACCGTCACCCCCGACCGGACCAGGTGCCGTTCCAGGTCCTTGGAGTCGTGGACCCGGTCGACGGTCGCCCGCACCCGGCGCAGGACGGCGGCGAGGTCGACGGTTGGCGGCGGACCGATCAGGCCGAACTCGGCGGCCTGGCCCGCGTCCCTGAGCAGACGGGCCGTCTTGGCGAGGACCCTGGTCGGCACGCAGCCGTCGTTGGTGCAGCTCCCGCCGAGGCGGCCCCGCTCCAGCAGGGCCGCCGTGGCGCCCAGCTCGCGGGCCCGGAGCGCCGCCGTGACCCCTGCCGGACCGCCCCCGATGACCACCAGGTCGGCCGCCATGCCCATGCATCCTCCTTGTCGCCGAGTGCTAGCTCTCCTGTCGAACGCCGGTCCGCTCCGCGTCGAGCGGGCTGGCCGGCGGGCGGAGCCACAGCGACGCGTTGGTCGGTTGCATGGTGTGGTCGACCACGGCCAGCAGCTCCGCGCTGAGCGTATCCAGGTCGACGTGGTCGCGGAGGCGCGCCGCGAAGGCCTCCACGGTCCGGGCCGCATCGTAGCGGCGCCGGTTGAAGCGCCGATCGACCCGGTCCTGGACCAGGCGGCGCACCGGCGCGAACGCGGCCGCCGCGACCAGCGTGGCCGCGGCCACGGCCAGGTTGCCTGAGCCAGCGGCCAGGCGGGCGGCGGCCGGGAGGATGAGCAGGTACGGCACGGCCAGCAGGCCGGTGACCAGCGCATAGGTGACGGTGCGGCTGACCAGCTGGTCGAGGTCCCACAGCCGGTAGCGGAGCACCGCCACCGCGACCGCCACCGGCGGGCAGAGGATCCCCAGGTACCCGAAGACGATCAAGGCTCTGGCCACGGCATCGGACCGGCCGCCGGGCGCGGCCAGCAGCAACCCGACCACCGCGCCGGCGGCGCCGGCGGTGACCCAGCGAAGCTGCTGCCGCTCGACCCCGCGGGAGCCTCGGAACCGTAGCACCACGCTGAGCGCGGCGGCGATCAGGCAGGCGAAGTGCAGGCCCACGCCGATCGACTCGACCACCCCCGCGATCGGTCCGACCGAGCCGGCCAGCTCGAACAGGCTGGCGCTGGTGGGGTCGCCCAGCACTCCAGGCGCGAGGCTCCCCCCCACCAGCAGGGCGAGCGCCCCGGTCACGGCGGCGACGACCACCACCCGCCAGCGGCGCGAGCGCAACCGGCCATCGGGCAGCAGCAGGGCCGGCAGCGTGACCCCGAGCGCGGTGGCCGGCGCCCAGCCGGACTCCGCCCACACGACCATGAACTGGGCGGCGAGCGGCAGCGGGCGGTGCTCGCCGGCCAGGTGGAGCAGCCAGGGCGTGCTGCTGGACATGAGGCACCAGCACAGGCCGGAGGCGGCGAACAGCCAGCCGATCGGGTTGTCCGGCCGCCGCAGCGCCAGGACGAGCCCGATGGTGGCGAACCCGAGCGGGAGCCCGATCGTGTCCGCCATGCCCCGGAGGACCACGATCACGGTGAGCGGCCGCGTCCAGGCGAGGATGCTCAGCAGCCCGACGAGGCCGCCGGCCGCCGTGGCCACCCACAGCGACCACGCGAGCGCGCTTCTGGTCCTGGGGGACAGGCTCATCTCAGCTCCTCCGACCACCACGCCTGGCCGGTCTCAGCCAGGGTAGTGCGGCGCCGCTACGGGATCGTTACTACCCGACCGCCGCCCGAGCATGCGGTCCTGCCCAGCCTCGTCGACCACCAAACCGGTAGATCGGCGCAGAATTCGTCGGATCGGGCTAGCGGCGGCGAGCGGCAAGCGGCAGCGGCGGCACCGCCGCCTCGACGCGGACCCGCGCGTCGACCACCACGGCACCCTGGCCCGCCGGCAGCACCATCACCGGATTGCAGTCCATCTCGGCCACCTCGGGATGCGCCTCGACCAGCGCGCCCACCCGCAGCAGCAGGTCTTCGAGCGCGGCCACGTCGGCTGGCGGCGCGCCCCGGTAGCCGTCGAGCAGCGGGAAGGTGGCCAGCGAGCGCACCATCGCGGCCGCGTCGGCGTCGGTCAGCGGGGTGATGCGGACCTCGACGTCGCGGAGCAGCTCGACCGCGGTCCCGCCGGCGCCGCAGGCGACCACCGGGCCGAACAGCGGGTCGTGGACGACGCCGACGAGCATCTCCACGCCCGCGGTCACCATCAGCTGGACCAGGAAGCGCTCCACCTGGTGGCCGGCGGCAGCGACCGCCTTGGTCATCTCCGCGGCCGCGGCCCGTACCGCGTCGGCGCCGGCGAGCCGCAGGCGGACGGCTCCGGCTTCGGTCTTGTGGACCAGGCCTGGCGCGACCGCCTTCAGCGCCACCGGACCGCCCAGCTCGGCGGCGGCGGCCGCCGCCTCCTCGGGCGTCGTGGCCAGGCGCCACGGAGCCAGTGGGAGCCCGTAGCAGTCGAGCAGCGTCGCCACCTCGTCCGGCGCGAGCCAGCGCGGACCCTCGGCGAGGGCGGCGGCGAGCACGCCGGCGGCCTCGTCACGGCGGATCCCTCCGAGCGCTGGCGTGTGCCCCTCAGGGGTCGACCGCCAGCGGCCGTAGTCGACCGCCCGGACCAGCGCCCGCGCGGCGTCCTCCGGGAACCGGTAGGACGGGATCCGCCCGCCGCCGCCGTCCGGGGCGGACTCCGCCGGGCTCGCGGTCGACCGGGGGTCCGGGGGGCTCAAGGAGCGAAGCGGTTGCCCCCCGGTGGGCTGGGGCGCCGGGTTCAGCTCGGCCGGCTCGCCGGCGGCGGACATGAACACCGCCAGCAGCGGGAGCCGGCTGGGCACGGCGGCCACCGCGTCGCGGATCGCCGCGGCGACCGCCGCCGGGTCGGTCGCCAGCGGCGGGATGAAGATGACGATCACCGCGTCGGCCTCACCGCTCGCCACCACCAGCTCGACCGCCTGCCGGTAGTGCGCCGGCGGCGCGGCGGCGAGCAGGTCGACCGGGTTGGCGGTGGACGCCTCGGCGGGAAGGAACGCGGCCAGCCGCTCACGCAGGCCTTCGGAGAGAGGCGGGACCGCCAGGCCGCCTGCCTCGCAGGCGTCGGCGCAGAGGATGCCGGGGCCGCCGGCGTTGGTGACGATCGCCACCCGCCGCCCCGCCGGCAGCGGCTGGTTGGCGAGCAGCGTGGCCACGTCGAACAGCTCGGCGAGGGTGTCGGTGCGGATCACGCCCGCCTGGCGGAACAGCGCGTCCACGGTGATGTCGGAGCCGGCCAGCAGGGCGCCGGTGTGGGAGGAGGAGGCGCGGGCTCCGGCCGTCGATCGGCCGCTCTTGACCGCCACGATCGGCTTGGCGTGGCTGACCCGGCGGGCCACGCGGGCGAACTTGCGCGGGTTGCCGAACGACTCGAGGTAGAGCAGGGCCACCTCGGTCCCAGGGTCCTCCTCCCAGTAGTTCAGCAGGTCGTTGCCTGAGATGTCGGCCTTGTTGCCGACCGACACGAACGACGACAGGCCGAGCCCCAGCGCGTTGGCGTAGTCGATGATGGCCAGGCCGAGCGCGCCCGACTGGGAGAGGAACCCGACCCGGCCGCGTTCCGGCAGCAGCGGCCCGAAGGTGGCGTCGAGGGACACGTCCGGGGCGGTGTTGACGATCCCGAGACAGTTCGGGCCGATCAGGCGCATCCCGGCATCGCGGCAGACCTGGAGGAGCTGCTGCTGGCGGGCGGCGCCTTCCGGGCCGGTCTCCGCGAACCCGGCCGACATGACCACCAGCCCACGCGCGCCCTTCTCGGCACAGGCCCTGGCCACCTCGACCACCGCGGCGGCGGGCACCGCCACCACCGCCAGGTCGACCGGCCCGGGGACGTCGGCGACCGAGCGGTAGGCGAGCACCGACTGCACCACCTCGGCGCGCGGGTTCACCGGATAGACCGGGCCCTCGAAGCCGGCCGCGAGCAGGTTGTGGAACACCCGCCCGCCGACCGTGCCGCGGTCGCGGGACGCGCCGACCACCGCCACCGCGCGGGGCGCCAGCATCGCCCGCATCGCGGCAACGGCGGCCGCCTGCTCGCGCCGTTCGAAGGCCTCGATCGCCTCGGACGTCAGCGAGGCGGGGAACTCGACCATGATCAGCCCGGGGAGGGACCGGGTGGTGACCGGGAAGCCGCTGTCGCGGAACACGCTCACCATCCGGTGGTTCTCGGGTAGCACCTCGGCGACGAACGTGCTCACCCCGACCGCGACGGCGGTCTCGGCGAGCTGTCCCAGCAGCAGGGTGCCGAGCCCCTTGCCCTGCATGCGGTCGGCGACCACGAACGCGACCTCGGCCCGTTCCGGCCGCTCCCGCTCCCGTTCCCAGCCGGCGTGCCCGACCACCGTGCCGTCAGACCCGGTGGTGGCGACCAGCCCGTAGCGCCACTGGTAGTCGACCGTGGTCGCCCAGCCCACCGCCGCGTCGAGGTTGGGGAAGCCGGAGAAGAACCGCAGCCAGATCGACTCCTGCGAGAGGCCGGTCAGCAGCTCCCGCACCGCCGGTGCGTCGTCGGGCCGGCTGGGCCGGACGTGGACGGTCGAGCCGTCCCGCAGGACGACGTCGGCCTCACGGTGCCACGGATACTCCATGGTCCCCTCCCCTCGCCGCCGCGCGGGCTACGCTACCTTCCCGCGGGTCGCGGCGGCGGCGGAGCCACTTCTCGATCTCCACCGCGACGAAGGCGGTGGTCGAGACGATCATCACCACCACCAGCTGGACCGGGGCGAGCGGCTCGGTGCCGAACACCGGGTGCAGCAGGGGAAGGTAGACGATCGCCAGCTGGATGGCGACGATCCCGACGACCGCGGCGAGCAGCAGCGGGTTGGAGCGGGCGCCGAGGGTGAAGAAGCTGTCGCGCTCGGACCGGACCGCCAGCGCGTGGCCGAGCTGCATCAGCGCCAGGGCGGTGAACACCATCGTCTGCCACGGCCAGCCGGCCGCGTGGGTGGCCGCGAGGAGGCCGAGGCAGACCGCTGCCATGGTGAGCCCGACCCACAGGGCGTGCTGCCACAGCCCGCCGCCGAGGATCGACTCGTCGGGGCGTCGTGGCGGGCGTCGCATGGTGGCGCGTTCGGCCGGCTCCAGGCCGAGCGCGATCGCCGGCAGGCCGTCGGTGACCAGGTTGATCCAGAGGATCTGCACCGGCAGCAGGGGGACGGGCAGCGCGATCAGGGAGGCGAGGAACATCACCCAGATCTCGGCGGAGTTGGTGGTGAGCAGATAGCGCACGAAGCGGCGGATGTTGTCGTAGATCCGCCGCCCCTCCTCGACCGCGGCGACGATGGTGGCGAAGTCGTCGTCGGCGAGCACCATGTCGGCCGCTTCCTTGCTGACGTCGGTGCCGGTGATGCCCATGGCCACACCGATGTCGGCGCGGCGCAGGGCGGGGGCGTCGTTGACGCCGTCGCCGGTCATCGCCACCACCGCGCCACGGTCCTTCCAGGCGGCGACGATGCGCAGCTTCTGCTCCGGGTTGGTGCGCGCGTAGGCGTGCGTGTCCTCGACCCGCCCGCGCAGGGCCGCGTCGTCCAGGCGGGCGAGCTCGGTCCCGGTGAGCACGCCGTCGCCGTCGGCGAGGATGCCGGTGCGGCGGGCGATCGAGCCGGCCGTGCGGGCGTCGTCGCCGGTGATCATGACCGGCGTGATCCCGGCCAGCCGGCACGAGGCCACCGCCGGCGCCGACGCCGCCCGGGGCGGGTCGGCCAAGGCGACCAGCCCGAGCAGGCGCAGGCCGGCCTCGACGGTGGCCGGCTCGGCTGGCAGGTCGGTCAGCCGCCGCTCGGCGAGGGCGAGCAGCCGGTAGCCCTCGGACGCCCAGCCGGCGGTGACCGCCTCGGCCTTCCCGGCCAGCTCGGCGTCGGACGGTTGCAGCAGCGGGACCAGCGCGTCGACCGCTCCCTTGACCGCCACCCGGACGCCGTCCGGCTCCTGGTGCAAGGTGGTCATGCGCCGACGGGTGGCGTCGAAGCCGACCTCGGCCACCCTGGGATGGTCACGCTCGACCTGTTCTCGGGTCATGCCCAGCTTGCCGGCGAGCGCCAGCAGCGCCGCCTCGGTCGGGTCGCCGGTGGCGGCCCAGTGGCGGCCGGGCCCGTCGGCCGGCTGCAGGACCGCGTCGTTGCAGGCCGCCGCCACGAAGGCGAGGCCGTCCAGGTCGGGGTCGGGTGCCGAGGTGTCGCTGGTGACCGCGCCGACCGGGGCGTAGCCGTCGCCTTCGACCAGGTAGGTGCCTGCCGGCGTCCAGACGCGTTCGACCAGCATGCGGTTCTCGGTGAGGGTGCCGGTCTTGTCGGTGCAGATCACCGTGACCGAGCCGAGCGTCTCCACGGCGGGCAGCTTGCGCACCAGCGCCTGCTGGCGCGCCATGCGCGAGGCGCCGATCGCCAGCGCGATCGTGACCACGGCCGGCAGCCCCTCGGGGATGGCGGCGACCGCGAGGCTCACCGCGGTGAGGAACATCCGCTCGACCGGCTCACCGCGGACGACGCCGGTGGCGAAGACGACCGCGCAGACCACCACGGCGGCCGCCGCCATGCGCCGCCCCAGCACCGCCAGCCGGCGCTGCAACGGCGTCGGGTCGGCCGGGTGGGCCTGCAGCAGCTCGGCCAGGCGGCCGAGCTCGGTGCCCATGCCGGTGGCGACCACCACGCCGGTGCCCCGCCCGCCGCTCACCGCCGTGCCACGGAACGCGAGGTTGCGCTGCTCGGCCGGCATGGCGGCGTCCGCGGAGGGCAGCGCGTCGACCGTCTTGGCCACGGGCTGCGACTCACCGGTCAGGGCGGCCTCGTTGACCCGCAGTGCCCGCGCCTCGACCAGGCGGAGGTCGGCGGCCACCAGGTCCCCCGCCGCGAGCCGGACCAGGTCGCCGGGCACCAGGTCGGCGGCGGGGATCTCGGCAACCCTGCCGGACCGTAGGACCTGGACCGTCGGCGCGGCCATCGCCTTCAGCGCGGCCATCGCGTCCTCGGCGCGGTTCTCCTGGACGAAGCCGATCAGCGCATTGAGCACCACGATCGCCAGGATGACCGCGGTGTCCTTGAGGTCGCCGACGACCACGGTGACGGCCGCGGCCAGCAGCAGGATGACGATCATGGTGTTGGCGAACTGCTCGGCCAGCAGCCGCCACGCCGGCTTGCGGGACCGCTCCACCAGCTGGTTGGGTCCGTAGCGGTCGAGCCTGAGGGCGGCCTCATCGCCCGCCAGGCCGACGGCCAGGTCCACGCCGAGCGCGTCGGCGACCTCGGCGGCCTCCACCGCCCAGGCGCGCGCCACCGCGGCCGGCCGGCTGGTGGTGGCCATGCAACCTCCGAGGACGATCGCGGTCCCTCCAGGCGGCGGCCCGGCCATGAAGTGGCGGCCGAACGTGCCGGGGCTGTCAGCCTACGCGGCGGAGGTGCCGACACGGAACGCCTGACCGCCGGTCGCATCGGTCCGGCGGATAAGCTTGCCGACGGACGAGCCAGGAGCGGGGACCGAGGAGGCGATTTGTAGCATGGCAGCGGCACGAGGTTCCTTCTGGACCCTGGAGGAGGCCAACGCGGCGCTGCCCCGGGTCGGCGACACCGTGGAGCGGATCCAGGAGCTGGCGAGGCGGGCGCGGGCCGGTGGTGGCGAGGCGGCCGAGCGGACCCGTGGCAACGGCCATGCGCCCTCGGATCCGGCCGCGACCGAGCTGGCCGCGGCCGTGGACGAGCTGACCAGCCAGCACATCGTGCTGCGCGACCTCGAGAGCGGGCTGGTGGACTTCCCGGCGGTGTCGCCGAGCGGGCGCCAGTACTGGCTGTGCTGGCTCCCCGGCGAGGCGGAGCTGGGCTGGTGGCACTGGCCGGAGGCTGGGTTCGCGGGCCGGACGCCGCTCGACCAGCCGCCGGAGTGAGCCACCGGCCCGCTGCCGGGAGGTGTCCGGGGCGGCCCGCGCGGTGCGCACCATTGCCGAGTGGCCAGGCGGGCTTGATCCGAACCACCCTTGAAGACAGCCCTGACCGGGCATGTGGCCCAAGCCGCCGAGGCAAGCCGAGGCAATCGGTAGTGCGGGGAAATGAACCATCGAGGTAGCTTCCCCCGTACATGAGCGATGACGTACATGACGAAGACGCGACGCTGCTCGCTCGAGTCGCCGCGGGAGACCTCGGCACCCCCCTCGAGGAGCTGTACGACCGTTACGCCGGTCGGCTCTACGGGCTCGGCGTTCGTCTTCTCGGCGACACCGGTCTTGCGGAGGAGCTGGTGCAGGAGACCTTTGTACGGCTGTGGCGGACAGCCGGGAGGTACGACCCGGAGCGCGGCTCGGTGAGCAGCTTCGCCTTCGCCATCGCCCGCCGCATCGCGGTGGACCTGTGGCGCCGTCCGTCGTCGCGTCCGTTCGCGGAGGCCGTCGAGGACGAGCGGGTCGCCGGCGAGCACGCCGGCGACTCGGTCGACCGCATCCTGGTGGGGCTGAGCGTCCGGGAGGCGCTCGACTCGCTGCCCGACGGCCAGCGCGAGGTGCTGGAGCTGCTGCACCTGCACGACCTGACCCAGGTGCAGGTTGCCGAGCGATTAGGGGTACCGTTGGGAACGGTGAAGACACGCGCCTTCTACGGGGTCCGGGCGCTGAAGCAGGCCTTGGAGGAGCGTGAGGTGCATGCCTGACAACGGCGTGCCGCACGTCGAGGTGGCCGGGTACGCGCTCGGCAAGCTCGACGAGGACGAGACGGTCTCGTTCGAGGAGCACCTGGCCGAGTGCGCCGAGTGCCGGCGCGAGCTCGAGGAGCTGCGCGGGCTGCCCGAACTGCTCGGCCGTGCCGCGCCGCCGGTCCGGGTCCCGAACGAGCTGCGGGCGCGCACGCTGGCCGCGGTACGCCAGGCCGCCGAGGACGCGACGGTGGACGGGGAGCTGCCCGAGCAGCCGACCTCCTGGCCCGAGCTGGTGCCGGCACCGGCCGAGGAAGCGCCTGCCGCCACCGGACGGCGCCGTCCCGGCCCGGTGTCCGCGCGGCTGATCGCCCTGAGCCGGCGTCCATTCCTGGCGGCGGCCGTGGCCGCCGCGCTGGTCGTGCTGCTGGCCATCCCCGCCAGCATGTTCCTCAACCGTCCGGCCACCACCGAGCTGGCCCTGGTCTCCCCGACCGGCGGCCCGGCCAGTGGCACGGTGCGGGTCACCCAGACCGACGGCGGGCGGGCGTTCGACGTGCGCATCCAGGGGCTCAAGCCGCCTGGCCAGGGCAAGCTGTACGAGCTCTGGGCGGTCGGCGCGGCCGACACGCCGGACAAGCCGCAGCGGGTGTCGCTCGGCACCTTCAACGTCCCCGCCAGCGGCAAGGTGCGGCTCCACGCGTTCACGGCCGCCTCCGCGAGCGTCTTCGCCAGGGTCGGGGTCACCGAGGAGCCGCAGAACGGCAACCCGGCGAAGGAAGGCCCGGCGGTCCTTCGTCCGGGTAACTAGCGCTCCGCCCCCTGGCTGGATCGGGGAAATCGCCGCGTGCATGAACCTTGCGGCGCACCCCCATCGTATGCAAGAGCGCGCAAGGGACGATCCATGCAGGGGGAACGGGCCATGGAAGCTGGACGCAAACTACTCGCGGGCCGCTACCAGCTCGGCCGACCACTGGGCGCCAGCGCTCTGGGCCAGGTGGTCGAGGCCTACGACCGCACCGCCGGCCGCTCCGTCGCGGTGAGGATGGCGCACCCACAGCTGGCCGCGGACTCAGACGCGCGCGCCGGGTTCCTGCGGGCCGCCCGGGAGGCGACCCGCCTTGACCACCCGAACATCCTCGCGGTGCTCGACCTCGGCGAGGAGCGGGGCGTGCCGTTCCTGGTGATGGAGCCGGTCAAGGGGCGCACCGCGCGCGAGGTGCTGCGGACCGCTGGGGTGCCCCCGGTGGAGCGGGCGATCGAGATCGCCGCCCAGGTCTGCTCGGCGCTGGGCGCGGCGCACGCACAGGGGCTCGTCCACGGCGGCCTCACCCCCGACAACATGCTGGGCGGGCGCTACAGCCCCGTCCGGGTGACGGACTTCGGTCTGGCCGCGCTCGTGCTGACCAGTGCGCCGGAGGCGGCCCGCTACCGCTCGCCTGAGCAGGTGCAGAACGGCCGCGCCGACGACCGCTCCGACCTGTACGCCCTCGGGTGCTGCCTGTACGAGCTGCTCACCGGGGCGCCGCCGTTCGACGGACCGACGCCGTTCGCGGTGATGCGCCGCCACGTCGAAGAGCAGCCGCGCCCGCCGAGCGCCCTCCGCCCCGAGATCCCCGCCGAGCTGGACGAGCTGGTGCTTCGCACGCTCGCCAAATACCCGCACGAGCGCCCCCAGACCGCGGCCGAGCTCCGCCACGGCCTGGCGCGGCTCCGCCGGCGCGCTCCCGCCCTGGCGGAAGCCGAGCCCGCGGTCAGTCCGGCCGAGGCGGCGACGGTCGGGCAGCGCGGTCCGGCGGTGGCCGCGCCCGATCAGGTCGAGGCGCCCGCACCAGTCGGGCCGCGCGGTCCCGCCGTGGCCGCGGCCCCCTCGGCCGGGGCGGAGGCGGCGCCGGCCGCGCGCGCGGCCGACGAGGCCGGGGGCCACGGCGGGGAGGCGGCACTGCCGGTGGGGCCGTGGACGGTGTCGCCGCCGCCCGGGAACGGCCCGGGCACCGCGCCGCCAGCACCTGAGGAGCTGCCTCCGCACGAGGAGCGGGTCCGCGCGCTGACCCGGTTCGCCGAGCCGCCGAAGAGCGGGAACCGGCTCGCCGCGGTGACCCTGGCCGTCGGGCTGGCCATCCTCGTGCTGGCCACCATCGGCCTGGTCGCGCCCGGGCTGGTGGTCGACGTCGGGCCGGGCGCGGCGTCGGACGCCACCGCCACCACCAGACCACCGGCGACCGCTGCCCCGGTGCCGCGGAAGGTGCCGGCGCTGACCGGCGTGGCCCAGGCCGAGGCCGCGCGGCGGCTCCAGGCGGTCGGGGCCAGGGTCGGAACGGTCCGGCTGGCGAGGAACACCAGCCTGCCCAAGGGGCTGGTGGTCGGCTCCACCCCGCCGGCCGGCGCGACCCTCAAGGAACGGCAGGCAGTCGAGCTGGCGGTGTCCAACGGCAGTGACCCGGTGACCGTCGGCGACCTGATCGGCGTGATCGACGAAGGCCCGCCCAGCCAGATCGGCTCCGGCGGCCGGACCTTTCGCGTCCAGCTGGTCGAGCTCGGCACGCTCAGCGGCGAGCGCCGCAAGCGGGAGATCGCCGGCCTGCTCCGGATCGCGCGTGCGGGCGGGAGCAACGGCGACCTCACCCCCGAGTTCTCGCGCAAGGCCGTCGAGGTGCTGAGCCGCACCCAGTGACTGGCGGCGAGCAGCCGGCTGGCGGCTCACCACCCGCCGACCACCACGCCTGGCACCTGACGACCGGAGGTGAGTGATGACGACCAGCGCCCCACCCGAGCCGACCGCCACGGACGACCGCGCCGCGCCCGGCGCGGTGGTGTTCCACCGGCCGGCGCGAGCCTTCCCAGCGCCGGCGGAGGGCGAGCCGGTAGCGGTGGCGGCGCCACCGATCGTCGACCCTCCCACCGCCAGGGGCTTCCTGCAGGTCCTGCTCCCGGTGGTCGGCAGCCTCAGCATCCTGGGATTCGCGCTCCTCTACCGCAACCCGCTCTTGGAGGCCGTCGCCGGCGGGATCGTGGTGCTCAGCGTGGTCGCCGCCGTGGCCATGCACGTCGGCCAGCGCCGCGCCTCGCTCCGCCAGCGGCGCCGCGACGCCGGGCGCTACCACGCCCACCTCGACCGGCAGCGGACCAGGTTGGCGGAGATCGCCACCGTCCAGCGGGCCGGTGCGTCCCGCCTCCACCCCGACCCGGCGGCGCTCTGGCCGGTGGTGGCTGACCGCCATCACCTCTGGGAGCGGCGGCGCGGCGACCCCGACTTCCTCCATGCCCGGGTCGGGCTCGGCACGGTCCCCCTTGCCGTGCCGGTCCGCCTCGAACTCGGCACCAACCCGCTGGTCGAGTACGTGCCCGAGCTCGAAGCCGCCGCCACCGAGGTGGTCGCTGACCACCAGCGGCTCGCCGCCATGCCGGTGACCATCCCAGCGGCCGAACTGGGGTCGCTGGCGGTGGTCGGCGACCGGGAGGCGGCGCGGGCGCTGGTGCGCGCGGTCGTCTGCCAGCTCGCGACCTGGCACGCACCCGACGACCTCCGCCTGGTCACCTGGTTCGAGCCGGCGGCCGAGGCGGCCTGGAGCTGGATGAAGTGGCTGCCACACGCGCGCGAGACCGGGGCCGTTGCCGGCACCGACGGCCGCGACGCCGTCGCCCTCACGGTCGACCCAGGCGACCTGGACGTGCTCCTCACCCAGCTGGTCCAGCCGCGGGTCGAGCACCTGGAGCGGACCCGTGCCGGGCAGGTCGGGACCGCCGTCACGCCGGTCTCGTTCCAGCCGGCGGTGGTGGTCGTCGACGGCTACGCGCCGATGGAGCCGGTCGGCCGGCTGCCCATCCTCGACCAGCTGCTGACCTCGGCGGCCGAGCTCGGCGTGCTGGTGGTGACCCTGGTCGAGCGGCGCGGCGACGTGCCGGCCCGCGCCGGCGCGGTGCTGGAGCTGGCCGCCGACGGCCACCTCGACTACACCGAGCTGGCCCCCGACGGCCGCCGCGAACACGGGCTGGTGCCCGACGCGGCCACGGTCGAGCTGTGCGAGGCGCTCGCCAGGGCGATGGCGCCGCTGGTGCTGCGGGCGGCCGGCGGGCGCAGCGCCACGGTCGACTCCAAGGGCCTGCTCGGCCTGCTCGGCCTGGACGCCGCCGCGCGGCTCGACCAGCTGCCGACCAGGGACGGTCGCGAGCTGCTGCGGACCCCCATCGGCATCGGCGACGACGGCCGCCCGGTCCACCTCGACCTCAAGGAAGCCGCCGAGGACGGCATGGGCCCGCACGGCCTGGTGGTCGGGGCGACCGGGTCGGGCAAGAGCGAGCTGCTGCGCACGCTGGTGACCGGCCTCGCGCTCGGGCACGCGCCGGAGGAGCTGGCCCTGGTGCTGGTCGACTACAAGGGCGGCGCCACCTTCGCCGAGGCGGCCGCCCTCCCCCACGTCGCCGGCGTGATCACCAACCTGGAACGCGAGCCGACCTTGGTCGACCGCATGCACGCGGCGTTGTTCGGCGAGCTGGAACGCCGCCAGCGCGTGCTCGCCGAAGCGGGCAACTTCGACCGGGTCCGGGACTACCAGGCGTACCGGGCGGCCAACCCGGCGGCCGGGCTGGCCCCGCTGCCGTCCCTGCTGGTGATCGTGGACGAGTTCGGCGAACTGCTGGCCGCCCGGCCAGACTTCCTCGACTTGTTCGTCTCGATCGGGCGGACCGGGCGTAGCCTCGGCGTCCACCTGCTGCTCGCCACCCAGCGCCTCGACGAGGGCCGCATCCGCGGCCTCGAATCGCACCTGCGCTACCGCATCTGCCTGCGGACCTTCAGCGCGGAGGAGTCGATGGTCGCGCTCGGCGGCCGGGAGGCGTTCGAGCTGCCGCCGCTGCCCGGGCTGGGCTGGCTCCGGGTGGACGGCGCCAAGCAGCGGTTCAAGGCCGCCCTGGTGACCCGCCCCTGGCGCGAGCACCGCGAGCTGGCCGAGGCCGCCGACGTGGTGCGCGCCTTCGACGTCGGCGGCCTCGGCGCCGAGCTGGCCGTGCTGCTCCGTGGCGGACCGGGCGACCCGGCACGGCCAGCCCCAGCGGCGCCGGTCGCCGCGACGGCCGGCCCGAAGGCACGCACGGAGCTGCAGGTGGCGGTGGCGGGGCTCGGCCGCGCCGCCGGGCCGGAGCGGCGGGTGCGGCCCGTATGGCTCGACCCGCTGCCCGAGGCCCTGCCGCTGGACGCGATCCTGGACGCCGGCGCCACGCCGCGGCGGCCAGGCGACCCTGACTGGCTCACCATCCCGCTCGGCCTGGCCGACCGGCCCCGCGAACAGGCCCAGGTCCCCTTCGTGCTCGACCTCAACGGCACCGGCGGCCACCTGGCGCTGGTCGGCGCGCCCCGGTCGGGCAAGTCCACCCTGCTGGCCTCGCTGGTCGTCGGGCTCGCCCTCACCCACGACCCCGGCGACACCCAGGTCTACGCGATCGACCTTGGTGGCGGCCGCCTCCACGCCCTCGCCGGGCTGCCACACGTCGGCGCGGTCTGCGGCCGGGCCGACCGCGAGCGGGTGCACCGCCTGGTACGGGAGCTGCGGGCGATCGCGGCCGAGCGGGCCGAGGCGTTCCGCCGCCACGGCCTCGACGGCATGACCGCCCACCACCGGGCACGGCGCGACGGCACCCTGGCCGGCGGCGGCCACGGCGAGGTGCTCGTGCTGATCGACAACTGGGCCCTGTTCGCAAGCGAGTTCGCCGACCTCGCCGAGGACGTGCTCGACCTCGCCGCCGCTGGCCTGCACTACGGCATCCACCTGGTGGTGGCGGCCAACCGCTGGACCGACTTGCGCCTGGCGCTCCGCGACAACCTCGGCGGCCGCCTGGAGCTGCGCCTCAACGACCCGGTCGAGTCGGAGATCGGCCGGCACGCGGCCGCCGCCCTGCCGGCCGACGCGCCGGGAAGGGGCCTGGCCCGGTCCGGGCACGTCTTCCAGGCCGCCCTGCCCCGCGCCGACGGGCTGGCCGACATCGGCGGCCTCGCGCTCGGGGTCGAGCGGCTCGTCGCCGAGGTGGCCGCGCGCTGGCGGGACGCGCCGGCGGCCCCGCCGATCCGCACCCTGCCGCGCCAGGTCCACCAGGAAGACCTCCCCGACCCCGCCACCGACGACCGGCCGGGCGTGGCCATCGGCCTGGAGGAACACCGCCTCCGCCCGGCCCGGGTCGACCTGTTCGGCGACGACCCGCACTTCGTGGTCCTCGGCGACGACCGCTGCGGCAAGACCAACCTGCTGCGCGCCTGGATGCGGCGGCTGGCCGCCTCGCACCCTCCCGAGCGGGTCAGGCTCGCCGTGGTCGACTACCGCCGCCAGCTCCTCGACGCGGTCGACGAGCCGTACCTGCTGGGCTACGCCTGCACCGTGGAGTCCGCGGCCGAGCTGGCCAGGAGGCTGGCAGGGGAGCTGGCCGGCCGCCTACGGCCGGCCGACCTGTCGGTCAGCGCCCTGCGCCAGGCCCGCACCTGGTCGGGCCCGGGGCTGGTGCTGGTGGTGGACGACTACGACCTGGTCGCGAGCGCGGTCGCCAACCCCCTCGCCGGGCTGGTCGAGGTCCTCGCCCAAGGCCGCGACGTCGGCTTCCACCTGGTGCTCGCGCGGCGCGTCGGCGGGCTGGCGCGGAGCGCCTTCGAGCCCATGCTGCAGCGGCTCCGCGAGTTGGGACCGCCCGGCCTGGTGATGAGCGGCGACCCGGATGAAGGCCCGCTGCTCGGTGGCAGGAAGGCCGAGCCGCTCCCGCCCGGCCGCGGCCACCTGGTCCACCGGCGCGCCGCGGTGCTGGTCCAGACCGCTCTGGCCGAGTCCCCGCCGCGCCACCATCCGGTTCCCGGCAGCGCCGCGCCGGGCACGAGGGAGGGCTGAGCATGCGCACCATGCTGGTCACGGTGGCCGGGCCGCGCGGCCGGCGCGACCTCTCCCTTCCCGGCGACACGCCAGTGGCCGAGCTGCTGCCCGTGCTGGCGCGGCTGGTCGGCGGCGAGCTCCCGGCCACCGACCGCTGGACGCTCGCCCCGGCCGGCGGCCAGCCGCTCGCCGACAACGCGTCGCTGGCGGCGGCAGGGGTCCTGCATGGCGCGCTCCTATGGCTGGACGTGCCGCCGCCACCCCAGCCCACCCCCGCGGCGCCACCGTCCCCACCGCCACCCCCGCCGGACGGCCGCGCCCCGAGCGAGCGGACCGCCGCCACCCTGCCGCCCCGCCATCCGCTGTCCGAGCGCGCCGCGCTGACCGCCCGCGCCCTCGCCGCCGATCCTCGGCAAACGGACGGGGCAGCGCCAGGCGCCGCGCCACCAGGCGCGGCCGCGTTCACACCGGCCCAGCCGCCGGAGCCCGGGCAGGCCGCCGGGCCGCTGGACCGGCTGCGGCGGGCGCGGGAGACCTGGCGCTCCACCTCGTACCTGTGGCTGCTGGACGCCGCCGTGCAACGGCCGACGCTCGGCCGGCCGGCGACCGTGGCGGTCGCCGCGGCCCACGGTGGCGCCGGCGCCAGCACCGTCACCGGGCTGCTCGGCACGCTGCTCTCCCTGCTCAGGCAGGACCGGGTCGTGGCGGTGGACGCAGGCGGGGGCGAGGGGCCGGGCTCGCTGCGACGCACCCTCGGGCTCGAGGAGGAGCCCCCCGCCGGCGATCTGCTTGATGGTGGCGCCGGAGACCTGCTGGCACGGCTGGCACGGGCGATGCCGGCCCAGGCCGCGCTGGACCAGCCGGCGCCTGGCACCGGGCTCACCGACGACCTGGTGGCGCGGCTGGCACGCGCGATGCCGACACGTGCCGGGCTGGACGCGCATCTCGGCCGGGCGGTCCACGACCTCGCGGTGCTGCCCGCTCCCGCCCAGCGGGCACCGCTCGACGACGGCACCTGGCAGGTGGCGATCGACCGGCTGAGCTCGCTCTACCCGGTGGTGCTGCTCGACTGCGGAGCCGGCCTTGCCAGCCAGCCCGGCCAGGCCATGGTCCGCGCCTGCCAACAGCTCGTGCTGGTCACCGACGCCGATCCTGCCAGCGCCAGCCTTGCCGTCGAGGCCGCGCTCCCCCTGACCAGGGCCGGCCTGCCGGTCACGCTGGTGGTCAACCGCATGCCCGCCGGCGGCGGCCGGCTCGACCTCGACCGGCTCGGCGGCTACCTGCCCGACGCGCGCGGCCTCGTGGTCATCCCGGACGCGCCAGCGGCCGCCGACGAGCTGGCCACCGGCGCGTTCACCTGGCACCACGCACCTGCTGGATGGCGAAGGGCCGTGCGCGAGCTCGCCGCCAGCCTGGCGGCCGACTGGCCCCGCCTCGGCCTCGCCAGGTAGCCCGGCGCCGCATGAACCATCCCGGCCGTCCTGCCCGTATCCCCTGGCGATCGGACAGGCGGTGCGCCCCCGGCCGGCACACCCAGGATCAGCGAGATGGCCGGAGCCGCATTGAGCGGCGGAGACCACCGAGCGTTTCAACAAAGGAGATCTGGTATGGCAAGTGGGATCAAGGTCACCCCGGAGGAGCTCCAGCGGGTCTCGTCCCAGCTGATGGCTGGCGCCAGCAACATCGACGGCATCCTTTCCCAGCTCCGCGCACAGGTCGAACCGCTCCGCGCCAGCTGGGTCGGCGCGGCCCAGCTGCAGTTCGAAGAGTTCTTCCAGGAGTGGCAGCGCAACGCCCAGGGGCTGCACCAGGCACTGACCGGCCTGGGCCAGCAGACGGCACAGGCGGCGGCCCTCTACTCGGACACCGAGCAGGGCATCGCGGCGTCGTTCGGCGCCCGCTGACGACGCCACCGGGGGGAGCGGCCCCGTTGCTCGACTCCCCACCGCGGCCACCCGGCGGCCTCCGGCCCCGGGTGGCCGCCAGCCATGCCTGCCCCTGCC
>DATLQA010000263.1:0-2164 GCA_035535495.1 Actinomycetota bacterium | reverse complement strand
GTACACCGCCGGCTAAGCGGTCCAGCCACGGCGGGACGTTCAGCCCTGTTGGCCGGCGACGGCGGCGCCCAGCATGGATGGAGAAGAGGAGGGATTCGCATGGTACGCATAGCAGGTGAACTGGTCATCAACCGACCAGTCGATGAGGTGTTCGACTTCGTTGCCGATGAACGGAACGAGCCGCGGTACAACCAACGCATCCGGCGGGCCGAGAAGCTCTCGCCCGGGCCCATCGGCCGCGGGACCCGGTTCCGGGCCGAGGCCGTCACCCTGGGCCGGACCGTTGGGATGGCGATCGAGTACACGGTCTACGAGCGGCCCAAGCGGCTGGGGTCGTCCGTCCACATGGCCGCCGCCGAGATCCTCGGGACGCTGGGTTTCGACCCGGTCCCGGATGGCACCCGGATGAGTTGGTCGTGGGAGATGCGGCTGCGCGGGTGGTATCGGTTGCTGACCCCCATCGTCGTCGGCGCGGGCCGGCGCCAGGAGCAGGCCAACTGGGCCGGTCTCAAGCGGTTCCTGGAAGGGCAGGAAACCCTGGTTAACAACCCGGAGACCGACCGCGACCTTCGGCAGGCTCAGGCGATGAGGTCGGTCCGGTAGGCGATCCGGACGCTCTCCTGGCAGGTGTGGATGAGCAGAGCGGTGTCCTTGAGCCAGCGGCGCTGGAGTGTGGTGAGCTCGGCCAGGGGGACGGCGTCGTCTGGGACCGCTCCCGCCGTCAGTCGCTCGGCCTGGTGGTGCAGGCGAAGTTGCTGCAGGTACTCGAACGCGGCGGCGAGGTCGGTGGCGGCGGTCCCGGCCGTGCCGTGCTCGGACGCCGACTGCAGCCGAGCGGTGGTCGCCACCTCTGGGCTGCCGGCTTCCAGGGCGAGCAGGCGGGCCAGGTCGACGATTGGGGCGGTTCCGTGCGCCTTAAGGTCGATCCGGCCATGGTGGTCGCCGCGCAGGTGGTGGAGGAACCCGAGCGGTGGACGCCGCCAGAGGGCCGCCACGGCCAGGCGACCCAGGAACCGCCGGTTGCCGGCGGCCTGGCCGATGACCCGCCGAAGCGCCGCCTCGGCCGCCAGCTCGCCGTGGAGCTGGCGGAAGTCGACGTAGGTGGCCGCGGCCAGCACCGCGTCCTCCTCCGGCTCTTCCATCCAGCGGATGAACTGCTCCTGCCAGGACCGTAGCGGGACCCGCCGGGCCGGGTTGGTGGCCATGATGTCGCCCGGGCAGCGGATGAGCCCGCACTGCTCCAGTGTGGCCGCCAGGTGCTCGGCCAGGGCGGCGAACCAGCTGTCGGCCTCCGGTGGGGCGTCATCGGCCACCACTAGGGCGTGGTCCTGGTCGGTGCGGAGCGTGCTCTCGCGGCGGCCACCGCTGCCCAGGACCAAGAGCGCGTACGGGCACGGCGGCGGGCCGAGCGCCGCCTCGCCGTCACGAGCGGCACCGACATAGAGGGCATCGTGGGCGCTGGTTACGAACCGGGTGATCTCTGCGGCCGGGGTGCCGGTCCGGACCATCCGAGCCGCGGCCGCGGTCACCTCACGGGCGTAGGCAGCCAGCTCCTCGGGGCCGGCCGCCCGCTCGAGCTGGCGGCGGACGAGCAGGGGACGGTGGGACTCCCGCCGCAGCAGGTCGGTGTCGGTGACGATCCCGACCAGCCGTCCCTGCCGGGTGAGGGGCAGGTGGTGGATGTCCCGGTCGACCATGGCGAGCACCACCTCACCGGTGGTGCTGTCGGCCGGGAGGGTGTGCAGCGGCGTGGTCATCACCTGGCGTACCGGTGTGTCCGGATCCAGGCCTGCCGCGAGCACGCGGTCGCGGAGGTCGGTGGCGGTCACCAGGCCGGGCGGCCGGGTGTCGACGATCAGCGACGACACCAGCCGGTCGCGCATGCGCCGGGCCGCCTGGGTGACCGTGTCGTCCGGGGCGCAGGTGACGATCGGCCGGCTGGCTAGCGTCTCGGCTCGAACTGAGAGCAGATCTTGTTGCGCCGTCATCTGCGCCGGCAGAACTGCCGGGAGCCGATCGGACGGCCGATGTCGGGTGAGCACCCGGGTGATCTCCTCCATGGTCACAGCATCGCCCCGTCGGGCCGGGCTGGCCCAGGTCGTACGGCCCGTATCCGTTAGGCCGTACGGCACTGGGTGGCCGCGTCTCCGGCATCGATGCTGGA
>DATLQA010000262.1:0-9008 GCA_035535495.1 Actinomycetota bacterium | reverse complement strand
AGCGGGCCGCCAGCACGGGTCCGTCTCCTACCAGGGTGACCGACCGCGCCGAAGGCGGTCGTCAGCGGTCGGTCAGCCGGCGCGGCTCGATCCGCGACTCGCGGACCACGCCGTCGGCGAGCGTGACCAGGTAGGCGGCGGCGCCGTCGACCTCGCTGACCGCCTCGACCAGCTCGGTGCCGCGGTAGACCAGCCCGACGCCGTTGTCGGTCGCATAGCCGCCGGGCAGCACCTCGTCCTTGACCAGCCGGTGCAGCAGCGGCCGCCGCTGCGACTCGGCGTCGTAGTGCACTCCGTTGGAGTACGGCAGCCATCCCAGCCCATCGGTGAAGCTCCGCAGCTCCGGCCCGAACGAGTCGGTGGTGCCGCCGAGGTGCCAGCACAGCGAGCCGGCCGAGCAGCCGCCGAGGACCACGCCCGCCTGCCAGCACTCCCACAGGATCCGGTCGAGCCCGTGGGCGCGCCAGACCGCCATCAGGTTGACCACGCTGCCGCCGGCGACCCAGATCACGTCCTGGCCGAGGAGGTGCGCGCGGACGTCCTCGACGTTGGGCATGGGGAACAGCGCCAGGTGGGAGACGCGCAAGTCGCTGCCGGCGAAGGCGGCATAGGTCGCGGCCAGGTAGTCACGCTGGTCGCCGGTCGCGGTCGACACGAAACACAGGCGCGGCGCCCTGGCGGCGCCGGCCAGCTCGGCGGCGAACCGGTAGACGGGTCCCGGCCGCCAGTCCAGGTCGCCGCGACCGCCGCTGGAGAACCCGATGCTGGTCGCCAGGATGGTAGGTGCCTCGGCTGCCATCAGTCCCTCACGTCACGATGTCGCCCAACCCAAGCTACCGCACCGGATGGCGGCTCGGTACGGCGACACGAGCCGCGCGGCAGCGCTTCCTCAACCGGTCAACCGAGTGATAGAACGGGGCGTACCGGACGCCGATCGGATGCGGCGGCCGTAGGGGAGGTGGCGTGTGATGCGGGTGGACCTGAGACGAAGGCTGCTGGCCTCGCTGGCGGCGGGGGCGCTGGCGGCGGGCTCGCTGCTGTTCGCCGGCTCGGCGGCGGGCCAGGCGGCGTGCGCGGCGCCGGTGCCGAGCACGACCCAGCCCGGCTACACCGTGGCCGACCCGAACTGCGACTTCGGCACGTCGAACCAGTTCGTGCCGCTCACCGACGAGCAGGGCAACGCGATCTCCACGGTCTACACCGGCATCGACGGCGGCTCGGCCTGGCGCATCGAAGTGCCGAAGCACTGGAACCGCGACCTGGTGCTGTACGCGCACGGCTTCCGGGGCAACGGCACCACCGTCTGGGTCGACAACCCGACCCTGCGCGCCTTCTACGTCCAGCGTGGCTTCGCCTGGGCGGCGTCCAGCTACCAGACCAACGGCTACGACGTCGGCCATGGCGTCACCGACACGCACGCGCTCATCGACCTGTTCCGCACGGCCGTCGGCCGCCCGCAACGGGCGCTGTACATGACCGGCGCGTCGATGGGCGGCCACATCACCGCGGTGGAGATCGAGCATTTCCGCGGCGAGTTCGTCGGCGCGATGCCCTACTGCGGGGTGCTCGGCGACACCGCCCTGTTCGACCACTACCTCGACGCCAACGTGACCGCCGCCGCGCTGACCGGGACCGCCATCCAGTTCCCGATGACCTACGCCGAGGGCCAGGCCTACGCGCCCACCTATGTCCAGCAGGTCCTGTCCGAGCTGCCGCAGCTCGGCACCGGCTTCAACACCCCCAACGTCCAGCTCACCGACCTGGGCCGCACCTGGCAGGCCGCGGTCGAGCAGCGCAGCGGCGGGACGCGGCCGGGCATCGACAGCGCGTTCGCCTACTGGAACAGCTTCGGCTTCGCCCCGCTCACCAACGTGCCGTTCCTGTTCGGCCTCTACCCCGGTCTGTCCGGCGGCACCATCGGCATCGCCGACGGCAACGTGACCAGCAACGTCCACACCGTCTACCAGCTCGACGGCGAGCGCTCCCTGACGCCGGCGGAGCGCGAGCTCAACGACGAGGTCCTGCGGGTGGCGGCGACCGCGAGCGCGAGCACCGACCTGACCGGCATCCCGGCGGTGCGCGGCGCCCCCCGCATCCCGGTGCTGTCGCTGCACGACATCGGCGACCTGTTCGTGCCGTTCTCGATGGAGCAGATCTACGCAAGCCGCGCCAGGCAGCACCACCAGTCGAAGCTGTTCGTCTCCCGCGCCATCCGCGGCAACGCCCACTGCGGCTTCACCCTGGCGGAGCTGCAGCGAGGCTTCGACGACCTGGTCCGCTGGGTGCGCAGCGGCCACCGGCCGGCCGGCGACGACATCCTCGATCGGCATGAGGTCGCCGAGCCGACCTTCGGCTGCCGCTTCACCGACGGCGCGCACCCCGAGTTCGTCGGCGTCGCCTGCCCCGCCCGCCACGCCTAGGCCACGGGCATCCAGGTGCCGGCCCCCGCCAGGGCGGGGGCCGGCGCGTCGCCTCAGCCGGCCGGCTGGCGGCCGCCCGGCGAGGTCGGGACGGTGGCGGTGCCCGCGGCCGGCTCGTCGGGCCGCGCCCCAGGGGGCGCTTCGACCACCTCGACCAGCAGGCGCCGGAGGCGTTGCAGCAGCCCGGCGGCGCCGCCGGGGAGCAGGTACATGACCGCGATCAGGGTGGCGCCGTAGATCACGCCGGTCAGCGCCTGGTTGACGTCGTCGGCGTACTGCGGCACGAACTCGATGAACAGCGCGCCGAGCACCGCGCCGCCGACCGTCCCGAGCCCGCCGATCACGATCGCGGCCAGGAAGCGGAACGACAGCACCAGGGTGAAGGACTCGGGGGCGACGAAGCCGAGCGCGAAGGTGAACAGCGCGCCGGCGACGCCGGCGAAGGCGGCGCTGCACGCGAACACGCGGGTCTTCACCCGCGCCGGGTCGACGCCCATGGTGGTGCCGGCGCGCTCGTTGTCGCGGATCGCGATCAGCGCCCGGCCGAGCCCGCCGCGGGTGAGGTTGGTGGCGAGCAGGAACATCACCGCGGCGACGCCGAGGACCAGCAGGTACAGGTACTGGTCCGGGTCGACCGGCAGCCAGCCGGGCACCGCCGGCTGGGGCACGCTCATGCCCTGAACCCCGCCGGTGAGCCCTTCGAAGCGCTTGATCAGCGGCGGTAGCGCGACCGCCAGCGCCAAGGTCACCAGCGCCAGGTACAGGCCTCGCAGGCGCAGCGCCGGCACCCCGAAGGCGAACCCGATGGCGAAGGTGACCAGCGCCGCGGCGGGCACGGTCAGCAGGTAGGGCACGCCGGCGTGGACGATCAGCGCGGCCGCCGTGTAGGCGCCGATGGCAAAGAACGCGCCGTGCCCGAGCGAGATCTGGCCGGCGTAGCCGACCAGCAGGTTCAGCCCGAGCGCGGCCACCGCGTAGATGAGCACCAGGGTCAGCTGGCCGTTGATGACCGGCTCGGAGTTGAACGGCAGCCCGACCGCGATCAGCACGGCCGCGCCGAGTGCCGCGCCGCGCAGCCACCGGTGCCGCCGGCTGTCCCGCTCGACCGTGAGCAGGCTCACGCCCGCGTCACCTCCGGCGACCCGAACAGCCCCGACGGGCGCACCAGCAGGACGACGAAGATGATCCCGAGCGGCACCAGCACCTTCAGGTCGGCGCCGATGGCATCCACGTAGGTGCCGGCGAGGTTCTCGGCGACGCCGATGATCCAGCCGCCGACGACCGCGCCGAGCGGCGAGTCGAACCCGCCGAGCGCCGCGCCGGCGAAGGCGTACACCAGCACGCCGCCCATCAGGTTCACGTCCAGGAACAGGCGGGGCGCGACCAGCACCCCGGCGAGCGCGCCGAGCAGCGCCGCCAGCCCCCAGCCGAGCATCAGCAGGCGTCCGACGTTGATGCCGACCAGGCGGCTGGATTCCGGGTTCTGCGCCGCCGCGCGCATCGCCAGCCCCAGCTTGGTGTGCTGGAACAGCAGCCACAGCAGGCCGACGACGGCCAGGAGCACGGCGATGATGCCGAGTGATTCGAGCGACAGCGCCACGTCGCCCAGCCGCGCCGCGCCGCTCGGGAAGATCGACGGGAAGCCGCGGTTGCTGAACCCCCAGATCCAGCCCGCCGCCGCGTTGATCAGGACGAGCAGGCCCAAGGTGACGATCAGCAGGGTGAGCGGCCGGCTGCCCTCCACCGGGCGGATCAGCACCCGCTCGATCGCCATGCCGCCCAGGAACGAGAGCGCGAACGCGCCGAGCAGCGCCAGCCACAGCGGCCGGCCGCTGTCGTTGAGCGCCCAGGCGATGAAGGTCGAGAACATCGCCATCTCGCCCTGGGCGAAGTTCACGATCCCGGTCGAGCGGAAGATCAGCACCAGGGCGAGGGCCAGCGCGGCATAGATCGAGCCGTCGGCGATCCCGTCGACCACCACCTGCACGAACCGTGCCATCGCCGCTCCTTCAGTAGCCGAGGTAGGCGCGCCGCACGTGCTCGTCGGTCCTGACCTCGCCGGCCGGGCCGGCCAGGACCGTCCGGCCCGCCTCCAGCACGTAGGCGTGGTCGGCGAGCTCGAGCGCGAGGTTGGCGTTCTGCTCGACCAGCAGCATGGTGGTGTGCTGCTCCCGCTTGATCTGGCCGAGCACCGTGTACAGCTCCTTGGTGACCATCGGCGCCAACCCCAGCGACGGTTCGTCGAGCAGCAACAGCCGGGGGCGCAGCAGCAGCGCCCTGGCGACCGCGAGCATCTGCTGCTCGCCGCCTGAGAGGCTGGCGGCCGCCTGGCCGCGCCGGTCGGCGAGCCGCGGGAACACGCCGTACCAGCGGTCGAGGTCGGCGGCGACCGCGGCGGCGTCGCGGCGGACGTAGGCGCCGAGCCGCAGGTTCTCCTCCACGGTCAGCGCCGGGAAGGTGCCGCGCCCCTCCGGCACGTGCGCCACGCCGAGCCGCACGATCCGCTCGGTCGGCAGCCCCAGCAGGCTGCGCCCGTCGAAGGCGACCCGCCCGGCGGTGCGCACCATGCCGCAGAGGGCCCGGAGGATGGTGGTCTTGCCGGCCCCGTTGGGGCCGAGGATCGCGACCACGCCGCCCTCGTCGACGGTGACGTCGACGCCATGGAGCGCCTGCAGCGGTCCGTAGCTGGCGCGCAGGCCTTCGACCTCCAGGAGGGCGCTCACGCCGGCACCCCCAGGTAGGCCTCGATCACCGCCGGGTCCTCGCGCACCGCCGCCGGGGCGCCCTCGGCGATCTTGCGGCCGAAGTCCAGCACCACCACCTGGTGGGACATGCGCATGACCATGCCCATGTGGTGCTCGACCAGGAGCAGGGTGAGGTCGCCGTCGCGGCGGACCGCGTCCAGCACGCCGACCAGCTCGTCGACCTCGCCGTGGGACAGGCCGCTGGCCGGCTCGTCGAGCAGCAGCAGCTTGGGCGCCGCGCCGAGCGCCCTGGCCAGCTCGATGCGCTTCAGCATCCCGTAGGGCAGGCCGGCGGCTGGCCGCGCGGCCAGCCGTGCCAGCCCGAGGCGCTCCAGCACCTCGTCGGCGCGGCGGCGGAGCGCGCGCTCCTCGCGACCCACCAGCGGCAGGCGGAGCGCGGCGGCAACGAAGCCGGCCCGGCAGGCGTGGTGGCCGCCGAGCATCACGTTCTCGCGGACGCTCAGCGAGCCGACCAGGCCGAGGTGCTGGAAGGTCCTGGCGACTCCGAGCGCGGCCACCTGGTGGGCCTCCAGCCGCAGCAGGTCCTGCCCGTCGAACTCGATCTGGCCGGCCTGCGGCCTGGTCAGCCGGCTGACGCAGTCGAACAGCGTGGTCTTGCCGGCACCGTTGGGGCCGATCAGCCCGCACACCTGGCCCGGCTCGACCTCGAAGGACACGCCGTCCAGCGCGGTCACACCGCCGAAGCGGACGGTGAGCTGGCCGATACGAAGCACAGGCATCGCGGCCCCTGGAGGTCACCCGCGCCGGGTCGCCGCGGCGGGCGCCACCTGGTCGACGGGTCTGAGCGCCTTGTTGAGCAACAGGAACACTTGCTCGGCGATGTCGTCGGGAACCTCGCCTCCCTCGGTCCACTCTACCCAGCGGAGACCCACGAAATGTGCGACCCCGATGTAGACCGCGTAGGCCAGGAAGTCGGGGTCGAACCTCGGATCGATCTCCGCCCGGACCATGGCGTCCTTGGCGGAGCGCGCGTAGCGGCGGGCCAGCTCGTCGAAGTACTCCCGGTAGACGGTGGGGGCGATGAACTCGACCTGCCGCTGGATGCGGAACAGGTAGGGGTGTCGGGCGAGGAACCGGAAGAACGCCGTGAAGGCCCGCCGCTCCCGGTCCTGCTGCCTGGTCGCCTCGCCGATCGCCTCCCGCATCTCGCGGCGGAGCTCGCGGTTGAGCTCCCGGAGCAGCTCCACCACCAGCTCGCGCTTGCTGGGGAAATGGCGGTAGAACGACCCGGTGGCGATGCCGGCCGCCCGGGCCACGTCCGCCACCCCGGTGCGCTCGTAGGAGCGCTTCCCGAAGAGGTCCTCGGCCGCCTGGAGGATGCGCCGGCGGATGTCGGGTGACTCAGCGCGATCGGCCATCGCGACCCCCTTGGCACCGACCGTCACCGGCCGCCGCTGCAGGCCCCACGGTCGCGGGCAGCGCGACAGGGAAGCTGGCGTGAACGCTAATTCTGTCCGTGATGCCCTGTCAATCCGCTCGTAGAAGCTGCTCGGTAACCCTCGACGCACGCTCGCGATGAACCACGGTTCATGCACCGCCGCCCACGGGAGCCCGGCGATGCGAGACGATGTGCAGGCAGGCCGGCGACGGCGGTAGATGGCACCGATGAGAACCAGCGGGGAGATGAGCGCGTGGACGAACGGACGGCGAAGGTCAGGGACCTCCTCCACGAGGCGGCCGAGACCCACCACCGGGTCTACCGGATCACCGACGGCGCCGACGACGACTGGGCATCGTGGTACTCGAACTGGCTCGTGGCCCTTTCGGAGCTGTCCGACCTGCTCGGCGCCAAGGTGATCCGCAGCGAGCTCACCTACCTCCTGGTGCGCATGGACAGGGAGTACGCCGAGCGCTCCCCAGACGAGCCCTGGGAGGACTACTACGCCCACACGCTGGTGGATCACTTCGCTATCGGCTGACCGCGCCGCTTATCCGGCGTGGTTATCCACATGCGTCACGACGCGGTCTGCTGGGAGTACCGCGCCGACATCCATCAAGGCCTCGTCACACTCGCCTGCTGCCTGATCTGCTGGCGCTACTTGATCAGCTCATCCTGATCGTAGTCCGACTTGCGCCAGGGCCGCGGGTCGTCGCGGAGCAGCGAGTAGATGAGCACGTCGACGCTGCGGCCGCCGTTGAAGAAGGCTCCGCGCGCTGTTCCCTCGAGCTGGAATCCGCACTTCTCCGCGATCCGCTGGCTCGGGGCGTTCTCGGGCACGATCACCAACGAGATGCGGTTGACCTTCTTTGCCGCGAACAAGTAGTCAACCAGGAGGCGCACCGCCTCGGTCGTGTAGCCCTGGCCGGCGTGCTCCCGGCCGTACAGCTGGTATGAGAGCTCGTACGCGTCCCAGTAGCTGACCGGTCGGAAGAACTCGATGTGGCCGACCATGACGTCGTCCCGGTTCCAGATGAGCAGGGTGCCCTCATCCCGCTCCCAAAAGCCCGTCTCGGCGTAATTCCGCCGGAGAACTGACTCCGGCTGGACGCCAAGCGGGAAGAACTCGCCGCGGTTGGAGATCTCCGTGTGCGCGTCGATGAATGCCGCGAGATCGCGCTCACGCACCGGACGCAGCACGACCTTGTCCCCGTTGAGCATGATGGCACCTTTCGCACGTTGCCCAGAACCATCGTTCTCTGACCGGCCCTGGGGCGCCAGCGCCTGGCACATCGGTCCTGGTCAGCATGGGACGGCTAGCGGTGGCGTCCAGATGGCGGTGGCAAAGTAGGACGGGCGCAGGCTCCCGTCACGGATCCTACGCGGCAGGGTGCCACGCTGGTCGACCACCTCCTGTTCGAGTCGAGCCGGGTGATGGAACTGGCGGCATAGCACGGCCAGCAGCCACACGGCGACCGGGGTCATGACCCACCCCGCGCCAGCCCCGCGTGGCCCCGGTCCAGCACCGCCCACACCAGGCGCAGGGTGGGAGTCAGCGGCGGGCGACCGCGAGCAGGCGGCGGCTGGCGGGGGACAGGGAGGCACCGTCCTCGCCGTAGGCGTCGACGGTGGCGAAGCCGGCCTGCAGCAGCCAGTCGCGCAGTTCGGTGAAGCCGAACAGCCGCGTGAAGAACGGGACGCGGCGGACCTGGCCGCCGCGCGCGATGATCCGCTCGGTGACGATCCTGCCGGTCAGCGGATCGAAGCGGTTCCGGTCGACCAGCAGGTCGCCGTCCCGCTCGACCAGGACGGCCGGCAGCAGCGCGCCGACGATCCAGTCGCGGTGCTGCACCTCGAGGGCGAACCGGCCCGAAGGCCGCAGGGCCTGCGCGACCTGGGCGAGGACCCGCCGGTTGCCGGCATCGTCGAAATAGCCGAACGAGGTGAACCAGTTCACCACCCGGTCGAAGCGACCGGTCCACGGCAGCTCGCGCATGTCGCCCTGGACGTAGTCCACCCTGACGCCACGGCCGGCTGCGTCGCGGCGGGCGCGATCGAGGAAGAGGGGCGTGGCGTCCAGCCCGGTCACCCGGCAGCCGCGGGTGGCCAACCGGTTGGCGATCCGGCCGTGGCCGCAGGCGAGGTCCAGCACCTCCATGCCGGGCTCCAGCGCGAGCAGGTTCCAGATCCGCTCGACCTCGGCGTCGCTGCGCTCGTCGCCGAGCATCTCGGCGTAGAAGTGCAGGTAGTCCTCGTCGAACAGTCCCTCGGTGTCGAACGATGGCTCGCTCACCAGCTGCTCCTTCCGGCCGCACGGCAA
Organism: Actinomycetota bacterium; assembly: GCA_035535495.1. Classification (GTDB taxonomy): domain Bacteria; phylum Actinomycetota; class CALGFH01; order CALGFH01; family CALGFH01; genus DASUZB01. The sequence continues at coordinate 125 of DATLQA010000262.1, read as the reverse complement.
CCCTGGTCCGATCTTCGCCAAGTGGCCACCGCTCCCGCCACCCGGTTCGAGGCCAGGAATCTCGGCTGCGGGCAGGGCGGGGGCCGTGCCAGGCTGGAGGCATGCTCACCGCCCGCAACCTCACC
>DATLQA010000261.1:0-2387 GCA_035535495.1 Actinomycetota bacterium | reverse complement strand
GCCCAGGGCGTCTCCTACCCGGTGATGCCGGTCGACGACGTCGCCTGGGTGCTGGAGCAGGCCCACCGGTTCTGCGACGACCACGGGCTCGGCTTTGGCGCCTACCCGATGCACGAGCTGGCCGCCCACCCCCAGGCGGCCGAGGTCCTGCGACGGTTCGCCGACCACGTGGGCGCGGCCGAGTTCGAGCCCCTGGCCACCACCGGAGTGCCGCTGGCCACCCGCGAGGACTGGCGGGAGCTGCTGGCGGCCGCCGCGAAGCTGGGGACGAGCACGGTGTGGGTGGCCTTCCACGGCCTCGGGGTCGAGCACGACCGGCAGGTCAACCGGCCGGGCGCCTTCGCCGAGACCTGCCTGGCCATCCAGCGGGTGCATGCGGTGGGGCTGCGGGCCGGCGCCAACGTGTTCGTGACCACGGCCAACGCCGGCCAGGCCGACCGGCTGCTGGGGGTGTTGCAGCCGCTGGAGGTCGACCAGATGTGGTGGGGGCCGGCGACCTACTACCCGACCGCCCGGGGCCGCCGCAACGAGCGGCTGCGCCCCCGGCCGCCGGAGCTGCTGCCGCTGGCCGACCGGATCCGCCAACTGAGCCCATTCCATGGCGACGCCTGGGCGAACCTGGAGGCCCGCACCGAGGCGGCCTGGGTGGCCCGGGCGCTGGCCGGCGACGGGCCAGCGCAGTTGGCGGAGCTGGAGCCGCGCGCTGGCGGCCAGCGGCTGCCGCTGGTCTGTCGTCCCGGCCTGGAGCTGCACACCGGTGTGGCCGGCGTGTACCGCGAGCGGCACGGCAACCTGCGCAGCGACGGCGCCCGAGCGGTGCTCGGCCGCGCTCTGGAGCAGGGCGGACGGTCCATCGACGCGGTCTGGTTCGGGCCGGACCGGCTGCCGGCCGTTGAGGAGCTGGCCGCCCGCTATGGCGACCGATCCGGGCAGGGGGTGCACTTCACCGAATCCTCGGTCCGCTACCTGTGGCTGGACCGGGCTCGGCGAGCCGGACGCGCCGCCGCCGCCAACTCCGGGCCTTGAGCCCTGGTTGCCGACCTGGCGCCGATCCTGGACCGCTACGGTGGGACCGCGGGGCTGCTGCGTGAGGAGCTGGGCCGCTGTCGTGCTGGCCTGGGGTGGACGCCCTGATCCTGTCCACCGACAGCGCGATGACCTAGCGTCGCGGCGGGCGCCTGAGTCCCCAGCTAGGGGCCGCTGGTCATGGCTGGAGGCCGGCGAGCTGGAGCGCCTCCAGGCGGTCGCGGCAGTCGCGCAGGGCAACGATCCGTCCCTCGCGAACGGTGAACACGCTGTAGGCGCGGTCATCCCCACCTCGGCTGAAATGGGCGTCGATCCCTGGCGTCCGCACGCCGACCATGACCAGCTCGCCGTTGCTGGTGACCTGCTCGAGTTCGGCCCGCAGGCCGTGCTCGGCCCAGTGCCGCAGCACCTGCTCCAGCTCCTGGCGGCCGTGGCAGACCTGCGGGGTCGGGTGCTCCAGGGCAGGATCCAGGTAGGTCCACTCCAGGTCCGGGTCGACCAACTCCAGCATCGCGGCTAGGTCGCCGTTGGCGTACGCCTGGTAGGCGCGGCGGATCAGCTCGGTGTTCTCGTTCGACATGGGGTGCTCCTCCTCGAACGTCATCGATCGATGGTGACGGTGGGGCCGAAGCCCCATCAGGAGGCGGCGCGCGGGCCGGGGCCGAGCCTTGGTCGGCTCGGCGACGGCGCACAGCAGCAACTATCGGCGGGTGCCGAGGTGGTCCACCCGCCTGGTCCCCTGGCGGGGATGTGCCGGGGGTTCAGCGTCAGCCGAAGGGTCGCATCTTGTTGATCAGTATCGACCGCGCTGGAGCGTCGGGCAACGGGTTACCCGTGCGCCACCCTCACAGGGTCGGCGCTTGGTCGGTGGTCCATCAAGCGTTCCAAGAGTTCTCGGGGATGGCGCATAGTGCGTGCGTGCCGCCCCGTCGCTCACCCAGGTTCGTCGCTCCGGTCGCTGCTTCGGCCGCGGAGGCGTTGGGGTTCGCGGCGGCGCTTGTGCGCTCCTGCTCACATGCGCTCGGGGAGACCGTCGCGGGGGTGATCCTGCACGGCTCGTTGACTGGACGACTAGGTCCCGGGCCGCCGCGACGTCGACCTGCTGGTCATCGTCGAGGATCCACTGAGCGAGGGGCAGCTGGCTGCCCTGAGCGAGGTTGTGAGTAAGCACTGGCCGCGGGCGACGGCGGCCGCATGTCGATTACGCCCCGATCGCCTCGTCCAGGCCTGGCAATTCCTGGTCCAGTTCGCGGGTGAGGCTCTCAGTGATCGCGCGCCGTGCGTCGTCCACGAGTTCCCGAACGCGCTCCTGGTCCTGGCGCCTGCCGGGCTGCTCGAAGCGCCCCACACTCACCCCGCTG
>DATLQA010000260.1:0-33761 GCA_035535495.1 Actinomycetota bacterium | reverse complement strand
CTACACGCTCGACGACCCGTACCGGTTCCTGCCTACCATCGGCGAGCTCGACCTGCACCTGTTCGGCGAGGGCAGGCACGAGCGCCTGTGGCACAAGCTCGGCGCCCACGAGCAGGAGGTCGACGGGGTCGCCGGCACCGGCTTCGCGGTCTGGGCGCCGAACGCCCGCGCGGTGCGCGTGGTCGGCGACGTCAACGGCTGGGACGGGCGGCTGCACCCGATGCGCTCGCTCGGCGCCTCCGGGGTGTGGGAGCTGTTCGTGCCGGGGGTCGGCACCGGCGCCCGCTACAAGTACGAAGTGGTGACCGCGGCCGGCGACCTGGTCCTCAAGGCCGACCCGATGGCGTTCGCCACCGAGGCGCCACCGGCCACCGCCAGCGTGGTCTACACCTCCAAGCACCAGTGGGACGACCAGGCGTGGATGGCCGCCAGGCCGGAGCGTCAGACCATCACGGCGCCGATCTCCATCTACGAGGTCCACCTCGGCTCCTGGCGCAAGGGCCTCTCCTACCGGGAGCTGGCCGACCAGCTCCCCGAGTACGTGGCGGAGATGGGCTTCACCCACGTCGAGCTGATGCCGGTGGCCGAGCACCCCTACGGCGCCTCCTGGGGTTACCAGGTCAGCGGCTACTACGCGCCCACCGCCCGCTACGGCACCCCCGACGACTTCCGCTACCTGGTCGACCGGCTGCACCAGCGCGGCATCGGCGTGCTCGTGGACTGGGTGCCGGCGCACTTCCCCAAGGACGCCTGGGCGCTGGCGCGCTTCGACGGCACCGCCCTGTACGAGCACGCCGACCCGCGCCGCGGCGAGCACCCGGACTGGGGCTCGCTGGTGTTCAACCTGGGCCGCAACGAGGTGCGCAACTTCCTGATCGCCAACGCGCTGTACTGGCTGGGCGAGTTCCACATCGACGGGCTGCGGGTCGACGCGGTCGCCTCCATGCTCTACCTCGACTACTCCCGCAACCAGGGCGAGTGGACGCCGAACCGCTTCGGCGGCAACGAGGACCTGGACGCCGTCGACTTCCTGCGCAGCTTCAACACCGTCGTCTACCGCGAGCATCCCGGCGCCGTGACCGTCGCCGAGGAGTCGACCGCCTGGCCGGCGGTGTCCAAGCCGGTCTACGTCGGCGGCCTCGGCTTCGGCTTCAAATGGAACATGGGGTGGATGCACGACACCCTTGAGTTCATCGCCAAGGATCCCATCTACCGGCGCTTCCACCACCACCAGCTGACCTTCTCGCTGATGTACGCGTTCAGCGAGAACTTCGTGCTGCCCATCTCCCACGACGAGGTGGTGCACGGCAAGCGGTCGCTGATCGGCAAGATGCCAGGCGACCAGTGGCGCCGCTTCGCCAACCTCCGCGCCTACCTCGCCTACATGTGGGCCCACCCGGGCAAGCAGCTCCTGTTCATGGGGTGCGAGCTGGCCCAGGAGGCGGAGTGGTCGGAGGAGCGCTCGATCGACTGGGACGGCCTCGCCGACCCGCACCGCCAGGGCGTGCAGGACCTGGTGCGCGACCTCAACCGTGTCTACCGAGACCACCGCTCCCTGTGGCAGCGGGACTCCGAGCCATCCGGCTTCAGCTGGATCGACCCCAACGACAGCGACGACAACGTGCTGTCGTTCATCCGCTGGAGCGCCACCGGCGAGCCGCTGGTCTGCCTCTGCAACTTCTCGCCGGTGGTGCGGGAGGGCTACCGCGTCGGCGTGCCCACGGCCGGCCGCTGGCGGGAGGTGCTGAACACCGACGCGGCCACCTACGGCGGCACCAACGTCGGCAACCTCGGCGGGATCGACGCGGAGCAGATCGCCTGGGACGGTCAGCCCGCCTCCGCCGCGGTCACCATGCCGCCGCTGGCCACCGTCTGGTTCGCACCTGCTTGAACGCCCGATCCTCCGGAGCGGCGAACCCCGCCCCCCCGGACCTCCCCGATCCCCGGACGGAGCTGGCCCCGAGAGGACCAAGGCTCGGGCCGCTCCTTGACGGCGACGGCGCGGAGTTCGCGGTGTGGGCGCCGCATGCCAAGCAGGTGGCGGCGCGCGTCGGCGCCCGCACCGTGCCGCTCGAGCAGGAGCCGCGCGGCGTGTGGCGCGGCTGGGTCGCCGGCGCGCGCGCCGGCGACGACTACCTGCTGGTCCTCGACGGCGAGCGGGAGCGGCCAGATCCGCGGTCGCGCTGGCAGCCGCACGGCGTGCACGGCCCCTCGCGGCTGGTCGACCCGGGCCCGCCGCCGGCGCCGTTCAGCCCGCCGGCCCTCCGCGAGCTGGTCACCTACGAGCTGCACTGCGGCACCTTCACGCCGGAGGGGACCTTCGACGCCGCCATCGGCAAGCTGCCCCACCTGGTCGACCTGGGCGTCAACGCGGTCGAGGTGATGCCGGTGGCCGCCTTCCCAGGCAGGCGCGGCTGGGGCTACGACGGGGTCGACCTGTACGCCGTGCACGACGCCTACGGCGGCCCGGCCGCGTTCCGCCGCTTCGTCGACGCCTGCCACCAGGCCGGGCTGGCCGTGCTGCTCGACGTCGTCTACAACCACCTCGGCCCGGACGGCAACTACCTGGGCGAGTTCGGCCCATACTTCACCGACCGCTACACCACCCCGTGGGGCCCGGCGCTCAACTACGACGGCGCCGGCTCGGACTTCGTCCGCGGCCACATGCTCGACAACGCCGAGACCTGGGTCATCGAGCAGGGCGTGGACGGGTTCCGCCTCGACGCCGTGCACGAGATCCACGACCGCTCCTCCGTCCACCTGCTGGAGGCGCTGGCCGCCAGGGTCCACGCCGCCAAGCCGGGCAGCCTGCTGGTGGCAGAGAGCGACCTGCGGCAGCCGGCACTGGTCACCGCGTACGGGCTCGACGCGCTCTGGGCCGACGACCTCCACCACGCCGTCCACGTCGCCGTCACCGGCGAGCGTCGCGGCTACTACCAGGGGTTCGAGGGCCTGGAGTCGATCGCCAAGGCGCTCACCACCGGCTGGGTGCTCACCGGCCAGTACTACCCGGCGCGGGACCATCTCCACGGCCGCGACCCGGAAGGGCTCGGCGGCGAGCACTTCGTGGTCTGCAGCCAGAACCACGACCAGGTTGGCAACCGCGCCTTCGGGGAGCGCCTGATCACCCTGGCAGGCGCCGAACTCGACGCCGCCGCGGCCGTGCTGGTCGCCTGCTCGCCGTTCCTGCCGCTCCTGTTCCAGGGGCAGGAATGGGGCGAGCGGAGACCCTTCCTGTTCTTCACCGACCACGCTCCCGAGCTGGCCGCGGCGGTGCGCCGCGGCCGCCGCGCCGAGTTCGCCGAGTTCTCGTGGTCCAGCGAGGTGCCCGACCCCAACGACCCCGCCACCTTCGAGCGCTCCAAGCTCGACTGGTCACAGGCTGGCGGGCCCACCCTCGAGCTGTGGAGGAGGCTCCTGCGGCTACGCCGGGAGCTGCCACCGCTCGGCAACTGCCGCCGCGACCTGACCACGGCCAGGGTGGACGAGGACCGCAGGCTGGTGGTGCTGGAACGGCGGGACCCCTCCGGCTCCCGGGCCGTCGCCGTAGTCAATCTTGCCGAGGCCGAGCAGCCGCTGCCCGAGGAGGCCGCCGGCCTCCCCCAGCGGCTGGCCACCGTACCAACGCCCAGGCCAGACAGGATTCCAGCCCGAGGATCAGTAGTTCACGGTAGTTGACTGGTTTGACGGCGCCCTACCGGTACGAGGTACAACAAGGCCCCCGAAAGGAGGTCGAGCGGGCGACCGAGAGGAGCTGTATGTCGGCCGACATGGAGATCGAGAGGCTTGGCCTCGGCCGCTTGGAACGGCTCGACCTGCACTCGTTCTGGGGCGAGGATCTGCCCGACCTCATGCCCTGGTTCAGCCAGAACCTTGACCTGCTGAGCCAGACCCTCGGCATCGAGATCACCCCGCTGCGCCGCGAGATCCATATCGACCAGGGCTCCCTGCACGTCCTCGGCACCGACCCGCAGGGCCGCCTGGTGATCGTCGAGAACCAGCTCGAGCCGACCCGCGACAACCACCTCGGCGAGCTGATCATCAACGCGTCGTCGCTGGAGTCCGCGGCGGTGGTGTGGGTCTCCCCCCGCTTCCCCGAGGAACACCGCCGCACCCTCGAGTGGCTCAACGACCGCACCGACGACAAGGTCGACTTCTTCGCGGTCGAGATCGGCCTGGTACGGATCGGCCGCTCCCTGCCGGCCCCGGTCCTGGACGTGGTGGTCCAGCCGCGCGGCTGGCGGCAGCCGGGCCGGCGCGTCCCGGTCATGCCGGGCGCCGGCTTCGCGCCGCCGCGCCCGGCCTCCAGCCCGGTCGGGGAGCCGCCGCCCCCGTCCCCCTCCCACATGCCGCCGCCGGCCAGCACGCAGCCGTCCTCCCAGCTGCCGCCGGCCCCCCCACCCATGTCGTCGCCCCCCGCGCCGCCACGCCCCTCGGAATCCACCCTCAACGGCTCGCAGCCACCCCCGCTCGCGTCCGACAAGGACGGCGGCTTCGCCACCGCCGAGGTGCGGCACCGCTTCTTCGAGACCATGTTCGAGGCCGTGGCCCGCCGCAAGCCAGGCTTCCGGGTGCCCAAGTTCGGCTACGAGAACTGGGTCGGTTTCGCTGCCGGCCCGTTCGGTTTCTACGACGTCGCCTTCACCGCCAACGGAGCGGTCAGGGCAGGCGTCTACCTCGACATGCAGGAGCGGACGGCGACCAAGCGCCTGTTCGACGACCTCTACGCCGAGCGGCTCGGGATCGAGACCGCCGTCGGCCGGATCCTCTCCTGGGAGCGGCTCGACGACCGCCGCGCCTCCCGCATCGTCGACTACCGCGAGGTCCGCGACCTCGCCAACCTCGAGGAGCGCCAAGCCGCCGGCGAGTGGGCCGCCGAGGCGGTGGTCAAGCTGATGGACGCGCTCGACAACCGCCTGCGCCAGACCGCCCAGATCCTGCTCTCGCGGGTCCAGGGCGGGATCTGACGACTGCCCCGCAGGTAGGGCGGCTGACAACGGCTTGATGGCGGTGGGGGCTCCTTGTGCTGGGGTCTGGGGTGGCGTGCATGGTGCCCTGTCGGCTGACGCGGGCGCCGGAGCGGCCTACCTTGTTCCCGGCGACACCGACGTCGCCGAGGGGGAAGAGGAGGGAGCCGCCAGATGACCGGGACCAGCGAGGCCGCTCCGCCGGCCAAGCCGTTCGCCTCCACCGCCGACCTGGCCGACCAGGAGTGCGTCCTCGAGGAGCTGGCCGACGGCGTGTACGCCTACACCGCCCAGGGCGACCCCAACGTGGGCGCGATCGTGGGGCGCGACGCCGTCCTGGCGGTCGACGCCAGGGCCACACCGGTGATGGCGCGCCAGTGGCTGGACGAGCTCCGCCGGGTGACCGACAAGCCGGTGCGCTACCTGCTCCTCACCCACTACCACGCCGTCCGCACCCTGGGCGCCTCGGCGTTCGGGGCGGACTGGGTGATCGCCCACGCCGGCACCAAGGCCCTGGTGGCCGAGCGCGGCGCCCAGGACTTCGAGAGCGAGGCGCGCCGCTTCCCCCGGCTGTTCCGCGACATCGACTCCATCCCCGGGCTCACCTGGCCGACCGTGACCTTCACCGACGAGATGGCCGTCGACCTCGGCGGGCGCGTGGTCGAGCTGCGCTTCCTCGGCCTCGGGCACACCTCCGGCGACGTGGTCGCCTGGCTGCCGGACGAGCGGGTGCTGTTCGCGGGCGACCTGGTCGAGGCGCAGGCCGCCCCCTACATGGGCGACGCCTACGTGGGCGAGTGGGCGGGTCCGACCCTCGCCAGGGCGGCCGCCCTCGACGCCGACGCCCTGGTCGGCGGCCGCGGCGCGACCGTCAGGGGCACGGCCGTCGCCGAGGCGATCGGCCAGACCCGGGACTTCCTCGCCACCGTCCACCGCATCACCGCCGAGGTGGTCCGCCGCGAGGGCGGCGTCAAGGAGGCCTTCGACCTCGCCTACCAGGCGCTGGCGCCGCGCTACGGCGGCTGGCCGATCTTCGAGCACTGCATGCCCTTCAACGTCCAGCGCGCCTACGACGAGTGCGCCGGCGTCCACCCCCGCATCTGGACCGCCGAACGCGACCAGGCCGTCTGGAACGCCTTGCAGGGACGCTAGGGATTTGGCCCGCGGGCGGGTGCTGGTGGTGGGGTGCGGGCCGGTCGGGATGACCGCCGCGCTCTGCCTGGCCCGCCTTGGCGTGCCCAGCGTCGTCCTCGAGGCCGCCGAGGGCCTCTCGGGGGAGGGGTCCAAGTCGATCTGCGTCCAGCGGGACGTGCTGGAGATCTTCGAGCGGGTGGGGCTCGGCCGCGCCATGGCCGACCGGGGCGTCTCCTGGACGCTCGGCCGCACCTATTTCCGCGGCACCGAGCTGTTCCAGATCCGCTTCCCCGAGGCGAGCCAGGCCGCCTTCCCGCCCTTCATCAACCTCGGCCAGGTCGAGGTCGAGGCGTTCCTGCTCGGCGCGGTGCGGGCCAGCGAGCTGGTCGAGGTGCGCTGGGGCCACCGGGTCGACGGCATCGAGCAGGACCAGCACGGCGTCACCCTGACCGTGACCGGCCCGCGCGGCACCGAGCGGGTCTCCGGGCCGTACGCCGTGGCCTGCGACGGGCCGCGTTCGACCGTCCGCAAGGTCCTCGGTGTGGAGTTCCCCGGGCACTCCTTCCCCGACCGCTTCCTGATCGCCGACGTCCGAGTCAAGCTGCCCTTCCCGAGCGAGCGGCGCTTCTTCTTCGACCCGCCCTTCAACCCCGGCCGCCAGGTGCTGGTCCACCCCCAGCCCGACGACGTCTGGCGCATCGACTGGCAGATCCCCGGCGAGGTCGACCTCGCCGACGAGCAGGCCTCCGGACGGCTCGAACAGCGCATCCGCGCGATCGTCGGCGACGCTCCGTACGAGCTGGTCTGGGCCTCGGTGTACCGCTTCCACCAGCGCGCGGCCGAGCGCTTCGCGGCCGGCCGGGTGTTCCTCGCCGGCGACGCCGCCCACCTCATGAGCCCGTTCGGCGCCCGCGGGCTGAACTCCGGCGTGGCCGACGCCGAGAACCTCGCCTGGAAGCTCGCCCTGGTCCTGGCCGGCCGCGCCCCGGCGGCGCTGCTGGCCACCTACGACAGCGAGCGCCGCGCCGCCGCGCTGCACAACCTGGCGGTGACCGACGCCACCATGCGGTTCATGGTGCCGTCCAACCGCCTGCTGCGCCTCTCCCGCAACGCCATCCTCCGCGGCAGCCTGCGCTCGGCGGCGCTGCGCAGGCGGGTGAACTCCGGCAAGCTCTCCGAGCCCCACACCTACACCGCCTCCCCGGTGATCGAGCCCGATCCCGAGCCGGGTGCTCGCGGCCCGCACCTTGGCGCGGTCGCCCCGGACGCGCCCTGCGGCCCGGCCCGACTAGCCGGGCGTGGCCGCCAGGCCACCCGGCTGCGCGAGCTGCTGGACGGTGGCTTCCTCGGCCTGTACCTGCCCGCCGGCCCGAGCGACGCGCGCGAGCAGGCCGAGCGGGTCGCCGCCGCGCCGCCACCGCGCCCGCCGGCCCGGCTCTACCTGGTCTGCCCCGCCGGCCAGGACCTGCCACCGCTGCCGCCCGGTGTGACCGCCCTGGCCGACACCGGGAGCGCGCTGACCAGGACGTACGGCGACGCGCCTGGAACCCTCTGGGTCATCCGGCCCGACGGCCACCTGGCCGCCCGCGCGCGCGGCGCCGCCGCCTTCGCCGAGCTGGTCGACCGAGCCGCCGGGTGGCAGCTGCCCGTCGCCCCGGTCGCTCAGCGCTGAAGGTTCTCGAACACGCCCGCGGCGCCCATGCCGCCGCCAACGCACATGGTGACCATGCCGTAGCGCGACCCGCGCCGCGCCATCTCCGCCATGAGCTGCACGGTCAGCTTCGCGCCGGTGGCGCCCATGGGGTGGCCGAGCGCGATCGCGCCGCCGTTGACGTTCACCTTCTCGGGGTCGAGCCCGAGTTCGCGGATCACCGCCAGGCTCTGCGACGCAAACGCCTCGTTCAGCTCTACCAGGTCGATGTCGTCGAGGTCGAGGCCGGTGAGCTTCAGCACCTTCGGGACGGCCACCAGCGGCCCGATGCCCATCACGTCGGGACCGACTCCGGCGACCGCGAAGCCGGCGAAGCGGGCCAGCGGGGTGAGGCCGAGCCGCTCGGCCCGCTCCCGCTCCATCACCACCACCGCCGCCGCGCCGTCGCTGCGCTGGGAGGAGTTGCCCGCGGTGACCGTGCCGCCCCGCTTGAACGCCGGCTTGAGCTTGGCGAGCGCCTCCGCCGAGGTGTCCCGCCTCGGGCCCTCGTCGCGGGTGAAGCGCTGCTCGGCGTGACGCGGCTGGCCGGCGTCGTCGATCCAGTCCACGGCGACGTCGAGCGGGACGATCTCCTGGTCGAAGCGGCCGGAGTCGACCGCCTCGGCCGCGCGCCGGTGCGAGCGGAGGGCGAACTCGTCCTGCTCGGGCCGGGCGACCTTCCAGCGCTCGGCCACCTCCTCCGCGGTCAGCCCCATGGCCATGTAGTACTCGGGCTTGGTGCGGACGATCTCCGGGTTGGGGGAGAAGTTGGCCGAGGTCACCGGGGTTGACGACATGTGCTCGGTGCCGCCGGCCACGATCGTGGTGGCGAACCCGCTCATGACCCGCTCGGCGGCGCTGGCGATCGTCTGCAGGCCGGACGAGCAGAAGCGGTTCACCGTCTGGGCGGGCACGTCCTCGGAGAGGCCCGCGCGCTGGGCCGCCAGCCTGGCCACGTTCATGCCCTGGGTCCCCTCGGGGATGGCGCAGCCGAGGATCACGTCCTCCACCTCGGCCGGGTCGAGCCCGGAGGCACGCCGCAGCGCCTCGGCGATGGCGGCGCCGGCCATGTCGTCAGGCCGTGACGTCCGCAGCGCCCCCCTCGGCGCCCTGCCGACCGCGGTCCGCGCCCCGGCGACCAGCACTGCTTCCTTCATGGTCCCTCTCCCTCATTGAAACGCTCGGTGGCCTCCGCCGCTCAATGCGGCTCCGGCCACCTCGCTACTGCGCAACCTTCCCTTGGCGCTCGTTGGGCGCTCCTCAGTCCAGCCAGTGCGCGGCTCCCGGCCACCTCGCTAGTTCCGGAGCGGCTTGCGGGTGGTCAGCATCGCCTGGATCCGCTCCATGGTCTTCTCCGTGCGGAGCAACTCGACGAACGCCTCCCGTTCCAGCTCGAGCACGTGCTCCTCGCTGACCCACTGGGGCGCTGACAGCTCGCCGCCGCAGAGCACCCGGGCCAGCCGGGTGGCGACCACGCCGTCGTGCTCGCTCGCGTTGCCACCCCATTGCTGGGTGCGGACGCCCAGCTCGAGCGCTGCCAGGGTCGGGAGGCCGGCCGCGAACACCGACGCCTCCCTCGGGGGCGGCTTGTAGCCGGGCGCCAGCTCCAGCACCTCCCACTTGGCCTCGGCGAGCAGGTGGTCGGGGTTCAGCACGATGCGGTCGCCCTCGGCCAGGTAGCCCAGCTCGCGGGCTTCCACCGCGCTGGTGGCGACCTTGGCGAGCGCGATCGTCTCGAACACCCGCTGCACGAACGGCAGCGGCGGCGCCTCCGGCACCCGCATGGCCGGGGAGACCAGGCGGCGGACCAGCTCCTTGCAGCCGCCGCCGGCCGGGATCAGGCCGACGGCCGTCTCGACCAGCCCGACGTAGCTCTCGAGCGAGGCCACGATCCGGTCGGCATGCAGGCAGATCTCCGCCCCGGCGCCGAGGGTCTGCCCGTGGGGCACCGCCACCACCGGCCGCGGGGCGAAGCGGAAGCCGGCGAGCAGCTCCTGGAGCGAGCGCGCCGCCTCCTTGACCTGGTCGTAGGCGCCCTGGTAGGCGGCCATGCCGACCTCGCCGAGGTTGGCCCCGACGCAGAAGTTGGCCGCCTGGTTGGCGACCACCAGGCCCTGCCAGTCGCCCTGCTCCAGCTCGGCGAGGGCCTCGTAGCCGAGCTGGATGACGCCGGCGTCGACGGCGCTGGCTGGCGAGTGGATCTCGAAGCAGAGCACGCCGTCGCCGAGGTCGACCAGGCTGGCCGAGTCGTTGCCGCGGAGCTGGCCGCCGCCGGCCTTGAGGGCGGCAAGGTCGACCGCGTCGGGATCGGTCCGGACGGGCTCGTAGGCCCGGCTCACCGGGCTGTAGACGCTCCCGTCGCGGTAGAAGGACTCGTTGCCGGCGTCGAGGAACTCGTGCACCCAGGCGGCCACCTCGAGGCCGAGCGCGTCCATGCGCTCGACGCCGTCCCGCACCCCGATCATGTCCCAGGTGCGGAACGGGCCCGCCGCCTGGCCGAAACCCCACTCCATGGCGCGGTCGACCTCGACCAGGGAGTCGGCGATCTCAGGCACCCGGCGGGCGGCGTAGGCGAGCGTGGGCAGCATGGTGTCGCGCACGTAGCGGGCGCCGCGGTCGTCGTCGGCCCGGTCGAGCAGGAAGCGCAGCCGCTCGCCGAGGTCGCGGCGCTCCCGCGCGGCGGCGACGATCGGGAGGTCGGGATCCCTGGCCGACCGGTACTCCAGGGTGTAGAGGTCGACGACGTCGAAGACGGTGCGGCCGTCGCGCCGGTCGCGCCGGTAGAAGCCGGCGCCGCTCTTGATGCCGAGCTGGCCGGCCTCGATCATGCGCCGCACCGGCGCGGGGGCCGACAGCTCCTCGCGGCTCTCGTCGTCGGGTGCCAGGTGGTACAGGTTGTCGGCGACGCCCACCATGACGTCGATGCCGACCTGGTCGAAGAGGCGGAAGCTGGCGGTCTTCGGCCGGCCGACCAGCGGGCCGGTGAGCGCGTCGACCTCCTCGATGGTGTAGTCGTTGGCCAGGGCGTAGCGGAGGCCCTGCATGCCGGCGAAGCTGCCGATGCGGTTGGCGATGAAGTTGGGCGTGTCCTTGGCGATCACCGCGCCCTTGCCGAGGACCCGCTCGACCAGCTGGCGCACCGCCTCGGCGACCTCCTCGTCGGTGTCGGCGGTGGGGATCAGCTCGACCAGCTTGAGGTAGCGGGGCGGGTTGAAGAAGTGGGCACCGAGGAAGCGGCGGCGGAAGTCGGGGGAGCGGCCCTCGGCGATCTGGGCCAGCGGGATGCCCGAGGTGTTGGAGGTGACCACCGCGTCGGGCTTGGCCGCTTTCTCGACCCGTGCCATCAGCTCCTGTTTCGGTTCGAGGCGCTCGACGATCGCCTCGACCACCCAGTCGGCCTGGGCCACGCGGTCGAAATCGTCCTCGAAATTACCGAGGGTAATTCTGGCGGCAAGGCTGGGGCTGGCGAGCGCGGCCGGGCGGGCCGCCTTCATGCGCTCGAAGCCGGCACGCACGATCCGGTCCCGCACCGCCCGGTCCGCCGCCGAGAGGCCCTTGGCCGACTCCTCCGGCGTGGCCTCGGTCGGTGCCAGATCGAGCAGGTCGACGGCGAGACCGGCATTGGCGGCGTGGGCGGCGATCGCGGCGCCCATGGTGCCGGCGCCGAGCACCACCACCCGGCGGATGTCGTCTGCCATGGGTGAACCTCCAGGAAACGTGACCGGGCTAGACGATACCGGTTCCACGCGTTCAGGTGCCGACGCTGACGTCGGCGTCGGCGAACCGGTTCAGCCAGGGCGCGCTCCGGAAGGGATAGAGAAACCGGCCCACGCGCTCGGGCGCATGGGCCGGTCAACCGGAGGAGGGCGATCGGAGCGGCGGCGCCGCCGGTCCCGGCGCCACCGCTCCGCTCAGGCCGGTCGTCCCCGTCGGCTCAGCTCACCACCACCGTCCCGCGCATGGCGGGGTGGATGGCGCAGTGGTAGGGGAAGTTCCCCGGCTTCACGAAGGCGAAGTTGAACACCGCCCCGGTGGGCAGGTTCTTGCCGAAGGTGAGGCCGTCGGCCGTCACCGTGTGCGCCACCTGGTCCTCGTTGTTCCAGGAGACCTTCTGGCCGACACGGATGTTGATCGAGCCGGGCAGGTAGGCCAACTGGCGGATGTCGACCTGGGTGAACCCGGCCGCCGGCTGCTGCGGCGCCGGCTGCTGGGGCGCCGGCTGCTGGGGCGCCGGCTGCTGGCCTGGCTGGGCAGGAGTCCCGTAGTACCCGCCCGGCGCGGTCGTCGGCGGTTCCGTCTCGGTCGGGGCGCCGCCGCCCCCGACCGCGGCACAGCCGGTCACGAGCATGCCGAGCGCCGTGAGCAGGGAAAGAACCACAAGCATGCGGCGCACTCTACTGGCCACCTCCTGGTCGGGCAGTTCGCCAAGTAGAACCCCGACCGCACCGCTTCGATGCCCGTTGGCGCATGCCGGGCGCGCGCCATCTGCCGTGGTCGGTGCGCATCCGCCCTGATCTGCGCGGCTGCGGGCCCAGATGGGCGCAGGCCGTATGATCTCCACCATGATGGCCGGTTTCTCGCGGCTGACCGCGCAGCAGATCAACGACCAGACATTCGCCCGGGCGCTGCGCGGCTACGCCATGCACGAGGTCGATGGATTCCTGGACCGGGCTGCCGAGGAGATCGCCCGCTGGCACGAAGCCCTCAACCGTGGCCGCCGCCCGAACGCGCGCCTGCTGACCCCGAGAGAGGTCAGCGAGGTGGTCTTCAACAAGGAGGTGCGCGGCTACGACATGGCCGAGGTGGACGACTTCCTCGACGAGCTGGCGGCCGAGCTGGCCCGCCTCTACGGCGAGGTGACCAGGCGGGTGACCCCGGCCGGCCGCCGGCTGACCGCCGACGACATCGTCCGCAAGGAGTTCAACGGGGGCATGCGGGGCTACGACCGCCGCGAGGTCGACCGCTTCCTCGACCAGGTCGCCCGCGAGGTGCTGCGCTGGCAGGACGCGCTCGCCCAGGGCTACCGCCCGTCGATGCGGCTGGTCACGCCGCAGGACATCAACGAGAAGGTGTTCACCAAGGCGGTGCGCGGCTACGCCATGATCGAGGTCGACGCCTTCCTGGACGAGCTCACCGACGAGCTCGCCTACCTGCAGGACCAGGACCCGCAGGCAAGTTACTACCGGTGAACGCGGTGGTAAGGTCCCGGTCGTGGCGAGCGCAGCGACCTTCGGAGCGTGGATGGACCTGCGGCCCGGCCAGGGCCGCCAGCCCGACGCGACCTTCTACGCCGAGCGCCTGGAAGAGGCGGAGCTGATCGAGCAGCTCGGCCTCGGCGCCGTCTGGGGCAGCGAGCACCACGGCGACACCGACGGGCACCTCTCCCAGCAGCTTCCCCTCCTGGCCGCCGTGGCGGCGCGCACCGGCAGCCTCCGGCTCGGCACGGGCGTGCTGCTGCTGCCCCTGCACCGCCCGCGCGACGTGGCCGAGCAGGCCGGCGTGGTCGACCTGGTGTCCGGCGGCCGGCTCCTGCTCGGCCTCGGCAACGGCTACGTCCAGCACGAGTTCGACGCCTACGGGCTGGACCGGTCGGCCCGTGGCCGCCGCATGGAGGAGGGCGTCGCCTACCTGCGCCGCGCCTTCTCCGAGGGCCTGGCCGCCGACGGTCATGACGGCACCGACCTGCCGGTCGGGCCCCGGCCGGTCCAGCCGGGCGGCCCGCCGCTGCTGCTCGGCGGCATGGCTCCCAAGGCGCTCGAACGGGTGGCGCGGCTCGGCGACGGCTGGTTCTGCCTCGCCCACTACCGCTACCAGAAGGCGGCGGAAGCCTGGCCGGTGTTGCGCGAGGCGCTGGAGAAGGCGGGACGGCCGGTGGAGGGGTTCCCCATCGTGATCGGCGTCCACCTATGGGTCAGCGACGACCCGGAGCGGGCCTGGGCCGCGCAGCTCGCCCCTGGGCTCGCCTTCCAGCTCGGCCGCTACACGGAGTGGTCGACCGATCGGGGCCAGCCGGCGCCGCCGCCGATCGACCAGCAGCGCCTGAAGCGCTCGGCGGTGCTCTGCGACACGCCCGAGGGCGTCCGCACGGCCCTGGTCGAGCTGCAGGAGCAGCTCCCCTTCACCCACGTGTGCCTGTGGAGCCGCCCGGCCGGGGTCGGCCACGAGGATGCCTGCGCCAACCTGGAGCGGGTGGCCGCCGAGGTCGCCCCGGCCTTCGCCGGTCCCGAGCCGCCCTGGCGCGCCGCCGGCTGAGCGCCTCGGCCGGCCGGGCAGGTGCTGGCGAGGGCGGCGGCGAGCGCATAGGCTTACCCCTTCTCCTCCGCAGACCGGGTCGGCGGGGATCTTGGGGTGAGCTGACAGGGCGGAGCGGGGCGTGGAGCAGCGGGTTCTCGGACCGAGCGGTCTGAAGGTCCCGGTGGTCGGGATGGGGACCTCCGGCACCTTCGACGTCAGAGGCCGGGCCGCGGAGACCACCAGCCGCCGGATCGTCGACGAGGCCCTCCGTGCCGGGGCCAACCTGTTCGACTCCTCCCCGATGTACGGCGAGGCCGAGCGCGTCCTGAGCCTCACCCTCGAAGACCGGCGGGACGAGGCCCTGGTCGCCACCAAGGTCTGGAGCCAGGACGACCGCGAGGCCGAGCGGCAGCTGCGCGCCTCGCTCGCCTACGCCGGTGGCCGCGTCGACGTCTTCCAGGTCCACAACCTGGTCGCCTGGCCGACCCGGCTGGCCACCCTGGAAGGGCTCGTCGAGCAGGGGCTGGTGACCGCGATCGGAGCGACCCACTACGACCCCGATGCCTTCGACGAGCTGGTCACGGTGATGCGCGGCGGCCGCATCAGCGCCATCCAGGTGCCCTACAACCCGCTCGAGCGGGAGATCGAGCGGACCGTGCTCCCGCTCGCCGCCGACCTCGGCCTTGGCGTCATCCTGATGCGGCCGTTCGGCCGCGGCCGGGTCCTGCGCAGCGCCTGGCCGAGCGCGGCCGACCTCGCCCCGCTCGAACCGTTCGGCGTGAAGACCTGGCCGCAGGCCCTGCTCAAGTGGGGTCTCTCCGACCCGCGCTGCACCGTCTCGATCCCGGCCACTTCCAAGCCCGGCCACATGACCGAGAACGCCAAGGCCGGCGATCCTCCCTGGCTCGGCCCTGACGAGCGCGATCTCGTGGCCCGCCTCGCCGCCAGGTTCTGAGGATCCTCCCAGCAACTGTCATGCCGGTTCGGTAACCTTGTTGTTTTGGGTGCCCGCGCTGGCTCGGTTGCGGCGTCGGCGCCGCGGGCCAGCTCAACCCCGGCCTGGCTGTGAAGGAGGCTTCCTTGCCCGGTTACGCGGCCGCTCTGGCCGATCTCGGCGACGCCGAGCTGGCCGGGATGCTGGCACGCCGGCCCGACCTGCTCGGCGAGGGCGGTCCGGCCTCGTTTCCCGAGCTGGCCAGCCGGGCTGGCAGCCCGGCGTCGCTGAGCGCGGCCCTGCGCCAGCTCGACCTCGGCGCCCTCCGCCTGGCCGAGCTGCTGGCCGTGGTCGGCCTGCCGACCACGGTGGAGGCGGCCGCCAGGGCGGCCGGCCCTGGGCTCGAGCCGTGGCGCCTCGACGACGGCCTCGCCGAGCTGGCCGCGCTTGGCATCGCCCTGCCGAGGCCGGACGGCATCGTCGCCGGTCCGCGCGGCCTGGCCGCGCCGTTCGGCAACCCGGGCGGGCTGGGCCCGTCAGTGGCCGAGCTGGCCAGGGTCGGGGTCAGGCGCGACCAGCTCGAGCAGGTGGCCGGCACGCTCGGCCTGGAGCGCCAGGTCAGCAAGCCCCAGCTGGTCGCGTCCGTGGCCACCGCCCTGGCCGACCCGCGGGTGGTCGCCAAGCTGCTCGCCCGCGCCGACGAGGCCGCCAGGCGGCTGCTCGACCAGGCGCTCCGCACGGCCGGACCGCTCACCGTCATGGGCGTCGGCTACGGCCGCTACGCCGGCTACCCCGATGCGGCCCCGGCCGCCTGGCTGGCCGAGCACGGCCTGCTCATGCCGGTCGCCTACAACCAGCTGGTGGTGCCGCGAGAGGCCGTGATGGGCATGCGCGGCGGGCACGTCTTCCCGGACTGGCCCGACGAGCCGGTGCAGCCCCGCCCGACGCCGATGCCCGACGCCGCCGGCAGGGCCGCCGCCTCGGCCCTGCGTGCCGCGGTCGCCGCGGAGGGGCTGGTGGTGCGGCTCGACCGGGATCCGCTCGCGCTCATCCAGGCCGGCACGGTGGCAGTCCGCGACCTGCGGCGCCTCGCCGGCGAGCTCGACCTGGCCGAGGACGAGGCCGCCGTGCTGATCGACCTGCTGGTCGAGGCGGAGGTGCTGGGTGTCGGTGGCCCATGGGACAAGCGCTCGCTCGGCCTGCGGCCCGAGGCCGACGGCTGGCTCGCCCGCACCCGGGTGGAGCGCTGGGCCGAGCTGGTGGTCGCCTGGCGCGACCGCGACCTGGCCGTCGACGACCACCTCCTCCGCCGGCACGCTGCCGCCCCGGACGCGGTGGACAAGCCCCGGCCGCTGATCGGCCGCCGCTCCTCGGCCGCTGTCGCCCGCCGCCACGGCCTGGTCGAGCTGCTGGCCGGGCTGCCCGAGCAGACCGCCCTGCCCGCCGAGGTGGTGGCGGAGCTGCTCGCCTGGCGGCTGCCGCTGCTCTGGGACGAGCACCGGGACGACCAGGCCAGGGCGGTGCTCGACGCCGCCGTCATGCTCGGGCTGGCCGCGGTCGAGGGTGGGCGGGCCGCCGCCGGACCGGCGTCCGCCGCCTGGACCGCCGGGGCTGGCTGCGGGGAACTGGCCGCGACCATGGCCGAGCTGCTCCCGGACGGCTCGCACCGGTTCCTGGTGGCCGGCGACCTGACCGTGGTCGCCCCCGGCGGCCTCGCCCCCGACGTGGAGGGCCGCCTGGCCGTGCTGGCCGAGCGGGAGTCGGGCGGCGGCGCGGTCACCTGGCGGGTCACCGACGCCAGCCTGCGCCGGGCGCTCGACCAAGGCCTCACCGGCGACCAGGTGCTCGCGTTCCTGCGCGAGCACTCGGACACGCCCCTCCCCCAGGCCCTGCGGTACCTGGTGGACGAGGCCGCCCGCCGCCACGGCCGGCTCCGGGTCGGCCCGGCGGTGACCTACCTGTACGGCGAGCCGCCGCTGGTCACGCAGACGGTCAGGTCGGCGGCTGGCCGCCGCCTCGGCCTGCGCGAGCTGGCCCCCGGGGTGGCCGTCACCCAGCACTCCCAGCGGGAGCTCCTGGCCGAGCTGCGCAAGGCGGGGGAGGCGCCGGTCGTCGAGGAGCCAGACGGGACCCCGCGCATCCAGGGGCGCCGCGCCGTCCGCCACAGCCCGCGCCCTGCCACCGACCGCCGCGGCAGGCCGCCGGCCAAGGCAACCGCCGACCCGGCCGACGTGGTTGCCCGCCTCCGCGCCGCCAGCGGCCATCCACCCGCGACCCGCCGGACGACCGAGTCCCGGCCGGCCGGTCAGGGCGCGGCGCGCGGCCGGCCCGCGGACGGCGAGGTGCTGGTCACCGCCGACACGACCGCGGGCGATCAGGCCCCGGCGGGGAAGCCGGCCGCCAACGGCCGCCCGGCGGCGGGCACCAGCTCCCCGCCGGCAAGGCCGGGCCGGTCGCGCGGCGCCGGGAAGCCGGCCGCGGCCTCGACCACCGTCACCGCCCCGGCCGAGATCGCCGCGCTGTGCAAGCTCGCCGCCGACACCAACACGGCCGTCGAGATGGCCTACCGGCGCCGCGACGGCGAGGAGACCACCCGGGTGATCGAGCCGAGCATGCTCCGCGCCGGCCTGGTCACCGCCTGGTGCCGGCTGCGCCAGGACGAGCGCACCTTCGACCTGTCGCGGATCCTGTGGGCGCGTCCCGCCCGGGAGCCGGGCGCCGCCGCGCCCGGCGGCTCGACCGGCGGCCCGGGGGTGGCGCCCGAGCGCCCCGGGGGCGCGCCGCGTGGCTGACCGCGGCGCCCTGATCGTCCAGAGCGACCGCAGCATCCTGCTGGAGGTCGACCACCCTGGGGCCGGGGCGGCCCGGGCCGCCATCGCTCCGTTCGCCGAGCTGGAGAAGAGCCCGGAGCACGTCCACACCTACCGGCTCACCCCGCTCGCCCTGTGGAACGCACGGGCGGCCGGCCTGCGGCCGGACGAGGTCACCGCCGCGCTCACCGAGCACTCCCGCTACCCGGTGCCGCCCGGCCTGCTCGCCGACCTCGCCGACACCATGGGCCGCTACGGGCGGCTGGTGCTGGAAGCCGGCGCCGATGACCCGGAAACGCTGGTGCTCAGGTCGAGCGACCCGGCCGTCCTGGAAGAGGTCGTCAGGGCCAAGAAGGTCGCCCCGCTGCTGGGCCCGCGCCCCGGGCCGGACCGGGTGCTCGTCCCGCTCGGCGAGCGTGGCCGGCTCAAGCAGGCCCTGCTCGCGCTCGGCTGGCCGGCCGACGACCGCGCCGGCTACGTCGAGGGCGCGCCGATGCCGGTACGGCTGCGCGACACCCATGCCGGCAGCGGCGCGCGCTTCCACCTCCGCCGCTACCAGCAGGAGGCGGTGTCCGCGTTCGTCGCCGCCGGGTCGGGGGTGATCGTCCTGCCATGCGGCGCCGGCAAGACCCTGGTCGGGCTCGGCGCCATGGCCGAGGTCGGCGCGCACACGCTGGTCCTGGTCACCTCGACCCTTGCCGCCCGCCAGTGGCAGGAGGAGCTGCTCGCCCGCACCTCGCTCCAGCCAGAGCAGGTCGGCGAGTACTCCGGCGCCCGCAAGGACGTCGCCCCGGTCACCATCGCCACCTACCAGGTGCTGGTGACCAGGCGGAAGGGCGTCCACCCCCACCTCGCCCTGCTCGGCCGCCAGGACTGGGGCCTGGTCGTCTACGACGAGGTGCACCTGCTGCCCGCGCCGGTGTTCCGCATGACCGCGGAGATCCAGGCACGCCGCCGGCTCGGCCTCACCGCCACCCTGGTCCGCGAGGACGGGCGCGAGGCCGACGTGTTCAGCCTGATCGGGCCGAAGCGCTACGACGTGCCCTGGCGTGACCTGGAGGCGCAGGGCTGGGTGGCCGCCGCCGACTGCGTCGAGGTCCGGGTCGACCTGACCGACGACGAGCGCATGGCCTACGCCACCGCCGAGCCGGAGGAGCGCTATCGCCGGGCAGCCACCGCCCACTCCAAGCTGGCCGTCGTCCGCCATCTCGCCGACGCCCACGAGCGCGACCGGGTGCTGATCATCGGCCAGTACCTGGACCAGCTCGACGTGCTCGGCCGCGAGCTGGACGCCCCGGTGATCACCGGCCAGACGCCGGTGCGCGAGCGCGAGCAGCGCTTCGCCGCCTTCCGTGCCGGCGCGCTGGCCCGGCTGGTGGTCTCCAAGGTGGCCAATTTCTCGATCGACCTGCCAGAGGCGAACGTCGCCATCCAGGTGTCCGGCACGTTCGGCAGCCGCCAGGAGGAGGCGCAACGCCTCGGCCGCATCCTCCGCCCCAAGGCCGACGGCGGCCGCGCCCGCTTCTACACGGTGGTCAGCCGGGACACCAACGACACCGAGTTCGCCCAGCGCCGCCAGCGCTTCCTGGCCGAGCAGGGCTACGCCTACCAGCTGGTCGACGCCACCGCCCTGCTCGACGACGCCGGCGTCCCCCCGTTCGCCGCCGACGGCCGCACCGGCCTCCACCTCCTCGACGGCGGCCGCACCGGCTGACCGCTCAGCAGCCCCGATCGAGGAGCGCGCGGCCAAGCGCCGGCCACTCCGCCGCCGCCAGCCACCAGGTCCGCGGCCAGCTCTGGCGCGGGCTGGCGGGGACCACCGTCACGCCGGCGTCCGTGCAACGGTCGAGCAGGAGGCCGGCCCGGCGGGCGTGGTAGGTGGAGGTGACCAGCACCAGCGAGCGCCAACCGCGGGCGGCCGCCAGGGCGGCGGTCATGCGCGCCTCGCCGCGGGTGGTGTCGGGATCGGGCCGCGGGCACAGCACCCGGAACGGTTGCGGCTCGCCGCAGATCCGGTTGGCCGCCGGCCAGGAAGGATCGAGCCCGTTCGAGACGACCAGCGTCGGCGCGGCCCCTCGCTCCATCAGGTCCGCGGCGGCGGCCAGCCGCTCCCCGCGGCCGCCCGCGAACAGCACCACCGCGTCCGCCCGCCCCGGCCGGTCGGACCGCGGCCAGACGAACAGCACGACGGTGGCGCCCACCCAGACAGCAACCAGCACGACCACGCCGCCCAGCACCCGCCCAGGCCGACGCCGCCTGGTACCCCTTTCCCGGCCTGCGAGCATCTCGCCTCCGTCGGCCCCCGGGGAACACCGCGCCATCCGTGGCCGGCGACCGGCGCACCCTCAGTTGGTGGCGTCGCGCCGGGCCAGCGCGACCACCTTGCGGATGGCGGTCGGGTTGGCCAGGGCGCCCTCGCTGACCGCCTTCTCCGGGGGGATCCCGGCGAGGATGCGCTTCACCGGCACCTCGAGCTTCTTGCCGCTGAGGGTGCGGGGCACCTCCTCGATCGCGTGGATCTCGTCGGGGACGTGGCGCGGCGACAGCTCCGAGCGCAGCGCCGCCCTGATCCTGCCGGTCAGCTCGTCGTCGAGGGCGACGCCGGGCCGGAGCACCAGGAACAGCAGCAGCCGGCCCTCGGCGCCGGCCTCGCCGGCGTCCACCACCAGGCTGTCGGCGACCTCGTCGAGGCCCTCGACCACCCGGTAGAACTCGGCGGTGCCCATGCGCACGCCGCCGCGGTTCAGGGTCGAGTCGGAGCGTCCGGTGATCACGCAGGTGCCCCGCCCGGTGATCTCGATCCAGTCGCCGTGGCGCCACACGCCCGGGTAGGTGCTGAAGTAGCTGTCGTGGTAGCGCTCGCCGCCAGGGTCGTTCCAGAAGTACAGCGGCATGGACGGCATCGGCTCGGTGATCACCAGCTCGCCGACCTGCCCGATCAGGGAGTTCCCCTGCTCGTCGAACGCCTCGACCTTGGCGCCGAGGGCGCGGCACTGCAGCTCGCCGGGGTACACCGGCAGGACCGGGGCGGAGCTCACGAAGGCGGTGCAGACGTCGGTGCCGCCGCTGACCGAGCCGACCAGCACGTCGTCCTTGACGTGCCGGTACAGCCAGGCGAAGCCCTCGGGCGAGAGCGGCGAGCCGGTCGAGCCGATCGATTCGAGCGTGGCGAGGTCGGTGTCGCGGCCCGGTTCGATGCCGGCTTTCTGGCAGGTCAGCACGTAGGCGGCGCTGGTCCCCAGGTAGGTCATGCCGGTGGCGGCGGCGAAGCGCCACAGGGCGAGCAGGTCGGGCTGGGCGGGGCTGCCGTCCCACAGCAGCACCGTCGACCCGACGAGCAGCCCGCTGGTCAGGAAGTTCCACATCATCCAGCCGGTGGTGGTGAACCAGAAGAAGCGGTCGTCGGCGGTGAGGTCGAGGTGGAGCGAGAGTCCCTTGAGGTGCTCGAGGACGATGCCGCCGTGGCCCTGGACGATCGGCTTCGGCAGGCCGGTGGTCCCCGAGGAGTAGAGGATCCACAACGGGTGATCGAAGCCGACCGGCTCGGGGGCGACCTCGCCGGCCTCGCCGGCGAGCAGCTCCTGCCAGGTGGCCACCGCGTCGCCGCCGGTGGGCTCGCCGACCGGCGAGGGGACCAGCACGGTGGCGCGCAGGCTCGGCAGGCGGCCACGGATCTCGGCCAGGGCGTCGCGCCGGTCGTGCACCTTGCCGTTGTAGCGGTAGCCCTCGACCGCCAGCAGCACCGTCGGTTCGATCTGCCGGAAGCGGTCGACCACGCTGGACACCCCGAACTCGGGCGCGCAGCTCTACCAGATGGCGCCGAGGCTGGCGGTGGCCAGGAACGCGACCACCGTCTGGGGCACGTTGGGCAGGTAGGCGACCACCCGGTCGCCACGGCCGACGCCGAGCCGGCGGAGCCCGGCGGCCGCCGCCGCGACCTGCTGGCGCAGCTCGGCATAGGTGATCGTGCCGACCTCGGCGTCCTCGCCGCCGAAGACCAGCGCGGGGTGCTGGTCGCGGCGGCGCAGGGCCACCTCGGCGTAGTTGAGCTCGGCGCCGGGGAACCAGCGGGCGCCTGGCATGCGCCGCTCGGCCAGCGTCGGGGCGGGGGCCGGTCCGGGGGCCACCGCGAAGAACTCCCAGATCGAGCTCCAGAACCCGTCCAGGTCCGTGACCGACCAGCGCCACAGGTCGTCGTAGGTGTGGAAGTCGAGCCCGCGGCGCTGGCTGAGCCAGTGCTCGTAGCGGACCAGGTTGGAGCGGAGGATCCGCTCCCGCGACGGCGTCCACAGCGCTGGCGGCGCGGCGGTCCGCGACGGATCGCTGCTCACCTGAACCCCCTTGTCCCCCCTTGAGCCCCCCGGACCCCCCGTGTTCTGCGGTCGCCGACGGTCTCCGTCCCGACGCTACCACGCGTCCGCGGTGGGCCCGGGGCGCGGGTCCCGTCGCCGATCCACGCCCCGGGCGGCTAGCGCTGGACGCCGACCAGCCTGGCGAAGACCACCAGGTTGTCGCGGTAGCTGCCGCGGGCCCGGTCGAAGCTGCCGCCGCAGGTGATCAGGCGGAGGGCGGGCCAGGCCACCGGCCCGAACACGGCCGCGGTCGGGAGCGCGCTCTTGCGGTACTGGGCCCGCGTCTCGACCGCGAAGCGCAGGCGCACGCCGTCGGTCCGCTCGATCTCGACGGCGTCGCCCGTCCGCAGCTCGCGCAGCCGGTAGAAGACCGCCGGGCCGGACCTGGAGTCCACGTGCCCGGCGATCACCGCCGGCCCCTGCTGGCCGGGCAGGGTGCCGCCGGAGAACCAGCCGGCCCGGCCGAAGTCGACCGGGACCTCCATGGTGCCGTCGGCGGCCAGGCCGAGGCGGTCCAGCGGTGTGGTCACCCCGATCGCCGGGATCTCGAGCCCTGCCGGCGGCGCGGCCGGGCCCGGCGCCCCCGGCGCCGCCGGCAGGGAGGCGACCTCGAAGCCGGGCGGCATCGGCGCGGGCGCCGGCCTGGTCGAGGGGACCACGATGCCGGAGCCCGCCTGACCAGCCGTCGCGGTCATCGGCGCGGCCGCCGGCGCGGGCACCGGGCCGGCGGCACCCGCGCCGTCGGCGTCCCGCCGGCCGCAGCCGCCGAGCAGCACGGCCATGGCCAGGGCGAGCGCGACCGCCGTGGTCGCGGTGGGGCGGTGGCGCCGCATGGCTAGCTCGCGCGCCGCCGGCGGGCCAGCGCGGCCCAGGCCGCGGCGGCGGCCAGGGCGGTCAGCCCTGTGGCCGTGAGCAGGCGGCCGGGACCTTGCCCACCCGCTCTGGCGGCGCCACCCGCCCCGGTCCGGATCCCGCCGGCCGGCATGGTCCCGATCCCGGTGGCGTCGGAGAAGGCGAACACCTCGCGAGGCTGCCCGGCGCCGCCGACCAGGACCGCCGAGGCGACGGTGCCGGCGCGTACCCGCAGGTCGTCGCGGACCAGCACCTGGTCGCCGCCCACCTTCCTTGCCTCGACGCGCAGGCGGCCGGTGCGCAGCGGCCGGTAGGCGCTGGGAGCCGCGAACGACAGCTTCGGGGAGAGCACCCGGCCATCCACCGCCACGTCGACCGCTGGCAGGCCGACGGCGGCGGAGATGAAGCGGACCCTGGCGCGGCCCTTGGCGGTCGGCTCCAGGTCGTCGTTGAGCAGCACCGCCCGCAGGTCGGTCCGCGGGCCGACCGCGGCGACGGTGTAGGCGCGGCCGGCCTGCAGGTTGCCGGTCAGCTTGATGGCCGGTCGCGAGGTGGGCGACGCGCCGGCGGCGCGGACCTCGTAGGTGAACGGGCCGGCGTTGACCTTCCAGTAGGCGGAGACGTTCTTGTAGAAGACGTTGGGGAACAGCTGGTTGCGGTTGAGGCTGACCACGTAGACGTCCACGTAGGCGGCGTCGGGCGAGAAGTGCGCGATGCGGATCATCGCCTGACCGGGCGCGGCGGCCCCGGCACCGGCGGGTGCGGACGCGAGCAGGGCCGCGAGCACCGCGGCGCCGGCCAGCAAACGGGTCATCCCTCGCTTCACCACGGCCTCCTCCACCGGGCCGGCGCGACAGTTGCGTCCGTGCCCTCACGGGTGGTTCGGGCGGGCGCCGAAGATGGTCGGATCGCCACATACGTAGTTTCTCTACGCAAATCTACGGAGGTCTGCGCTGCCCCGATCCGGTCGGGCGGCGGCGCCGAACCACCGGTGAAGCGACCGTCGCCGACGAGGAGGAGGCAGAGCGCGGTGACCGTCAGCCACGGACCAAGCAAGCGCCCGAGCGTGCTCGGGCGGGCGCCGCGCCGGGCCCTCGACGCCTCCGTGGCCGCCCGGGCACTGGTGCTGGCGATCGTCTTCGCCCTGCTGGCGGCGCCGGCCGCCTCGATGGCCGCCCCGCGCTCCGGCCAGGACCTTGGCAGGCTGCGCGCGGACGCGACCGCCCTGCGGGCCCGGCTCGACCGCGAGCATCTGCGCCTGGAGCAGCTCGCCGAGGAGCTGAAGGAGGCCTACGCCGCCGGGGTCGAGCTGCTCGCCAAGGCATCGGAGCTGGAGCGCCGCCAGCGGGACGCCGAGCGCGAGATGGCCGAGGCCAAGGGGCAGCTCGACGCGCGCATCCGCGCCAGCTACATCGGCGGTCCCGCTTCCTCCTACCTCTCCGTCCTGGTCACCACGGACGACCCGGCCGAGCTGCTGCGCCGCCTGCCGCTGCAACAGGCGGTCCTGCAGGCCGACGTCGGCCTGGTCGAGCACGTGCGGACCGCCAAGGCCAAGGTCGACCGGCTGCGCCAGGAACTCTCGGCGCGCCTGGTCGAGCAGGCCCGCATGGCCCAGGACCTGGCGGCGAAGCAGACCGAGGCCCGCGCGCTCGCCGACCGGCTCGACCGGGAGGTGCGCACCATGGACCGGCGCCTGGCCCGGATGATCGAGGACGCGCGCCGCGCCGAGGAGACCGACCGGCGGCTCGCCTTCAGCCGCTGGATGACCGGGGCCATCCCGGCGGGGCTGTCGGGCAGGGGCGCGGCGGCGGCCGCCGGCAAGGCCGTCCGGATCGCCCTCGGGCAGCGCGGCGCCCCCTACCGCTGGGGCGCGACCGGCCCGACCGAGTTCGACTGCTCCGGCCTGACCAGCTTCGCGTACGCGGCCGCCGGCGCGCCCATCCCGCGCGTCTCCCGCTCGCAGTACTCGGTCCTGGCCGCGGCCGGGAAGCGCGTCGGCATGGCCGAGCTGCTCCCCGGCGACCTGGTGTTCTTCGCCACCGACCCCGGTGACCCGAAGACCATCCACCACGTCGGCATGTACGTCGGCAAGGGGCTGATGGTCCACGCGCCACGCACCGGCGACGTGGTCCGAACCGCCTCCGTCTGGCGGAGCGACTACGCCGGCGCGGTCCGTCCCGCGCAGGCCGCCCGCTGACCCCCGGCGCTCTCCGCCGGCCATCGATTACGCCTCTCACCAGGCATTTCAGGATGACAGCCGTAATCGGGCCGTTCCTGGGAATGCTGGAGGGGTGAACGCCGTCGTCCGGAGGAGCTCGCGATGTCGAAACGGAACCTGACCGAGACCGGACGGGACCGCGCCGCGCTGGCCCAAGGGGCCGGGTTCGGCAGGATCTCGTTCGTCAGCGTGCTGGCGGGCGTCATGGTCGCCTACGGCGCCATGGTGGTCCTCCTCTCCGCCGCCGCCGCGATCGCCGAGGGCGCCGGGGTCGCCGACCAGCTCCGCCTCGACGACTTGAGGTGGACGAGGCTCGGGCTCGGCAGCGCGGCCGTGGTGGTGGCCGCCACGCTCTTCGCCTACCTGTTCGGGGGCTACGTCGCCGGCCGGATGGCGCGGCGCGCCGGGTTGCTCAACGGCCTGGCCACGTTCCTGCTGGCGGTGTTCCTGGTGGCCGCGCTCGGTGTGCTGGTGACGCTGCAGAGCGGGACCGACCAGATCGCCGCCAACCTGCGTGGCGCCGGGATCCCCGCCTCCCGTAGCGAGCTGGGCGCGGTCGCCTCGCTGGCCGGTCTCGGCTCGATGATCGCCATGCTGGTCGGCGCGTTGCTCGGCGGCAAGCTGGGCGAGCGCTGGCACACCAAGCTGACCCGGCGGGCGGCCTCCACCGTGGCCGATCGCGAGCTGGCCGTGACCCGGGACGTCGTGGCGGAGCGCGAGACCGCCGAGCGGGAGGAATTCCCGGTCCGGCGCCCCGCAGCGGAGGACCGGGTGGCAGCGCCCACCTCGGGCGACGCCGCCGAGACCGAGGTCCGCGGGACCGACCGGCGGCCGGTCTCCTCCGGTGGCCGGCACCTGCGTGACTGACCGCCCGTAGACTCTCGCAGAGCGGCGGCGACGCCGCTCGGGGGAGGTGCGGACGTGGCGGTGACGGGCGGCCGGGTCCGCGGGCGTCCGCCAGCCGCCCGCGGGCAACGCTGGCGCGCCGGGTCGGAGCGGATCCAGCCGCCGCCGGTGCCACCGGCGCCGGCGGTGCCCCCACCTCCCGAGGTGCCTGACGCGCCCGACGTGCCCGAGCCACCACCGGTGCCGCCACCGCCTGACGTGCCACCACCGCCCGAGATGCCGCCGCCACCGGCGCTGCGGCGCGCGGGCGGTCCTACGAGGCCATGGCGGTGTCGGTGGTCACCTCGGCGATGGTGATCTCGCCGCCGCTGGCCTCCAAGGCCAGCAGGCCGTCGACCCGCTCGTGGTCGAGGTTGAGCAGCAGCGTGTCGTAGCAGCCGTACAACTCGCCCATCATGGCGGCGATCTCGCCGAACAGCGGCATCAGGGTCCTTGCCTGCTCCCTGAAGTGGTTGGCGTAGCCGTTCACCTGGGCTGCGGCCGACTGTGACTGGCCCACCTTGAGCTTGATCGCCACCAGCCGCTCGCGCTCGATGTCCACCGCCACCAGGTCGGCGAAATCCTGCCGCTTCCTGCCGCCAGCCCGGTCCACGCGCCACTGGCTGTACAGGAACCGCAGCGCGGTCGGGAACGGCTTGGGCAGGCGGAGTCCGCCGGCCTGGGCGTGCCGGATCAGCCTGGCCTCGAAGCGGTGCTCGCGCGACGGCTTGGCCTGCTCGGTCCTGACCTTGCGGAGGTGCTCCACGCGCTCGCCGATGGTGGGCGCGAGCTGCTCCGCGGTGGTGCCGCGCCGGATCAGCGACCCCGGCTCGATCGGGATGCGAGGCTTGGGTGAGTCAGGGTGCAGGTCCACCACCCGCACGCCGGTCTCGAGGGGCCGGAAGTAGACGCCGCCGATCTCCGGGACCGCCTCGAACAGCTCGCGGACCTCGGCGAACTCCGGGGTCAGCATGTAGGCGACCGACTCGTGGTGGCTGTCGCGCGCGCCGTCGGCTCGCACTCCGTCTACCTCCCGATGGACAGCCGTCGAAGCTCGGACGACGCCGATCGACGCCAGATCGAAACGGCAGGGGGACGATCGTCGCCGCCATCGTATCCAGCCACCGCCGGCCGGTTCCAACCGGCGCGAAGCCGCTCGGGACGGCGGCACGCAGGGCCGGTTCCTCCACTACAGTGGCGGAATGGACTACCCCTCGGCCCACCGTCTCGACCTCGTCGACGTCCTCCACGGCACCGAGGTCGCCGATCCCTACCGCTGGCTGGAGGACCCCGACGCACCGGAGACCAAGGCGTGGAGCGAGGCCCAGGACAAGCTGGCCCGTGAGGTGCTCGACCACCTGCCCGGACGGGAGGCGTTCCGGGAGCGCCTGCGCGAGCTGCTCGCGGCCGGCCTGGCGACCGTCCCCGAAGTCCGCGGCCGGCGCGCCTTCTTCACCCGCCGCGGCCCCGGCCAGGAGCACGCCGTGCTGCTGGTGCGGGAGGGCGACGCCGAGCGCGTGCTGATCGACCCGAGCACGCTGAGCGACGACGACACCGTCACCCTCGACGGCTGGGTCCCGTCGATCGAGGGTGACCGCCTCGCCTTCTGGCTCAGCCAGGGCGGCGACGAGGAGGCCTCGCTCTCGGTCATGGACGTGGCCAGCGGTGCGGTGATCGACGGGCCGATCGACCGCACCCGCTACTGCCCGCTGGCATGGCTGCCAGGCGGTGAGCGCTTCTACTACGGCCGCCGCCTGCCGGCGAGCGCCGTCCCCGAGGGCGAGGACCGCTTCCACCGCCGCATCTGGCTGCACCTCGTCGGCACCGACCCGGACGGCGACGAGCTGGTCTTCGGCGAGGGCCGCGACAAGACCGAGTACCACCTCCTCGACATCTCCGCGGACGGGCGCTGGCTGCTGGTGGGCGCGGCGCTCGGCACCGCGCCCCGCAACGACCTGTACATCGCCGACCTCGCCGGCGACGGCACCTTCCGCCCGGTGCAGGAGGCCACCGACGCCACCACCTACGGCCTGGTGGGGCACGACGGCCGCCTGTACCTGCGCACCAACCTGGACGCGGCCCGCTTCCGGATCGTGGTGGCCGACCCCGCCGAGCCAGGACCGGAATCCTGGAGGGACCTGGTCGGCGAGGGGGAGGAGGTCATCGAGGACTTCGCGCTCACCCGCGACGCCCTCCTGGTCGCCGGGACCCGCCACGCGGTCGGGCGGGTGACCGTGCACGATCTGGCGGACGGCTCGGTCCGCGGTGAGGTCGGGCTGCCCGGCCTCGGCTCGATCCGTGGCATCTCGGCGCCGCCCGACGGCGGCGACAGGGCCTGGATCGGCTGGACCGACTTCACCACCCCACCCCGGGTCTACCGCTACGCCGTCGCCTCCGGCACGCTCGAGCTGTGGATGGACGCCCCTGGCCAGGCCGAGACCAAGGGCGTGGTCGCCCGTCAGGAGGTCTACCGCTCCGCCGACGGCACCGAGGTGCGCATGTTCGTCCTGCACCGCGAGGGCCTGACGCCCGACCGCGCCCGGCCCACCGTCCTGTACGGCTACGGCGGCTTCAACATCGCCCTCACCCCCGAGTACAGCGCCAGCATCCTCGCCTGGGTCGAGCGCGGCGGCGTCTATGCCATCGCCAACCTCCGCGGCGGCAGCGAGGAGGGCGAGGCCTGGCACCGGGCGGGCATGCGCGAGCACAAGCAGCACGTGTTCGACGACTTCGCGGCCGCCGCCGAGCGGCTGGTCGAGCTGGGCTGGACCTCGCCAGAGCACCTCGGCATCTCCGGCGGCTCCAACGGCGGCCTGCTGGTCGGCGCCGCCCTCACCCAGCGGCCCGAGCTGTGGGCCGCGGTGGTGTGCAGCGCCCCGCTGCTCGACATGGTCCGCTACGAGCGGTTCGGCCTCGGCGAGACCTTGAACGACGAGTACGGCCGGGCCGACGAGGAGACCGAGTTCGGCTGGCTGTACGGCTACTCCCCGTACCACCACGTCACCCGCGGCACCCGCTACCCGGCGGTGCTGTTCACCGTGTTCGAGTCGGACACCAGGGTCGACCCGCTCCACGCCCGCAAGCTCTGCGCGGCGCTGCAATGGGCGACCGCCGGAGGAGGGCCCATCCTGCTGCGGCGTGAGGTCAGCGTCGGGCACGGCGCCCGTTCGGTCAGCCGCACCATCGATCTAGCGGTCGACGCCTCCAGCTTTCTCGCCGCGGAGCTGCGTCTCCACGCCCCGGCCGAGTAAGTCAACTCTTCCATTTATCGGAATTTCGTCCAAATATAGCCGAGTGTTCGCTTCTATCCTCGTCGCGCGCCCCCTCCGCGGTGCCGTGTGTCTCCCGGACGTCCAGCCTGGCCGCGGCGGCCATCCAGGCTGCACGGGCGTCGGTCGGTCCACGGTGCTCAGCGCGGAAGCGCGCAGGATTCCACGCGCGCCCACAGCCGCGCGCAGAAAGGCACGCCGCCATGAGGTACCGCCAGCTCGGCCGGTCCGGCCTCACCGTCTCCGTGGTCGGCCTCGGAGGCAACAATTTCGGGTCACGCTGCGACGCCACCCAGACCCGGGCGGTGGTCGCAGCCGCGCTGGACGCCGGCATCACCCTGTTCGACACGGCTGACGTCTACGGCCACCGGGGCGGGTCGGAGACACTGCTTGGCCAGGCGCTCAGGAACCACCGCGACGAGGTGGTGGTGGCCACCAAGTTCGGCATGGACATGGGCGGCCCGCCGCAGGAGGCCCGCGCCTCGCGCCGCTACGTCCGCCGCGCCGTCGAGGCCAGCCTGCGCCGCCTCGGCTTCGACTACCTCGACCTCTACCAGCAGCACGCTCCCGACCGCCGGACCCCGATCGAGGAGACCCTTGCCGCCCTCGACGAGCTGGTCGCCGAGGGCAAGGTCCGTTACATCGGCTCGTGCAATTTCGCGGCCTGGCAGGTGGTCGAGGCCGACTGGACCGCGCGCAGCCAGCACCGCACCGTCTTCGTCTCCGCGCAGAACAACTACAGCCTGCTGGAACGGGGACTCGAGGAGGAGCTGGGGCCCGCCTGCATGCGGTACGGCATCGGCGTGCTGCCGTACTGGCCGCTGGCGGGCGGCCTGCTCACCGGGAAGTACAAGCGCGGCGAGCCGCCTCCGCCGCGCAGCCGGGCCGCCGAGCGTGGCCTGCCCCTGACCGACGAGACCTTCGACCGCATCGAGGCGCTGGAGAAGTACGCGGTGACCCGCGGTCTCAGCCTGCTGGAGGTGGCCGTCGGCGGGCTCGCCGCCCAGCCGGCGGTCGCCTCGGTGATCGCCGGCGCGACCCGGCCCGACCAGGTCCGCGCGAACGTCACCGCCGCGCAATGGGAGCCGGACCCCGAGGAGCTGGAGGACCTGGGCAAGCTCGGCCGTCCGCGCCGGCCGCACGTGAAGCAGCTGTAGAGGCGGCCTCCGGCTCCCGGGGCGGGACCGCGCGTCAGCTCCGCCTTGGTCGCTCGCCGGCCGTACGCCGGGTCGGTCGTTCCTCGACGGGCCGCGGGACCGCCGGATCGGCCGCGGCACGCTCCAACGCAACCAAGGTGATGTCGTCCTCCTGCTCCCAGTGCGGTCCGGTGAACTGGTCGAGCTCGTCGAGCACGAGGCGGATCAGCGCCGCGCCGTCCAGCCGCCTGGCCGCCAGCTCGGCCAGACGGGCCCTGCCGAACATCTCGCGGCCGGGCCCGTGCGCCTCGGTGATGCCATCGGAGTTGAACAGCAGCACGCCGCCCGGCGGCACCTCGGTCGACTTCTCCTCGTCGGTTTGAATCGACCACGGCGCCGACGGGATGGAGGGGCCCGGCGCGATGGGCACGATTCCAGCCTGTGGAAGCCGCTTTGCCTCCGCTTCCGGCCGTTTGCTTCCATCATCCTCCGCTGAGCAGACCGGCGGCCGGGCGCGGTGCGGGACGGAGGGGGCGCGGGTGCGGGAGACCATCGTGGTGACGCCGGACGGTGTCCGCGCCGTGGCCGGGGACGTCCGCCGCCTGGCCGGCGAGTTGCGTGAGGCGGCCGCCGCGGTTGGCGGGACCGCCTGCCGGGTCTCGACCGCCCTGGCGGCGACTCCCAGCGGCTTCGACGCCATGTGGCTCGCCTGGTCGACCGCGTTCGACCAGGTGGCGGAGGCGCTGGTCACGCACGCCCGCACCCTGGACGCCGCCGCGGACGGCTACGCCGACGCCGACGCCGGTGCCGTCCCCGACCTGCCGGTCGGGCCCTGAGTGGTCCGCCATGATCAAGCGGGAGCGGCCGCTCCACCCCCCGAGCCCCC
Source organism: Actinomycetota bacterium (assembly GCA_035535495.1). GTDB lineage: Bacteria > Actinomycetota > CALGFH01 > CALGFH01 > CALGFH01 > DASUZB01. Next base: position 2,394 of record DATLQA010000260.1, on the reverse strand, counting down.
GACCCCAAGGATCGACCCCGAGGCGCTCCGGGCCGGCGGCCGGGCGTTCGGCGCCCTGGCAGAGCGCTACCAGGTGCTCGCCAGCGAGCTACGCGGCGGCAGCCAGGCCATGCACCACGGGCCGGGGGCGTGGGCGGGTGCGGCGGCCGAGGCCAGCCGGCGGCGTGCCGACCGTCTCGGCAGGGCGCTGGACCAGGCCGCGGCGGCCTGCGCCGACACCGCCGCCATCCTGCTGGTGCTCGCCGCGGCGGTGGAGGACGAGCTGGTGGCGGCCCGAGCCACCGGGCTGGCCCCCCAGGCCGGTGAGCAGGTGGCCGCGGTCGCCGCCGCCGCGGCCGGCTTCGCCGAGATCGCCGGCCGGGCCCGGGCGGTCTGCGCGCTGGTCGAGCGGGAGAGCGGGTGGGCCACGGCGGTCGACCGCAGGCTGCACGGCCCCGTCCAGGTCTGGTCCGACCTCCGCGATGGACTGGCCAGGGGCGCGCGGGAGCTGGTCGGCGGTACCGCGCGGGCGGCCGCGCTCGGCTCACCGCCGTTCTGGCTGCTGCGGCCGGAATGGGCGTGGGAGCAGGGCAGGCAGACGCTGAGCGGTGGCCTGGCCGCGCTCCGCCATCCGAGAGCGGCGGTGGCCGCGGCGCTCGGGACCGAGGACCTGGTGAACGGGCATGCGGCGCGCTTCTGGGCGCGGTTCGGCCCGAACGCCGCCATCAGTGCGGCGACCCGGGGGACGGCGCTGGCCAGGGAGACGGCCGTCCTCGGCGGAGCGGCCCGCGGAGCGGCCGCGCACGCCCTTGCCGACGTCAATCCCGGCTACCCCGGTCCTGGCCGGCTGACCAACTGCGCCAACTGCGCCCTGGCCACCGACGCCACCCTGGCGGGCCGCCCCGCCTGCGCCCTGCCGGGCGGAGCGACCAGCATCCGGGTCCTCGAAGCCCAGTTCGGCCGTCCCTTCGAGTACGTCTCGTCCCGGCAGCGGATGGTCGCGAAGCTGGAGCGCGCCGGCCCGGGCGCGCGTGGCATCGTGTTCGCGTCGCGCGGGACCCGCCGCCCCGGCCATCTGTTCAACGTCGCCAACCTGGACGGCGAGGTGACCTTCGTCGACGGCCAGCACGGCGGCACCGCCGCGCTCGACGGCGAGGGTTACGTCGCGTTCTACCTGCTACGGACGGACTGAGGCAGCATGATCGACCAGCGCACCGCCACCGCCATCGCCCGCCGCCACCTCGAGCGGGAGTTCCCCGCCGGCGACGTGGTGCTCGACGAGGGCGCCACCGTCCAGGCGGACTGGTGCTGGGTGTTCTTCTTCAACGCCAGGGCCTTCCTCGAAACCGGCGACCTGCGTCACAGCCTGGTCGGCAACGGCCCGCTGCTGGTCGACAAGCGCTCTGGCGCCCTTCGCCAGGCGGGCACCGCCCACCCGGTCGAGCACTACCTGGCCGCCTACCGGGACGGCGCCGGCTGATGCGGCCGGTGCCGGACGCCGCGCGCTACTCCGGGGCGGACTCCTCGAGTTCGAGGCCGCGGGTCTCGGGCAGGCGGGCGTACAGCGGCGCCGCCGCCGCGACCGGGGCGGCGACCAGGATGGCGGCGTGGCTGAAGCTCTGCAGGCCGTCGGCGAGCAGGCCGAAGGTGACCAGGCCGGTGACCGCGCCCAGGACGCCGGCGACGCTGACCCAGCCGGCGACGGTGGCCCGGACGCGGGTGGGGAACAGCTCCGCGCCGAGCGTGCCGACCGCCGGGGCGAACGCCGACATGGCCAGGATGGAGACGAGGTAGCCGGCGACCGCGCCGGTGGCGCTGCCGCTGTAGGTGAGGATGCCGGCCAGCGCGGTGAGCACCTGGGTGGTGGCGGCGGTGCGGCGCCGGCCGAGGTTGTCGCTGGCCCAGCGCCCGGCGACCAGGCCGCCGAGGCCGAGCACGCCGGCGGCGACCACCATGAGGGCGGTGGCCGAGCGGGGCAGGTCCAGGACGCTCTCGGTGTAGACGAACAGCAGGCTGGTGGCGGGGCCCTGGATGAACGCGAACGCGAATGCCAGGGTGAGCAGGAGGGTGAGTCGGTCGCGGTAGGCGGCGGGGACCCGGCTGAGCAGGTGCGGGGTGCCGGCCTCCCGCCTGGCCCGCTCGAAGCGTTGGGGCTCCTCCAGGCGGCGGCCGAGTAGCGGCAGGGCGGCGAGCGGGATGAGCAGCAGCGCGAACAGGCCGCGGAAGCTGAGCGCGTCCCCGGCGATCCCGCGGATGATGGCGGTCAGCCCGGCGCCGGTGCCGTAGGCGGCGGCGACCAGGGCGATCGCCTTGGCGCGGTCGCGGGTCTGGGTCTCCTCGGCCGCCACCACCGCGTCGAGGGCGTTGGTGGCCGAGAGCAGCGGCCGGGCGAGCGCGAACAGCGCCACGAACCAC